>CAYLNM010000091.1:0-17829 GCA_964385045.1 uncultured Isosphaeraceae bacterium
GCAGGCGGGCGGCGGGCGCGCGGGCGGAGCCCGGGCGCCGGCGCCGGCGCCGGGGCGGGCGCCCGGGCCGGCCGCGGGCAGCCCCGCCCGCCCGTCGGTCGCCGCCCGCCCGCTGCCGATCAGCGAGACGTTCCTCTCGCTGCAGGGCGAAGGGGCCCTCACCGGCGTCCCGAGCCTCTTCGTGCGTCTGTCGGGCTGCAACCTGCGGTGCCGCTGGTGCGACACCCCGTACGCGAGCTGGACGCCGGAGCACGAGCCGCGGTCGATCGACGCACTCGTCGCCGAGGCCGTCGCCACGCCCGCGCGGCACGTCGTCCTGACCGGGGGCGAGCCGATGATCTTCGACGGGATCGGTCCCCTCTCCCGCGCGATGCGGGCCGCCGGCATGCACGTCACGATCGAGACCGCGGGCACGGTGCTGCGGGGCCCGGACGAGATCGCGTGCGACCTCATGAGCCTGAGCCCGAAGCTCTCGAGCTCGGCGCCCGAGCCCGGCGATCCGCGCGATCCCGACGGTCGCTGGCGCAGGCGGCACGAACGCGACCGACGGCGGCCGGACGTCCTGCAGAGGCTCCTCGACGGCTTCCCGCATCGGCAGCTGAAGTTCGTCGTCACCGGCCCGGACGACCTCGCCGAGATCGACGAGCTGCTGTCCGAGCTCTCGGGGTGGCGGCCGTCCGAGGTGATGCTGATGCCCGAGGGCACCAGCGTCCCCGCGCCGGGATCCGTGGCGTGGGTGGTGCGGGCCTGTCTCCGGCGTGGATGGCGGTACTGTCACCGCCTGCACGTCGAGCTCTTCGGAGACACCCGAGGGACCTGAGGCGGTCCCGGGCCGGACGGGACGGCCGGCCGCTCGACGGCGGGGTCGCGCGGGGCGCGCGGGTCGCGGGCACGGTGAACGCCGCGGCGGCCGGGGCCGCCCGACCGGTCGACGCCCCGCCGGTTCGGCGAGCCGGCCGCCCGGTTGCTCGGCCGCTCGGCCGCTCGGCTGCTCGGCTGCTCGGCCACCCGGTTGCTCGGCCACCCGGTTGCCCCGCTTCCCGGCTTCCCAGCCGCCGGACTGCCCGGCGAGTCGGCCCCGGCTACAGGATGCGGCGGGCCCGCGGATACGACCCGAGCACCCGCAGCGACCTGGTGTGGGCGCGGGCCGCCTCGATCGCGGCCGGAGTCGGCTCGGTCTCGTGGTGCACGTCCACGTCCACGAAGAACGTGTACTCCCAGTTCTCCCGCCGGCTCGGCCGCTTCTCGATGTGACTGAGATTGAGGCCGTGATCGCGGAAGACCGCGAGCACGTCGACGAGGGCTCCCGGGCGGTGGGCGGTCGTGAACATGATCGACGTGCGGTCGTCGCCGCTCGGCCGTGCCGCCTCGCGGGCCAGCACCAGGAAGCGCGTGATGTTCCCGGCGGTGTCCTCGACGTGCTCGAAGAGCGTGTTGACGCCGTAGATCTCGCCCGCCAGCGACGACCCGATCGCGGCCGTCTCGCCGTCCGGACCGGCCGCGGCCGCCTGCCGGACCGCCTCGGAGCTCGAGAGCGCCGGCACCAGCTCGGCGTCGGGGAACCGGGCCGCGAGGAAGCGGCGGCACTGCGCGAAGACCTGCGGCTTGGAGTGGATCCGGCGGATCCGCTCCGGCGGCACGTTGGCGAGCAGGTTGTGTCGGACCTCGATCAGCGCCTCGGCGTAGATCGTGACCTCGTGTCCCTGGAAGGCGTCGAGCGTGTCGGTGATGCCGCCGCCGATCGAGTTCTCGTACGGCACGAGGCCGTAGGTGACCCGTCCTGCCGCGACCTCCTCGAAAACCCCGTCGATGCCCTCGAGCGGCACGTGATCGACCGAGTGGCCGAAATGCCGCCCGGCGGCGACGTGGCTGAAGGAGCCTTCGGGGCCGAGGTACGCAACGCGGATCGGCTGCTCGAGCATGAACGAGCCGCTCATGAGCTCCCGGTAGATGGCCTCGAGGGTCCGGCCCGGCAGCGGTCCGGGATTCGCGTCGAGCACCCGGCGGAGCACCTCGGCCTCGCGGTGCGGCGCGTAGATCGGATAGCCCGACGCGCGCTTGCTCCGCCCGATCTCGGTGACGATCCGGGCCCGCTCGCTGAGCGCTTCGATCACGCGGCGATCCACGTCGTCGATCCGGGCCCGAAGGTCGGCGAGGGCGGCCTCCGAGAGCGCCGGCGCCGCGCCGGATGGACGCTCCGCCTCCGAGCCGCCGGCTCCCGGCCCCTCCGCTCGCGGTCCGTCGACCCCCGTCCCCTGGGCCCCCGCAGGTCCGGACGCAGGGCCGCCGTCGGGCCCGGACGCATCCGGCGGCCGGTCGGGATTCGGTCCGTGCTCGGGCTCGGGGAGGCTCATTCCGGCCGTGAAGGTAGGGGGCCGGGGGCAGGCGTGCGAGTCGCGCCGCCTTCGGGACGAATGCGGACGCGGATCGACGGGTCCCTCGCTTGCCCCGGCCCCGCGGATGACCGTTCCCCCACCGGGACGGCCTCCGAGCCGGACGCCCCCGGCCTCGGCCCCGCGGCTTCGCCCGATCGCTCGCTCGCCTCGCCACGCCCGCCCACCCGACGGGGCTGGCCCGACCACCTTCCTCCGCCCCCCGCCCGATGACCACCGCGTTCGCGAACCCGTCTCCCGGCCCCGGACTCGACCCGGCGACCACGTCCGATGCGGCCGCCGACCCGGTCGCCGCGCTCGCGGAGGCCGCAGGGGCCTGGCTGCCGCTGCTGGTTCCCCCGGGCTTCACGCCGCCCGCCGCCGCGCTCCTGATCCTCGCCGCCGGCACGACGATCTGCCTCGGCGGGGGCCGACACCTGCGCCTGCTCCTCGCCCTGGCCGGCGGCGCCCTCGCCGGCCTCCTCGCCGCGGGCCTGGTGGCGACCGCCGCGCCCGGGGCGAACGTCCTCCTCCCCGTCGCGGGCTGCACCGTCGCCGGCGGCCTGGTCGCGGCCGCCGCGGCCCGCCTGCTCGCCACCGCGGTGCTGGCCCTGAGCCTCGGCATCGCGGCTCCGGCGACGGTGGCGGCCTGGGACGCGATGGCGGCCCCCCACCTCGAGCCGCTCCCGGCGGCCGCGGGCGCCGACACGGTGGCGGCGCCCGCGCCGAGCTCCCTCGCCGGCACGGCCCCGGCCCGAGGCTCGCGGTCCGGCGCCGTCGCCGGCGCGGGGGCGGACTCCGGTCCCGCCCCGATCCGGGACCCTGGCCCGGTCGCGGCGACGGCAGGGCTGCGGTCGGCCATGCTCGGGCTCGCCGCCCCGCCGGCGCATCCGGAGTCGGCGGACGAGCCGAGGGTGGCGATCGGCCGGGCCGCGGCGCTCGCGGGCGCGGACCGGCTCGCCCGGCTCGCCCTCGACGTCGGCGCGAACGATCGCCTGGCGGAGGCCGTGGCCGATGCCGGGCGGCGCCTGCGGTCGCTCGCCGGACGGGACGAGCCGGTCGCGAGCCCGTCGGCCATGGCGGACGCTCCGGTCGCCCCGCATCGCGCCGCCTCCCGCGGAGCGTCCCCGCCCGCGCCACCGCGCGATCCGACGATGCTCCTGCTCGCCATCGGCGGCATCGCCAGCGGCGTCGGCCTCGGGCTGACCCGAGCGGAGCTCGCCGCCCGCGCCGCGACCGCCTCGGTCGGCGCAATCCTGGTGATCCTCGGCGGCCTGCACCTGCCCGAGGGCCTCGTGGCCGGCGGCTGGGTCGGCCCGAGCCGCCCCGAGCCCGTCCTCGTGGCCTGGATCGCGCTCGCCATCCTCGGCGCGACCCTCCAGTGGAGGTATCGTCCCCCGCTCGCCGATATCGGACGTTGAGCACGGACGCTCGTACGTCGAGGAGACATGGACATGGACGACGCCCCCCTCCTGCTCGCCCAGGCGACCGAACCGTCGGCCGCCGAGGCTCCTGCGGATCCGAACGGCGCCGGCGCCGGCGCCGGCACCGCGGACGGCGCCACCGGCACGGCGGAGTCCGCGGAGTCCTTCAACCTGCTGGAGAGCCTCGACCTGCTCCATGAGCCCGAGCCGGTGCTGGAGTACCTGCTCACCCTCGGGTTCCTCTGGCCGGCGGTCATGGCGATCCTGGGACTGCTGTGCATCCTCAACGGCTACCAGTGGCACCGACCGATCGTCGCCTTCATCGCGTTCCTCGTCGGCATCGGACTCGGCCGCGAGATCGCCTCGGACATGGGACGCCCGATGCTCTTCGGCATCGCGGTCGGCCTGCTGTTCGCGGTGGTGGCCACGCCGCTGCTCAAGGTGACGGTCTCGCTGCTCGCCGGGGCCACCGGTGCGTTCGTCGGTGCCAACATGTTCCGTGGTCTCGAGGGCACCGGCCCCTACTTCCAGCCGGGAGACGAATGGGTCGGGGCGGCGGTGGGCTTCGTCGCCCTGGCCATGCTCTCGTTGCTGCTGTTCCGCTTCGTGATCGTGCTGTTCACGTCGATCGGCGGCGCAGGACTGCTCGTGTTCGGAGGCGTCGCCCTGCTCATGCACGTCGAGGAGTGGAGGCAGCCGGTGCGCGACAGCCTCCAGACGACGCCGCTGCTGCTTCCGACCATCACGTTGCTCGCCGCCGTCGGCGGCTACATCCTCCAGCACTCCCGCCTGCAGGCCGAGGGCGTGCCCGTGTTCTCCGAGCAGGCCACGAAGAAGCGGTCGTGATCCAGCGTCGCGCCGCCACGGACCTGCGCCGGGCGCCCGCAGGCCGGTTGGTCCCATGATCGCGAGACTCGGCGTCGTGTCCGATACGCACGGACGACTCGACGCCTGTCGCCGGGCGGTGGCCGCCCTCCGAGGCCTGGGGATCGACGCGCTGGTGCATCTGGGCGACGTCGGCGCGGAGGCGGTGCTGGAGGAGCTGGTGGGAGACCCGCCGGCCCACGTGGTCTTCGGCAACTGCGATGACGAGCGGGCGCTGGCGGACCACGCGGAACGACTCGGCCTGCACGTGGCGCATCCCCTCGGGACGCTTCGCCTGGCCGGGCGTCGGGTGGCCTTCACCCACGGCCACCTGCCGAGGACGGTGGCGGCCGCGATCGGGCGGGACGAGCTGCTCCTGGTCGGCCACAGCCACCGGATCGCCGACGAGCGGCGACAGGACACCCGCGTGGTGAATCCGGGGGCCCTCTTCCGAGCCCCTCGATATACTTGCTGCCTGATCGAGGGTGCCGACCTGAGGGTCTCGTGGATCGACGTCGGCCGCGATCTCCGCGGCTGAGCCGGGGAAGGCCCCGGCCGCCGGTCGCCGCCGGCAGCCCCGACCGCGACGACCGCACCTCGGGCGACGGATCGCCCTCCGCCGGCCCCCGTCGCCGGTCGGCACGCCCGTGGGAGCCGCCCCGCATGTCCTCTTCCCAGCCGGCACCGTCCGATGCCCCCGGCCGCTTCGATCCCGCCACCGTCGAGATCAGGCTCGCCACCTCGGCCGACCGCCCCCAGGTCGAGGCGCTGTACCTCGCCGGCGGCGAGGACGGACATCTGCGGGACAACGACACCGGCGCCGACATCGCCCATCTGGCCGACGCATACCTCGACGAGGATGGTGGCAGCGGGTTCTGGGTCGCCATGCTCGACGGAGCGGTCATCGGCATGATCGGCGTCCAGCGCACGAGCGACGACTCGGCCGACGTGCGCCGACTGCGCGTCCGCCCGGAGTACCGGCGACGCGGCGTCGGCAGCCGCCTGCTCGAGACGGCGATCGACTTCTGTCGGGACCGCGGCTACCTGAAGGTCGTGCTCGACGTTCGCGTGGAGCGCGCCCCCGCAATCGCCATGTTCCAGAAGTTCGGCTTCACCCACGCCGCGGAACGGGACGTGGCCGGCCGCCGCACGCTCGACTTCTACCTCGACCTCTACCGCGAGGCCCGCTGAGCCGCGACCGGGCGGGCAGGGCCATCCGCCCGGATCCCACGCCGTCGCCGCGGCGACCCGGATCCTCGTCCGGGCCGCCGCGGCGACCGACCACCGCCTCGGTGGTGCCGTACGACTCATCCGTCGCACGGACCGAAGGCCTGCAGGACCGCGAGCAGGTCGGACATCCCCACGCTGCCGTCGAGATCCAGGTCCGGACTGCACACGAAGCCCGGGCAGGAGCCCCATGCCCCGAGGAGGAGCAGCACGTCGACCGCCGCCACCGCGCCGTCGCCGTCCAGATCGGCAGGACAGCCGGCGCCGCCGGGCACCGCGAACAGCCCGTCACCGGCCGTCGAGCCGCCGTAGCCGGCGGTGAAGACGAATGTTCCGTCGTCGCGGGCCGCGAGATCCTCGAAGCCCATCCACGCGAGCCAGGTGTCCGGCGGAAGCCCGGTGGCCCCCATCGCCGTCGTCGTCACGGCACACCCATCGACCAGCAGGGCCTGCGTCACGCCCGGCGGCGGGGAGCCGGCGACGTCCACCGCCGCGGCGACCCGGCCGACCTCGTCCACCGCGATCGCGAAGGGACGCCCGACGAAGCCTCCCGGGACCGACGCGATCGGGTCGCCCTCGCGCATCACGATCCCGTCGGAGGCGAGCACGGCCTCGTCGAGCGTCGGGGGCACGTCGCGGAGCAGCACCCGGGCCGCCCAGTGCCCCGACTCGGAGATCGTCGCCTGCTCGAACAGCTCGAGCGTCGCGGGCCCCTTCTCCGTCGCGTAGGCGTCACCCTCGCGGGCGAGGATCGCGAAGTCGCCGTCGGTCAGCCGGACGACCAGCATTCGGTCGCGATCCGAGGGGGCGGACGTGTTGCCCTCGAAGACGAGGTCCCCCGGTCCCGTCCAGCTCAGCTCGTCGAAGCGCCCGTCCCACGACAGCACCGGATCCCACGGCACCGGATCGCCTTCCCGCAGGATCACGGCGCCGTCGAGCACGACCACGCTGTCCCGAGTGGCGGGCCCGTCGGTGATGGCGAGGAACCCGACCCGGCCGTCGTCGAGCAGGCCGACGAAGGAGAAGGACTCGTACACGTCCCCTTCGCCGTCGGGCACGGGATCGCCCGCCCGGGCGACGAGCTCGGTCTCCCGGACCACGGCCTCGTCGGTGCCGGCCGCCACGTCCGCGAGCCGCACGACGGCGGCCACCTGACCGGCGGCATTCATCGGGCGGCCGCCGTCGAACGTCGGGATGGCGTCGATCGTCAGGCCCGAGTCGGGCAGCACGTCCCCCTCCCGCAGGACGAGCCGGTCCCCGGCGTAGAGCACGTCGTCGGTGGCCGGATCGCCGTCGAGGTCCCCCGTGAACGCCCACCAGCCGCCCGGACCGCCGTAGGTCGACGCGAAGGGTCGGTCGAAGTTCTGGAACGTCCGGAGCGTGCCCGGGGCCGGAGCTCCCTGAATGCGAATCGCCTCCGGCACGCGCAGCGGCTCGCACGTCCCCGCGCACGCCGCGTCACGGGCCGCGATGGCACCGATCGCAGCGGCGACCGCCGGCGCCAGCCGGCCCGCGATCCACGGTCGGTCACCGGTCACGGCGTCGCAACGCGACGTCGTCGTCGTATCCTTCATCTGATCGTCTCCCCCGGCGGACGACCCTCCCGGATCGTCCGCGCGTCGAATGCATGCCCGCCGCCCCCGTGACGGCGGGTCGGTCCGACCGTACCCGCTCCGAGCCGATCCGCGACGACGGCACGCCCTTTCTCTTGTCGGTCACCGCCCATGCACGCTCGAATCACGAACCGAGGCCCCTGCCGCCCGCGTCGAACCGGCCCACGACGCCGGATCGCGCTGCTCCTGGTGCTCGCGGCGCCGGTCGTCGACGCGGCGACGCACGCCGGCGACGCCGCCGCGACCGTGGCCGCGGCCGCAGTCGCAGTCGCGCGAGACACCGCGACCGGGACTCCGCCGGACGAGCGCAGCGCCGAGATCGACGCCCGCATCCTGCGCCGCACGCACTTCGGGGGAGTCCGCGATCGAAGGGTCCGCGAGGCGGGATACGACGCGATCCGCCGCATCTCCGGCGCCGAGCCGCTGCTCGCCACCGCCGCGGCCCTCTCCGACGAGGCCGACGACGTCCGCGGCGTCCTCCTCGAACACCTCGCGGACTCCGGACGTCCGGGACAGCTCGTCCTCGCGTGGCTCGCGATCGCGGACGACGATCCCCGCCTCCGCGGCGCCGCGGCGATGCGCCTCGAGCACCCCCCCGCGCCGGTCGTCGTCGACGTCGCGCGGGCAGCCCTGCGCGGCGGCACCGCGGCCGAGCTGGACCGGGCGGCGGAGCTCGCCGCCTGGCTCGGCGCGATCGAGCTCCTGCCCGCGCTGGTGGATCGGCTCGCCGTCGTCCGCGGGCGCCGGATGCGGCCGTCCGCCGGCATCGGCTTCTCCGGCTACGGCCTCGCCCGCACCTTCGACGCCGGCGGCGGGGTCCTGCCCGTCCCGCTGCTCACCCGGTCCGGCACGGTGCTCTCGGCGGGCGGCCGGCCGGTTCGCGTGCGCCGGTGGCTGGAGCCGCGGCCGGCGGTGCACCGCGCAGTGCTCGTCCTCGCCCGGCGGCTGGCCGGACCCGATGCGCCCGACCACGGCTACGACGCGGCGCGCTGGCGCGAGTGGATCGCCGAGATCACGCCGGCGGGCCCGCCCCGTCCCTGAGGACCCGGATCAGAGCCCTCGGGCGACGACCGAGGCCAGTCGCTCGTACTGGGCCCGCCGGTTGTAGAGCTGTGCGCTGATCCGGACCCAGCGCCGCCCGCCGACGTCGAGGACCGGGACCTCGATCCCGTGCTCCGACGCGAGCCGATCGCGGACCGCCTCCGGCTCGTGCTCGAGCGCGGCGAGCGACGCCGGGATCTCGACCGTCGCCATCGATCCCCGCATCGACGCGGGCGCGCTGGTCCCGGTGCCCCACGCGTCCGCGAGCAGGCCGGCGGCCTCGGCGGCGAGCCCGTCGTTGGCCGCGCGGACCGCGGCCCATCCGTCACGGCCGCCGGCCGCCGCCAGCCACTCGATCGCACGCGGCGCCGTGAGCCACGGCGTCAGGTCGCGGGTGCCCTGCCAGGCGAACTCCTCGACCAGCGCCTCCCCGTGGAAGTGACTGATCACCGGCGGGTGCACCGCCGGCGTCTCGGGCGCCGCGTGCAGGAACGCGGCGCCGACGGGCGCGCAGCACCACTTGTGCAGGTTGCCGGCGTACCAGTCCGCCCCGATCGCGGCGACGTCGAGCGGCAGCATCCCCGGTGCGTGGGCCCCGTCGACGAGGCATCGCACCCCGCGCTCGCGGGCGATCCGGGCCAGCTCCGCCGCGGGGAAGATCGTCGCGGTGGGACTGGTCACGTGGTCGATCACCAGCAGCCGCGTGCGGGGGCCGAGACGCGCGACCACCGCCCCGACGACGTCGGCGGGCTCCCGGACGGGGACCGGGATCGTCGCGACGACCGGTACCGCGCCGCTGCGCCGCGCGACGAACTCGATCGTCCGCATCACCGCCCCGTAGGCATGATCGGTGGTCACGATCTCGTCGCCGGGCTCGAACGGCAGGGATCGCAGGACCGAGCACACGGCGGCCGACGCGTTCGTGACGAACCCGAACCGGTCGGGCTGCATGCCCAGGAATCGGCCGACGCGGGAACGAGCCTCGGCGAGCAGGCTCCCCCGCCGACGATCGATCCAGTCGACGGGACGGGCCTCGAACGCCTCCCGAAGCGTCCGCTGCGCCGCGACGACGTCGCGCGGCCTGGCGCCGAAGGAGCCGTGATTGAGGAAGTCGATCGACGCGTCGAGCATCCACGCCGCGGGAGCCCGTGGGTCGACCCGATCGGGCCGGCCCTCGGCGGTCTCGGCCGGACCGCCGGCCGGGGCTCCGGGATGGGCGTCCGCACCGCTCACGCGATGGACGGTACCGGGACGCCGACCGGCCCGCCCTCCGGCCCGCCCTCCGGACCGACCGGACGGCCTCGGATGGTCGGGGGCGAAAAATCCCGACTGGGGGCTTGCACCCACCGACCGTTCGGGTAATATTCTCCGAACAGGCGACCCGAACGGATCGCCCCCGGGAAGCACGTCGATGTCCGACTGGAAGCCCATTCACCCGCCGCTGCTGCGACTCGGTCCGTCCCGCGAGTACGGAATCGATGCCTTCGCCGCCGGCCGGGACCTCCTGCTGGTGCCGGCCGGCGGCGGGCGACCGACTGCACGCCACGAGCCGACGCTGCTCGAACGAACCCTCGGCGTACTTCGCGTTCGACTTCGCGCCCGCCGATCGCCGACGGGGGGTCGAGCGTGGTGCGACGGGTCCGCGACCGGGTGCGTGCCAAGCCCGGCATCGAGCTCCGATGACCGCTTCGCAGCGGAGCCGCTCGAGCCTGCCGATCGCCTTCGGCGAATTGCCGCCGATCTGCTGGAGCTCTGTGACGAGCTCGACGGGCGCGCGAGCGTGCGTCCGGCGAGCGCCGCCGCCGACGCATCGTCCACCCATCGCCGACGACCGGTCCCGGGCGGGATCCGTCCGTCGGCGCGACCCGTCCCGCCGTCGTTCGACCAGGCCTGCGAGCGGCCCGCCCGGAAGGAGTCTCGTCATGTCCATGAACGTCACGCCCAAGCAGCTCAAGATCCTGCAGCTCATCCGCCAGAGTCGCGTCACGCGCGGCTACTCGCCGACGATGCAGGAGCTGGCGGACGCCCTCGGCATCAGCAAGGTGACGGTGTTCGAGCACGTCGAGGCTCTGGTCCGCAAGGGCGCGCTCACGCGTGAGCCCAACAAGGCGCGGTCGCTGGCGATCGCCGACGATGTCGTGGTGCCGGACGAGGAGCAGCCGCTGTCCTTCCCGTTGGTGGGCAAGATCGCTGCCGGGTATCCGATCGAGAAGTACTCGGTCGACGACAAGCTGGACCTCACCCAGCTCTTCGGATCGCGGATCGGAGGCGAGCGCTCCGGCACCTTCGCCCTGCGGGTCGACGGCCCGTCGATGCAGGACGAGGGCATCCTCGACGGCGACTACGTGATCGTCGAGCGGCGCGACACGGCGCGGGACGGCGAGCGGGTCGTTGCGCTGCTCGAGAACGGCGAGACCACGCTGAAGACGCTCTTCCGCGAGCCGGACGGGCGGATTCGACTGCAGCCGGCGAACGACGCCTACGAGCCGATCGTCGTCGAGGACGTTCGCATTCAGGGCGTGATCATCGGCGTCCTGCGCCGATACTGAGCGGTCCCGCCGACTCCACCGACAATGCGCCCGCGCCCCGGCGACGCGTTCGCGAGGGGCGTGGCACCCTCGCCGTCGGTGGTCGACGGCGCGGCGGCGGCCATGGCCGCGTGAACTGCGGCGTCAGATCAGCCGGATGCCCAGCAGCACGGCGGAGAAGCCGATCAGGACGGCGACCACCACGATCACGCGCCACCGCCCCCGCATCGCCCGCGTGATCGGGGGCTCGGTCCTCACCTCGCCGGTGATCCACCCGCCGCAGCCGGGACAGAGGTCCGCGTCGTCGCGGACCTCGCGTCCGCACTCGGGACAGTAGCCGCTCGCGTCCGCAAAGCGGGCAAGATCGGCGTCGGTGGGACCCTCGTCGGGATCGGCTCGGTACGGCATGGGCGAATGGTACGGTGGAGAAGTCTCGGTACGCGACCCGTTCCGGTCCCCCGCTCGACGGCCGTCGCTCGGCGCGATGCCGGCCTCCGGATCCGTGCCGGGCGACCGACCCCGCCTCGCCGGCACCAACCATGGCCACCACCGATCCCCTGCACGTGCTCACCGGTCCGTTCGGGATCGCGCTGGTCCTTCTCGGAGGTCTGGGCGTGACGTGGCGGATCCTGCGACGGCTTCCCGCCGACCGCCGGCGCCGCCGCGTGCGGATCGCACTCGCCATCGTGCTGCTCGCCGCGCTCGGCTGGACGTGGGGCCGGCCCCAACGACCCGGTCCCTCCCGACTGCTGCTCGGCCGGCATGCGTGGCTCGAGGTCCGGGACACCACCGATCTCGCCACGGGTGCCGCTCGAACGTCAGCCCGCATGGTCGGCCCGAACCTCGTCGCCTCGGTGCTCGAATCGGTGGTCGCGGTCGCCCTGGTGATCGGCGCCGACCTCGGGATCGCCCGTCGACTCGGCCCGCGTGACGAGCGGCACTGCCCGCGCTGCGGGTATCCGCGGCCGGATCCGCACGCCACGACGCCACGCGCCGATGGTCGACGAGATCACGGCGCCGGCCTCGACGCCACGCCCGTCGCCGTCGACCCCGCGGCCGCCAAGGCCGCAGCCGTCGCCGACGATGTCGCCCGTGTCGATGCTCATGCCGCGCACGGCGACGTTCGTGCCGGCGGCACGTCCGTTGACGCCGCCGACCGCCGGTGTCCCGAATGCGGACTGAACCTGACTGCGGGAGGTACGGGAACCTCGGTCGCCGCAGAGAGCTCGCGCGCGGCACGCCCCTCGCCGTCGTCGCTCCCGCCCTGACTGCGTCGCCACCGCCGCCGCCGGAGCCTCGCCGATCTCCCGGCCGGCTTCGGGGCCGCCGTGAGCGGCGATCAGCCCTTGAGCGCGTCGGGATTCAGGTCGCGGAGCGTCTCGGGGAGGAACAGGCCGTCCTCGCGGATCACCTCGCCGTCGAAGCGGATGCGGCCGCCGCCGAACTCGGGTCGCTGGACCAGCACCAGGTCCCAGTGGATCTCGCTGCGGTTGCCGTTGTCGCAGTCCTCGTAGGCCTGCCCGGGCGTGAAGTGCAGCGACCCGGCGATCTTCTCGTCGAAGAGGATGTCCTTCATCGGCCGCTCGATCCACGGATTGAAGCCGATCGCGAACTCCCCGACGAAGCGTGCTCCCTCGTCGGTGTCGAGGATTCCGTTCAACGCCGCGTCGTCGCCGTCGCAGGACGCCTCGACGACGCGCCCGCGCTCGAAGCGCAGTCGCACGTTCTCGAAGCTCTCGCCGCGGTAGATCGTCGGCGTGTTGTAGTGGATCGTTCCCTCCACCGAGTCCCGCACCGGAGCGGTGAAGCACTCGCCGTCGGGGATGTTGCGGGAGCCGGTGCATGGCCTCACCGACATGCCCTCGATCGAGAACCGCAGGTCGGTGTCGCCCGGACCTTCGACGTGCACGTCGCGGGCCCGCGTCATGGCCTCGACCAGCGGCTCCACCGCCTGCGCCATCCGCGCGTAGTCCATCGTGCACACGTCGAAGTAGAACTGCTCGAACGCCTCGGTCGAGGTCCCGGCGAGCTGGGCCATCGACGGGGACGGCCAGCGCAGCACGCACCAGCGGGTGTGATTCACCCGCTGCTGGAAGTGCACCGGTCGCTGGTACAGGCGGCCCCAGGCCTGCATGCGATCCTCGGCCACGCCGGCCAGCTCGCTTGCGTTGTGGGCCCCGCGGATCCCGACGTAGCAGTCCATCCGCTCGATGCGGTGGCGGTCGACCTCGGCCCAGGTCTCGAGCTGCGCATCGTCGGCGTCCTCGACGAGGGCCCGAACCACCCGCGTGCTCCGCAGTGCCACGTGCGGGTGCCCCCCGACCCGCCGGACCGCCCGGGCCACCGCGACCACCATCTCCTCGGGGATGTCGAACCCCTCCACCAGCAGGTGCTCGCCCGGCTGCACGCCGGTGGAGTGGCCGACGAGCACGTCGGCGAGGCGGTCGAATCGGGGATCGTGCACGGGTGGCTCCGGGCGGCAGGACGATGCGGGAGGGCGGGCATCGTAGGGGATGGGGACCGCCGGCCCGCGGCTCGCCTCACGCCGTGCGGCATCCGGCACCCGGCACCCGGCACCCGTCACCCGGCATCCGTGATTCGGTAGCCGGCAGCCGGCAGCCGGCTCCCGCGGGCACCGGCGATCGGGCTCGCCCGCCCGCCGCCCATCCGTCCGGAGCCCCGGTCGTCTCCGCGCCGGCGGGACGTCGCTCCGAGCGGCACGGCGGCGGGGCGCGAGCGACGAGTCGCGCCACGAGCGGGCCCGCCCCCGGCGGCACCGCAGTGCGCCGGCGTCACTCGCGAGCACGCGGCGGGCCCGCGAGCGGCACGGCGGCGAGGCGCGAGCGACGAGTCGCGGCACGGGCGGGCATGCCCTCCGTGACGGTGTGGTGCGGCGATGCCGCGGTCCCGCGATGCCGCGATCCCACGGCGTGAGGGCATGGCCGGCGAACCGGCGTGCGGCGGCCCGAGCCGCACCTTCGGCGGGCATCGCCCACGGGCCGCGATCGGAGCGCCGCCGCGGCGCCGCCGCGTGTCGCCGCGGCTCACGACGGCTCGCGGCATCGGCGTCTCGGACTGCCCGTACGCTGGAGTCATGGACGCCTTCAGCGAGCCATCCCCACCCGCCGGCGATGGTGCCGACGCCTCGGCCCGCGACGTCGTCGTGGTCGGAGGCGGCATCGTCGGGCTCGCCGTCGCCTGGCGGCTGGCGGAGGCGCGCCCGGACCTCCGGCTCGCGGTGCTCGAGAAGGAGTCGCGCCTCGCCGCGCACCAGACCGGACGCAACTCCGGCGTCGTGCACTCCGGGATCTACTACCGGCCGGGATCGCTCAAGGCGACGCTGTGCCGGGCCGGCCGCCTCGCCCTCGCCGAGCTCGCCGCCCGCCACGACCTGCCCTACGACCGCTGCGGGAAGGTGATCGTGGCGGTCGACGAGGAGGAGGCGGCCCGACTGCCGTCGCTGCTCGAGCGGGGACGCGCCAACGGCGTCGCCTGCCGGCCGATCGGACGCGACGAGCTGCGGGCCCGCGAGCCCCACGTCGCGGGCCGCGCAGCGATCGAGGTCCAGGACACCGGCATCGTCGACTACGCCGCGGTCTGCGCCCGGCTCGCCGCCTCGCTCCGAGAGCGCGGTCACGCCGTGATCACCGGGGCCGCGGTGACGTCCATCGCCGGCGCGAGCGGTGGACAGCGGATTCGCACGCGGGACGGCCGCACGTGGGAGGCGCGGATCGTGGTGACCTGCGGCGGACTGCAGGCCGACCGAGTCGCCCGCCTCGCCGGCGCTCGTCCCCGCGTGCGCATCGTGCCCTTCCGCGGCGAGTACCACGTGCTGCGACCGGAGGCGGAGCACCTGTGCCGGCACCTGATCTATCCGATGCCCGATCCCGCCCTGCCGTTCCTCGGCGTGCACCTCACGCGGATGGTCCGCGGCGGCGTCGAGTGCGGCCCCAACGCGGTCCTCGCCCTCGCCCGCGAGGGCTACCGACACCGCGACGTCTCGCTCCGCGACCTCGGCGCCATGGCCGCCTTTCCCGGCTTCCACCGACTGCTTCGCCGGCACTGGCGGACCGGGATCGACGAGCTACGGCGGAGCCTGTCCCGACCGCGGCTCGCCCGCGACCTGCGGCGGCTGGTGCCGGAGCTTCGCGAGGGCGACCTGCGACCGGCCCCGGCGGGCGTGCGGGCCCAGGCCGTGTCGGTCGACGGCCGTCTGGTCGACGACTTCGTGATCGAGGAGACCGCGGCCGGCGTGCACGTCCTCAACGCACCCTCCCCCGCCGCGACCGCATCGCTGGCGATCGGACGCCTCGTCGCCGACCGAGCCGACGCCCGGCTGCCGCCCCGCCGGTCCGCGGCGTCGTCGTCGATCACCGCGGCGGCGGCCGCCCCCGTCACGTCCCGGCCCGCATCGCCCGCTCCGGCGTCGCCCTCGCGCCGCCTCTGCGACCGCGCGGACGGCCCGGCATCGCCCCCGCCCGATCGCTCCCCGCCTCGCCCCGCCTCCACCGATCCGCCGACGGAGGCTGATCCGAACCGTCCTTCGTCCGTAGCATGAACCGTGCCGGCCACCCTGGGACGTCCCGGGGGAAGGCTTCCGGACGCCCTCCCCGCCCTCCCCGCGCTCCCTGCCCCCCCCGACGCCGCCGGCACGCGGAAGCCGGCGCCGGCTCGTGCCGCCCCCGGGCGGCGGATCCGACGGCCGGTCCGCCCCTCGGGCCATGCCGCGGGTCCACCGCGACCTCGCCGACGACCTCGCACTCCCGCTCGCCGAACGTGCCCGGAGTCTGCCCATGCCCACCGCCTCCGCCGCCGACTGGCTGATCCTCGGCCTGTCGCTCCTGGGGTTCTGCGGCTTCGCGGCCACGGCGTGGTGGGCCCTCGCGTCGGATCGCGGACGAAGGCGACGGCGGTGCCCGCGGTGCTGGTTCGACATGACCTACACCCAGGGACGGCGGTGCTCGGAGTGCGGCCACGTGGCATCGTCCGAGGAGGCCCTGCACCGTCGCCGGCGGCGTCCGCTCGTCGGCCTCCTCTCGGTGCTGGGCTGCGCGATCCTCGGGGCCCGCGGACTCGACCACGTGATCGTCGGCGGCTGGGGGCAGTACCTCCCGACGCCGGCACTGGTCGCGATGCTCGACCACGGGACGCCCGGCGTCCGGGAGGCGGACGCGGAGCTGCGGCGCCGGGCGCGGACCGACCGACTGAGCGACGCGACGTGGCAGCGCCTGCTCGCGGGGGCGGCCGACGGGTCGCGCGGCGCGGCCGTCGGCACCGACGCATGGATCGGCCGCCACGGCCGCTGGGTGATGGAGGCATGGGGGCGGCTGACCGCCGGCGAGGACGCCGCGACGGCGGCCGAGGCCACCGAGACCGTCCTCCGCCTCGCGGCGCAGTATCCCCCCGAGATCGAGCTCGAGCCCCCGGATCGCTGGCCGGCCGACCGGCCGGTGCCGGTGGGCGTCGTGGTGCGGGAACCGTGGGACGTGCCGCTCCCGATGCGCCTCGTCGCGCACCCGGAGGCCGGACCGGTCGCCGCGTTCGCCCGCTTCGGGCCGCCGATCCAGCGCCGCAGCTTCACGATCGACCTCGCCGCGATGCCGCCGGGACGGCACGCGGTGCCGATCCGCTTCGAGATGGCCCGCGCCCTCGCGAGGGGCGGCGCGTGGACCGACGGGGCGGGCGTCGAGGCGACCGCCCGCTTCGAGACCGTGCCCCCCGAGGGGCCTCCGAACGGGGTGACCGGAACCGGTGATCTCCCCGCCGCGGAGGCGGACGCGGTCGCGAACGCCGCTGCCCGCGACGCCCGCGATCGCGAAGCCCCGCCGCCCGGGCGCGACGCGTCGGAGGAGACCGACCGCACCTCGCCCGGCGACGGTGTCGCGGGCATGAGCCCGGACGGCGACTCCGGCGCCGGCTCCGACGGAATCGCCCCCATCGGCGGCTGGCCGCCCGGGGCCTGGCCCCCCGCCGCCCGCGACGAGCCGCCCGAGCGCCGCACGGCCGGCCGCCTCGAGCCGGTCGACGTTCCCGGCATGGCAGAGCGCATCGCCGACGTCTTCGACCGCGGGGCGATCCAGTGGGAGTATGGGTCGCTCCCGCTCCGGATCACCGTGAACCGCTCGCGAACCGCCATCCCGAGGCTCGGCCCCGGCGGCCGGTGGCCCGCGGTTCCGGGCGACACCGCCGGACCGGAGCCGATCGACTTCGAGGGGGTGGCGATCGGCATCGAGGTCGAGGTCCGCCGCAACGGCCGGCTCGGCCGCACCCTCGAGCTGTGGTGGCTCGGCGGGGTGCCGCAGACCACCCCGCCCGCCTGGGACGTCCCGTTCGTCGACGACTCGGTGCTCGCTCCACCCACCACCCCCGAGGACGTCTGGGAGCTCGTCATCCGCGGCCGCGAGGACCTCGCCCTGCGGGTGCCCGGCGCCCGCCGCTGGTGGAGCGGGCAATTCACGCGGCCGTTGACCGTTCGGCGTCGGGCCGGCGGCGCGCCGTCCCGAGGCTGGGTTCCCGTGCCGCCGCCCGAGTCCTCGGAGTCCGAGGAGCCGGCGTCCGTCGAGACGGCCGCCCGGTCCGAGAACCCGCGATCACCGGCCGCCGAGGCTCGCGCCGACGTCCGTCACGGCGAGCCGGCGGGAAGAGCCGACGACGGGGAGGCGTCCGGTCGCTGAGGACGGCCACGCGAGGCCGTCGGTGCCCCGCCTCGGCCGATCGCCCCCCGCGTCCGCCTCGGTCCCACCCGTCCCGCCCGTGTCTC
>CAYLNM010000092.1:0-17787 GCA_964385045.1 uncultured Isosphaeraceae bacterium
GACCGGGACAAAGGCGACGCATCTGGACGCCTGGGCGCGGCGCGCCGGCCGGGCGGCCCCGGCCACGACGAACCGCCGGGCCCGGACGGGCGGCGATGGGGATCGCCGCGTGCGTCCGGGCCCGGCGGGTCCGGGCGGGCCCCGGAAGGAGCCCGGGGGCCGGAGAAGGAAAGGAAGGGAGAAGTGCCGGAGATACGCGGGGCCGCCGGCCCGGGTTCGGGGCCGAGGCGAGAACGTCATCGGCCGCGGGCGGGGGGTGGCTGGGCGGACGCCGCCCGCCGCGGCCGGAGGCGAGCGAGACCCGCCGCGATTGCGCGACGGGCCTCGCTCCCGGACCTCCCGGATCACTCGAGTCCCTCGGATCCTCGGGAAGCGCGGCCCCCCCCGGTCCCGGTCGTCGCCGGCGTCGCCCCGCGTCCCCTCCGGACCGGGGCGGGGACCGGTGCGGGGCCGGGCGGGCCCGCCACGGCTCGGCTCAGAACTGGCTCTCCTCGGTCGAGCCGGCGAGGGCCACCGTCTCGGACGTGCCGCCGGAGACGAGCTTCGTGATCTCGTCGAAGTAGCCGGTGCCCACCTCCCGCTGGTGGCGGATCGCGGAGTAGCCGGCGTGGGCGGCGGCGAACTCGGCCTGCTGGAGCTCCGAGTACGCGGCCATGCCCGTCTCGCGGTAGCCGCGGGCGAGCTCGAACATCGACAGGTTCAGGGCGTGGAAGCCGGCGAGGGTGACGAACTGGAAGCGGTAGCCCATCGCCCCGAGCTCGCGCTGGAAGCGGGCGATCGTGTCCTCGTCGAGCTTCGCCCGCCAGTTGAAGCTCGGCGAGCAGTTGTACGCGAGCATCTTGCCCGGGAACTCGGCGTGGATCGCCTCCGCGAAGCGGCGGGCCTCGTCGAGGTCCGGCGTGCTCGTCTCGCACCACAGCAGGTCCGCGTACGGGGCGTACGCCAGGCCGCGAGCGATCGCGCAGTCGAGGCCGCCCGAGATCCGGAAGAATCCCTCGGCGGTGCGCTCGGGGCTGGTGATGAAGGGACGGTCGCGCTCGTCCACGTCGCTCGTGATGAGCTGGGCGCTGTCGGCGTCGGTGCGGGCCACGAGCACCGTGGGCACGTCGCACACGTCGGCGGCGAGCCGGGCGGCGACGAGGGTGCGGACGAACTGGCTCGTGGGCACGAGCACCTTGCCGCCGAGGTGGCCGCACTTCTTGGCCGAGGCGAGCTGGTCCTCGAAGTGCACGCCCGCGGCGCCGGCCTCGATCATCGCCTTCATGAGCTCGTGGGCGTTCAGCGGGCCGCCGAAGCCGGCCTCGGCGTCGGCCACGATCGGGGCGAGCCACTCCCGCTGCGCCCCGCCCTCGGCGTGCTCGACCTGATCGGCCCGGAGCAGGGCGTTGTTGATGCGGCGGACCACGCCCGGGACCGAGTCGGCCGGGTAGAGGCTCTGGTCCGGGTACATGGTGCCGGCGTGGTTCGCGTCGGCCGCGACCTGCCAGCCGGAGAGGTAGATCGCCTTCAGGCCGGCCCGCACCTGCTGGACCGCCTGGTTGCCGGTGAGGGCGCCGAGGGCGTTCACGTACGGCTCGGAGCGGAGCAGGCTCCAGAGCCGCTCGGCCCCGCGCCGGGCGAGGGTGTGCTCGATGCCCACGGAGCCCCGGAGACGGCGCACGTCGGCGGGGGCGTAGGGCCGCTCGATGCCGTCCCACCGGCCCTCGGGGGCGGCGGGCCAGCCGCCGGGCGCGGCCGGCTCGGTGGCGCCGCGAAGCTGCGGGCCGGTCTCGATGACGAGGTCCTCGTTCTGCTGATGGATCATGGTCTCGGTCCTTCCTGCCGCCCTCGGCGGCGTGTCGGGGTCGGGCGGCGCCGGCCGGCGGGCCGGGGCGCGCGGTTCGGACGCGGCGCACCGCGGGCCCGGCCGTCGCCGGGCGCGGTCGCCGCGCCCCGGTCGGTCGGGCTCAGTCCTCGAGCAGGTCGCCCGCGGGATGGGTGAGGAACGGGACGAGCGTCTCGTCGAGGATCAGCCGCTCCACGAGCGTGCGGGCCTCGTCGAACCGGCCGCTCCGGGTCAGGCGCGGACCGCGCTCGGCGGCGATGGTGTCCATCGCCCGGGCGAGCTCGGCCTGCACCACGGCCGGCGTCACGCTCGTGCCGTCGTCGAGCTCGGCCCGCCACCGCGTCCACTGCCAGACCTGGCTGCGGGCGATCTCGGCGGTGGCCGCGTCCTCCATGAGGTGGTCGATGGGCACGCAGCCGCGGCCGCGGATCCAGGACTCGACGTAGAGGATCGCCACCCGCAGGCAGCCCCGCAGCGACTCGAGCGTGCGGGGGCCTGCGGGCGGGTCGAGGAGGTCCGATGCCGCCACCTGCACGTCGTCGCGGGCCACGTCGAGCTGGTTCCGCCGCCCCGCGAGGTGGGCGTCGAAGATCTCCATCGCGACCGGGACGAGGGCCGGGTGTGCGACCCACGTTCCGTCGTGGCCGTCGCGCGCCTCGCGGGCCTTGTCGGCGCGGACCTTCCCGATCGCCGCGTCGTTGGCGGCGGGATCGTCCTTGATCGGGATCTGGGCCGCCATGCCGCCCATCGCGAAGGCGCCGCGTCGGTGGCACGTCCGCACGAGCAGCTGCGTGTAGGCCCGCATGAAGGGCTGCTCCATGGTGACGGCGGCCCGGTCGGGAAGCAGGCGATCGGGCCGGGCGCGGTGGCACTTGAGGAACGAGAAGATGTAGTCCCAGCGGCCGCAGTTCAGGCCGACGACGTGGTCGCGGAGCTCGAAGAGGATCTCGTCCATCTCGAAGACGGCGGGCAGCGTCTCGATCAGCACCGTCAC
Source organism: uncultured Isosphaeraceae bacterium (assembly GCA_964385045.1). Lineage (GTDB taxonomy): Bacteria > Planctomycetota > Phycisphaerae > Phycisphaerales > SM1A02 > CAYLNM01. Next base: position 2,820 of record CAYLNM010000092.1, read on the forward strand.
CTTGACCGTGCCCACCGGGAGTCCGAGGCGCTCCTGGGCGTGCTCCAGCACGCGGTTCCAGAGACGGGCCTCGAGGTGGCTCTCGAGCTTGGGCAGGTACAGCGACGGGCCGGTGCCACGATCGATCATCTCGGCCGCGTTGTGGAAGAGGAACAGGCCGGCGTCCACGAGGGACGCGGGCACCGGGCGACCGTCCACCTCGAGGTGCGTCTCGAGCAGATGCCAGCCGCGGGGCCGGACGGTGAGGACCGCGGGCTCGTCCGCGAGCTCGTAGCGCTTGCCGGTGTCGGCGGTGAAGTCGATCGCGCGCCGGACGGCGTCGCGAAGGTTGACCTGCCCGTCGAGGACATTGGTCCACGTGGGGCTCGTCGAGTCCTCGAAGTCGGCCATGAAGACCTTCGCCCCGGAGTTCAAGGCGTTGATCACCATCTTGCGGTCGACGGGCCCGGTGATCTCGACCCGGCGGTCGAGCAGGTGCTCCGGGATCGGGGCCACCCGCCAGTCCGACTCCCGCACCGACGCGGTGCCGGGCAGGAAGCCGAGCGGCACGCCCGCGTCGAGCTCGGCCTGCCGCCGAACGCGACGGCGGAGCAGGGCGTCGACGTCCTCGGCGAAGGTGCGGTGCAGGTCGGCGACGAACGCGAGGGCGGCGGGCGAGAGGATCGCCCCCTGCTCGGGCGTCGCGGCGGGACGGCGGAGACGAACCCCGCGGGGCTCGGGCTCGGCGACGAGGGTGCCGGCGTCGGGGTGGGTCCCATGGGGACCGTCGTGCGTCGGGCTGCTCATGCGATGGCTCCTCTCCGCCCCGGCGTGGGGGCATCGAGGTCATCCGCGGTTGACGAGATTTACCCCGTGCGTGGGGAAGGTGGGCATTTCATCAACGAATTCATGCATGAAAATGCATTGACAGCGCTCGTTTACCGATTTTGCCATCTGTAAAGTCGGTGGACGCGGATGACCCCGGAGGCCCCTCGCATGGGCGATCGATCCCCTTCCCGCGGGCGGGACGCCCGGCTCGCGGCCCGGCTGCGACGGCACCGACTCGACCGAGGCATCACCCAGGCGGCGATGGCCGGGCGGCTCGGGATCTCGGCCAGCTACCTGAATCTCATCGAGCACGGGCGACGGCCGCTGGGGGCGGAGCTGCTCCTGCGGGCGGCGAGCGAGCTCGGCGTGAGCGTCGACGAGCTCGCCCGCGACGAGTCGAGCCGGCTCGCGGCGGAGGTGCTCGAGGCGCTCTCCGACCCCACGCTCGAGGCGGGCGAGGTGGCGCCGGACGACGTGCAGGCGCTGGCCGTGCGGTCGCCCGAGCTCGCCCGCGCGGTGTCGGGGCTCTACCGCCGGTGGCGGGAGGCCCGCGATGCGGTCCGCGACCTCGCCGCCCGGGTGGAGGACGAGCAGGGGCGGGCCGACCTCAAGGCCCCGGCCCTGCTGCCGAGCGAGGAGGTGACCGAGCTGATCCACCGGCACCGCAACCACGTGCCGGAGCTCGAGGCGCGGGCCGAGGCGCTGCGGGATCGCATCGAGCGGGACCGCGACCTCTTCGGCGCGCTCATGCGGCACCTCGCGAGCGAGCACGGCATCGAGGTGCGCATCGAGCGGGTCGACACGATGGGACGGGCGATGCGGCGATTCGAGCGAGACCGCGGGCGACTGCTGCTCTCGGAGCTGCTCCGGCGCGGCAGCCGCAACTTCCAGCTCGCGCACGTGATCGCGCTGCTCGAGCATCCGGACGAGCTCGACCGGCTCGCGGACGATCCGGGACTCACCAGCGACGCCTCGCGGCGGCTCGCCCGCGTGGCGATGGCCAACTACTTCGCGGGGGCGGTCCTCATGCCGTACGAGCGCTTCCTCGCCTCGGCCGAGGACGTGCGGTACGACATCGAGCTGCTCGGCCACCGCTTCCGCACCACCTTCGAGCAGGTCTGCCACCGGCTGACCTCTCTGCGGCGACCGGGCCGCCCCGGGGTGTCGTTCTCGCTGCTGCGGGTCGACCTCGCCGGCAACCTGTCCAAGCGCTTCGCCGCCGACGGAACGCCGATCGCCCGCTTCAGTCCGTGCTGCGGGCGGTGGAACGTCCACAAGGCCTTCCTGCGGCCGGGCGCGATCCGGGTGCAGCTCGAGCGCCGCACCGACGGGTCGCTGCGGTTCTGCATCGCCCGGACGATCCGCAAGGAGAGCGGCGGCTGGCGGGCGACCGACCCGGTGCAGGCGGTGGGCATCGCGTGCGACGCCGCCGACGCCCGGGCCCTGGTCTACGCCGACGGCATCGAGCTCGACCGGGCCGAGGCGGCGGTACCGGTGGGCACGACGTGCCGTCTGTGCGAGCGGATGGACTGCGAGCAGCGGGCGATGCCGCCGATCCTGACGCCGATGACGATCGACGAGAACGTTCGCGGCGTGGCGTTCTACGCCCCGGTGGGGGACGAGGGAGCGGACGCGGGCGGCTCGGTATCGTGAGCGTCGTCCGGCCCGGGAGCCGGCACCGTCGCCGCCGCGACCGCCGCCGCATTCGCCTTCGCCTCCGCCACCGACCCCGCCGGATCCCCGCCATGCCGCCGCACCTCGCCCGGGTCGCCCGCCGGCGCCCCGCCGTCGCCCGCTCCTCGCCGGCCCGCGCGATCGCACCGGCCGGGCGCGGGCTCCGCCCGTCCGTCGCCGCGACGCTGCTCGCCGCTGCCCTCGTGATCGCGGGCCCGTTCGCCGCCGTCGGCGCCGCGACCACCGGCGCCGCGACCGCCGGCGTTCGGCCGCCGCTGGCCGACGTCGTGCGCGCGGTGGACCGCTCGCTCGTGCACGTGGAGGCCGGGGCCGGCTACGGCAGCGGCTTCTTCCTCCGCGACCGGCGGACCGTGGTGACCGCGGCCCACGTGCTCGGCGACCTGCGGCCGGGCGACGAGCTCGTCCTGCGTCCGGTCGCGGCCACCCCGGACGGACTCGCGGACCTCGGGCCGCCGTTCACGGCCGAGCTGCGGGCGGTGCACCCGCGGCTCGACCTCGCGGTGCTGCTCGTGCCGGCGGCGCCGCCCGGGGCGCGGCCGCTCGCCTCCGGCCCGCCGGCTCCGATGCTCGCCCGTGGCCGCGAGGTGCTGGTCCACGGCTTCCCGTCGCCGATGGCGCCGACGCTCTCCCGCGGCGTGGTGTCGGCCCACCAGCGCGACTTCGCCGACGGGGCGACGTACGACCTCCTCGACGCCCCGATCGGTGGCGGCTCCTCGGGCGGCCCGGTGACGGACCGCGAGGGCCGGCTCGTGGGGATGGCCACCGCCGTGCACACCGACGGCGATCCGACCAGCTTCAACTGGACGGACGCCCTGCCGCGGGCGGTCATCGAGGCGATGGTGCCGCCCGGCGGCGCCGCGGCGATCGATCCGCCGGTCCCCGCCCGCGAGCTGGTGGAGCGGATCCGGACCGCCCCCGACGACGCGTCCCGGCTCGCCCGGCTCGCGGAGGCGTTCGACGAGCTGCTCGCCACCCGCGCCCGGCCGGCGCCGCTGGCGTCCGACCTCGAGACCCTCGTGCGGGCCGTGGCCGGACTCGTGCGTCCGCGCACCGCGCCCGAGGTGCGCCGCCTGCTGGAGCTCGTCATCGCCTTCGAGGCCCGGCTCGCCCGCCGCGCGGTCCACTGGTCGCTGGCCGGCGTGGTACCGGACCCGGCGATGCAGTCGCGGCTGGACGAGCTCGATCGCCTGAGCACGAGCTGGACCCGCGAGGTGGCGGAAGCCGGGCTCGCGGCGGCCGGTCCCGAGGATCGCGGGGCCTGGGAGCGGGCCACGCTGGAGCCGCTGGCCCGGGCGCTGGAGGAGGCCGCGGCCGCCGCCGCGGACGCCTGCGACCTGGCGATGGAGGTCCACCACGCGGACGAGCTGACGCTCCGCGGCCTGGACCGGGCCGAGGTCGTGGAAGCCCTCGGAGACCTCGCCCACCTCGGAGCCCTGCTCGAGCGGCTCGAGGCGTCGCCGCCTCCGGATCCCGGCGGCGCGGCCGTGCTCCCGGCGGAGCGCTGGGCCGTCTTCCGCCGTTTCGCGGAGGCGGCCCGCGCGGCGTCGGAGGCGTGGGAGGCGTTGACGCCGGCCTGTCGCGGCCTCGAGGGCGAGATCGACTCCTCGAGTCCCGAGGCCATCCGCGAGAGCCTCGCCGCCGCCGGCTGGCGGACGGCGGCGCCACCGCGGGGACCGATCGCCCTCGCCCCGTGGGCCTCGGAGACGTTCGTCCTCGAGCTCGACGGGCTCGGGGCGACCGCGTTCCGGCTCATGGGGATCTCGTCCGACGGCCAGGACGTGGACCTGCTGCTCGAGGCGCCGGACGGCACGCCCCACGACGAGGACATGGCCCTGGACGGCGATCCGATCGTCGGCGGGGACGCCGCGGCCGGCTCGGGGCCCTGGCGGGTGACGGCCTCCAGCGCCGCCGACCGCCCGACCACCATGGTGCTCGAGCTCTGGGTGCGGTGAACGCCCGGGGCGACGGAGGCGACCCCCGTCCTTCCCGCCGCGGGCGGCCGCGCATGCCGCCGGTCGTGGGCGAAGCGGCGGGGAGCGCTCAGCGCTCGCGCGGCCGCCCCCCGCGGTCGTCGCCGTCGATGTCCTCGTCCATCGACGCCGCCGGCGCGGGCGGGGGCACGCGCCCCTTCATCTCGTCGATGACGGTGCCCGACCAGGTGGACGAGCCGAGGACGTAGCCCGCCCGGGCGATCAGGTGCGAGGCGATCGGGGCGGTCAGGAACAGGAACGCGATCACGAGGCTCGCCTGCAGCGCGGTCACCGCGTCCCGGAAGTGCAGCCCGACCGAGGCCACGATCAGCGCGATGCCGAGGGTGCCCGCCTTGGTCGAGGCCTGCATGCGGGTGTAGACGTCGGGCATTCGCAGGATGCCGACGCCGGCGAGCAGGCAGAAGCCCACGCCGAGGCCGAGGGTGATCCACTCGAGCTTGAGCAGGGCGTCAAGAGGCATCTTCGCGTCCCCGTCGCTCGAGGTAGAGGGCGAAGGCGGCGGTGCCCATGAAGGTCAGGAGGGCGACCACCACCGCGACCATCAGCAGCTCGGACCGCTCGCTCAGGACCGCGCCGATGGCCACGATCCCGGCGGCGAAGAACGCCAGCAGGTCGAGCGCGACCACGCGATCGGCCAGGGTCGGGCCGCGCATCAGCCGCACCACGGCGAGCACCATCGCCAGGCCGAGGATCACCATCGCCACGTCGTGCACCGGGAGCGGGCCGTACCAGTCGCTCCCCGTGTCCCCGTCGGCGACCACGTCGACGGCCAGGCCGAGCGGGACGTCGCCGAGCCCGAGCAGGCCGGCGAGGACGCCGAGGCCCGGCAGCATCGCGAGCAGCAGGGCGGTCATCGGAGCACCCCCTTCACGCGGACCTCGAAGCCGTCCTTGACCTCCGAGCGGACCGCCTCGGGGTCCGAGGCGTCCATGGTGTGCACCCACAGGGTGCGCCGGTCGGACGCGACGTCCAGCGAGAGCGTGCCCGGCGTCAGCGACACGAGGTTCGCCAGCACCGTGATCTCGAGATCGGTGAGGTCGTCCTCCAGCGGCACCGCCACGATGCCGGGCTTCATCGCCGACAGCGGCCGCACCGTGTACGAGGCCATGCGGACGTTGGCGACCACCAGCTCGCGGACGAACCAGCCGATGAAGCCGACGACCTGCAGCACCTTGCCGAAGTAGGAGCCGCCGCCGCTGCCCGGGTCGAGGCCGAGACGCCACGCCGCGGCGAGGATCAGGTAGCCCATCACGTAGCCGATGAGGAGACCCCGCGGCGACAGGTCGTCGAGGGCGGTGGCCCAGATCAGGGCGAGCACGAGGTTCCAGGTGAACGTGGTCACGGGGCGGCCTCCCCGGCCGCGGCGCCGCCGCCGGGGGCGTCGGCCGGCTCGCCGGACCCGGCGCCCGGCGGAACGGCGTCCACCTCTGCCGCGCCCGTGGTCGCGGTCGCGGCCTCGACCTGTGCCCAGGCCGCCCGGGCCTCCGGGGGATACACCGCGTCGGCGTACGCCGTGCCGTCGACGAGCTGGGCCGAGCCGCGCTCGGCGAGGGCGATCGCGGGTCCGGCGAGGAGACCGATCACGACGGTGACGGTGGCGAGGAAGGCCGAGCCTGCCTCCATCCAGCCGATGTCGCCGGTCGCGGCCCGCTCCGCACGCTCGATCTCCGCCGGGGGGACCGCCTTCGGGTCGTCCGGCTCGGGCGCCGGCTTCCAGAACGCCCCGGTCCAGATCTTCATCATCGAGAAGAGCGTCATCACGCTCACCGCGAGCGACACGCCCACGATCAGGTACGCCTCGGCCGCGAGGCCCGCCCGCACGAGCACGAACTTCGACCAGAAGCCCGAGAGGATCGGGATGCCGGCGAGCGACAGGGCGGGCACCATGAACAGGATCGCCAGTCGCGGGTGGCTCGAGGACAGGCCGCCGATGCGGGCGAGCTCGCCCGATCCGCAGCGCCGCTCGATGATGCCGGCGACGAGGAACAGGTTCGCCTTCACCACGATGTGGTGCAGCACGTAGAAGACCGCCCCCGTCATCGCGAGGGTGCCCGCCGTCCGCAGCGCGTCCGCCCGCGCGGCGTCGCCGGCCGCCTCCGCCGCCGCGGCCTCGGCGAGGGCCGCCCCCGCGATGCCCACCCCCATCAGCATGTAGCCGATCTGGCTGATGATGTGGAACGAGAGGATCCGCCGCACCTCGCCCTGGGCCGCCGCCGCGAGCACGCCGGTGACCATGGTGAAGCCGGCGATCCAGATGATCAGCTCGTGGACGATCCCCGCGTCGGGGTTCCCGGCCGGGAACATCAGGGCGGTGAAGCGGATCACGACGTAGACGCCGACCTTGGTGAGCAGGCCCGCGAAGACGGCGGAGATCACCGGCGGCGGCGTGTGGTACGAGGCCGGCAGCCACGCGAAGAACGGGAACGCCGCCGCCTTGATGAGGAACGCCACCAGCAGCACCGCGGCCACCGGCGTGAACCGCTGCGGCTCCTCGGCCCCCGCGAGCGTGGCCGCGAGGTCGGCCATGTTCAGCGTGCCCATCATCGAGTAGGTGAGCCCGATGCCGCCGAGGAACAGGGCCGAGCCGACGAGGCTGAGGGTGACGTACTTGATCGCGCCCTCGAGCTGCGGCCGCGAGCCCCCGAGGGCCAGCAGCACGAAGCTCGACATCAGCATCACCTCGAACCACACGTACAGGTTGAAGAGGTCGGCGGTGAGGAACGCCCCGGAGACGCTGGTGAAGAGGGCGAGGATCAGCGGGTGGTAGCCGGCCGCCTCGCGGCGGCGATCGATCCCGCCGAGGGCGTAGAGCGACGCCGCGGCGGCGACGAGGGCGTTGAGCAGCACCATGATCGCGCCGGTGACGTCGGCCACGAAGGTGATCGCCTGCGGGGCCGGCCAGTCGCCGAGCCGGGCCACGAGGACCTCGCCGCCGGCGGTGCGGCGGAGCAGCTCCACCGCGGCCGCGAGCAGGGCGAAGGACGCGGCGACGTTCACCGCCCGCTGCAGCCGCACCTGCCGCCAGGCCACCAGCCCGACGAGCGAGCCCGCGACCGGCAGCAGGACCGGCAGCACGACCAGGAGGGCGCCGCTCACGACTCGCTCGTCCGCATCTGGTCCAGGTCGTCGCCCGCCACCTCGAACACCCGCTTCACGAGCACCGCGGCGTAGCCCACGATCGCGAAGGAGATCACGATCGCGGTGAGGATGAGGGCGGGCGGCAGCGGGTCGGTGTGGACCACGTCGAGGGTCTCCTCGCCCGGCCGCACCAGCGGCGGGGAGTCCCGGCGGAGCCCGGCCGTCGTGAAGATGAGCAGGTTCGAGCCGTGGCCGAGCAGGGCCAGGCCGATGAGGAGCTTCACGATCGAGCGCCGGAGCATCATGTAGAGCCCCGCGGCGTAGACCAGGCCGACCACGATGGCGAGCGCGAGGTGCATCAGTCGGGCTCCCCGTCGTCGAGCACGCGGTCGGTGGACCGGGGCCACTCCGCGATCGACAGGATCATCAGCAGCACCGAGCCCATGACGGTCAGGTGCACGCCGATGTCGAAGAACAGCGGGGTCCCGATCTTGACGCCCGGGATCGGCTCCAGCGCCGTCCAGCCGCCGGTGAAGAGGGGATCGCCGAAGGCGAGGGCGAGCATGCCGCTCGCGAGGGCGATCACGAGCCCCACCGCGGCGATCCGCTCGGGCGAGGCCGGCAGCAGCTCGCGGCACTTGGTCGGGCCGAAGGCCAGCAGGTGCACGAGGAACGCGGCGGCCGCGGTCAGGCCGCCGACGAAGCCGCCCCCGGGCTCGTTGTGGCCGCGGAGCAGGATCACCACCGACGCGAGCAGCATCAGCGGCAGCAGGAACGTGACCCCGGTGCGGAGGATGATCGAGTTCATCGGGCGACCTCCCCGTCCCCGCCGGCGCCGGCGGCCCCGCCGGAGGGCGTCTCGGGCAGGGCGGTCGTCGCGGCCGAGGCGGTGTCGCCGGCCGCGAGCTCGGCGTCGTCGGCGGCCTCGCGGCGGGCCATGAGCAGGGTGAGGATGCCCACGCCGGCGAGGGCGAGGACGACCAGCTCGCCGAAGGTGTCGGTGGCCCGGAAGTCGACGATGATCACGTTGACGATGTTGCGGCCCTTGCCCTCGGGCACCGCCGCCTCGCTGAAGTAGCTCGAGACCGGCTCGCCCATCCGCGTGTCGAGGGCGAGCAGGGCCAGCACCGTCATGAAGCCGCCGAAGGCGAGGCTGATCACCCAGTCGGCGGCTCGCCGCGCGTTGGACGTGTACTTGCGGAACTGCGGCAGGTGGTAGAAGACCAGCACGAAGATCAGGACCGTCAGGACCTCGATCGAGAACTGGGTCATCGCCACGTCGGGGGCGCCGAAGAGCACGAAGACCAGGGCCGCGGCGACGCCGACCACGCCCAACGACGCGACGCTCGCGAGCCGGCGGCGGAAGAGCGTCGCGGCGATCGCCCCCATCACGAGCAGTCCGATCAGGACCGTCTCGATCGGGCGGATGGGATCGGGGTCGACGGCCGGCAGCAGGGTCGCGGTCGAGAGGCGGCCGACGAGCAGGCCGCCGCCGATCGCCAGCAGGCCGACGATCGCGGTGCGCACGTAGCCGGTGAGGGAGCCGTGCTGCAGGGCCGCGGTTTGCAGCCGCCCGAAGGCGAGCGTGCCCGCGAGCAGATGGTCGAAGGCCCGCTGGCCCTCGAGCGGCCCGAGCCGGTCGAGGACGCCCGTGACCGTGCGCAGGTGCCCGCGCACCGCGTAGAGCCCGACCCCGAGGGCGAGGGCGAGCCCGGTCGGGCCGACGAGCTGGTCGACGCCGAAGAGGGCGAGGGCCGCGAGCTTGGGCTCGCCGGGAGCGCCGGTCACCGCGTCGGTGGCGGCCCGGATCATGGGCTCGGCGAAGAGGGCGGGGGCGAGGCCGGCCACCACGCCGAGCACCGCGAGGACGACGGGCCCGAGCAGCAGGGCCGGCCCGGCCTCGCGGGTCCGGTCCTGGGCCTCCGGCCGCGGGCCGAGGAACGGCCGCACCGCCACGAGCAGGGCCGCGACCGTCATGCCGATGCCCATCACCGTGACCGCCGCCACCATGACGACGTGCCACTGCGACTCCGCGACGCCGTCCTTCATCAGGTACTTGGCGCTGAAGCCGAACAGCGGCGGGATGCCGGCGAGCGAGAGGGCTCCGAGCAGGGCGGCGGCGAAGGTCACCGGCATGCGGGACCGCAGGCCGCCGAGCTGCTCGACGTCCTTCTCGTGCGACTGGTGCTCGATCGCGCCCGCGACCATGAAGAGCGTGCCCTTGTAGAGGGCGTGGGCGAGCAGGAAGGTCACGGCGGCGGCGTCGCCGGGAACGCCGAGGCCCAGCAGCATGACCATCGCCCCGAGGGCGCTGACCGTCGTGTAGGCGAGGATCCGCTTGAGCTTGGTCGAGCGGGCCGCGAGCACCGCGGCGTACACCATCGTGATCCCGCCGACGATCTGCAGCGTCCACTCCCACTCGGGGGTGCCGCTCAGGGCGGGGGCGAGGCGGGCGAGCAGGAAGACGCCCGCCTTCACCATCGTCGAGGAGTGCAGGTACGCGCTGACCGGGGCCGGCGCCTCCATCGCCCCGGGCAGCCAGAAGTGGAACGGCACCTGCGCGCTCTTGGTGAAGCAGCCGAGGCAGATCAGGACGAGGATCGGCACGTAGAGCGGGCTCGCGGTGACGACGTCGCCGCGCTCGAGGACGGCGCTGAGCCGGAACGTGCCGGCCTCGAGACCGAGGAGCACGACGCCCGCGAGCAGGGCCAGGCCGCCGGCTCCCGTCACGACGAGGGCTCGCATCGCCGCCTGCCGCGCCGCCTCGCGCTCGCGGCCGAAGCCGATGAGCAGGAACGACGTGATCGACGTCAGCTCCCAGAAGACGAACATCAGGATCAGGTCGTCGGCGACGACGAGCCCGAGCATCGCGGCCATGAAGGCCAGCAGGGCGGCCATGAAGCGGCCGAGCCGCGGGTGGCTCCCGAGGTAGCCGCCCGCGTAGACGCAGATCGCGGCCCCGATGCCGGTGACCAGCATCGCGAACAGCAGTCCGAGGCCGTCGAGCCGGAACGCGAGCGTGATCCCGACCACCTCGACCCACGGCAGCGGGTCGGGGGCGATCACCCCGCCGCCGGCGATCGTGCCGAGCTGCGCCGCGTACCACGCGAACCAGCCGGCGGGCACCGCGGCGATGAGCCAGGTCGAGGCCCGGCCCGCCACGCGCACCACCAGCGGCGCGATGGCCGCGAGGGCGAGGAGCGAGAGCACGGAGGTCGCGAGCATGGTCACGGCCCCGCGAAGGTCCCGGGACGAGGCAGCCCGCGAGCCGCGCGTCGCGCGGAGCGTGCGCGGGCGTGGGGTGCGACCCCCGAGGTCGCGTGCGGAGCGTTCACCCGGATCGGAGGGGGCGGACTGTAGATGAACCGTGAACTGCGGTCCACGCGAGCCGCGGCGCACGCCGGTGCGGTGGGGACGGTCGCGCGGGCGCGCCGGCGCACGGATCGCCCCACGGGGCGGTGGGCTCGGGGAGGTCGATGCGAGTGGCGACGAGCCGAGGACGCTCGGGAATTCCGAGCGCCCGATCGCCGCCGCGGAGAGGCGGTCGATCGCCGGCGCGGCCGCGGGCCGCGGGCGCACGCCCGGCGCGGTGGCGAACGGCGGCAGCGGATGGGCGCGGCCGCCGAGCCGGGGCGGGGGCGAGGGGTACCGCCGCGCCGCGCGGCGTGCGGCGTGCGGCGTGCGGACGGCTCGCGGCGCGCCGAGGCGCGGCAGCCCCGCGGTTCTCGCGGCCCGCGTGGTCCCCGGTCGCCGAGGAACCGGTCGCGCTCGCAGCCTCGGGGCCCGGCCCCCTCGACCGGGGGCCGCGGGGCCGCTACCCTGCGCTGCGAATGAGTCGCAATTGCAGGCTGGGCCCCCGTTTCCGCGGCGTGATGCGGGGTGGGGACCGGCCGCCCGCCCCCGAGTCACCGTCGAAGGAGAGATCGCTATGCCGGGTCGCCACGGACCGAGCTCGCGCACGCGAGGAGTCGCCCGCCGAACCGCCGGAGGGCGGCGATCGGGCCGCGCCGCGGCCCTGATGCTGGCCGCCGTCGCGCTCGCCGGGTGCGGCGGATCGGCCGAGACCGCGGGCGAGGAGGGGGCGACCGGCGCCGCCGAGGCCCGGCCCCTCACCGTCATCTTCCAGAAGCAGAAGGACCCCGCCGCCATCCGCGAGCAGGCCGAGGCCCTCGCGGCCGAGCTCTCCGAGCGGCTCGGCGGCCGGGAGGTCGAGCCCGTGGTGCCGAGCGACTACGGCGCGTCGGTGCAGGCCCTCGTCAGCGGCCAGGCCGACGCCGCCTTCGTCAGCGCCCTGCCGTTCCTGCTCGCCCGCCGCGACGGGGACGCGCGGCTCATCCTCGCCGAGGTGCGTCCCGACCTGCAGGGCGAGCGGCGCACGAGCTACGACTCGGTGTTCGTCGCCGCGGCGGACTCCGACGTCACGTCGATGGCCGACGTCGTGGCCCGGGCGGGCGAGCTCCGCATGGCCTTCACCAGCACCACGAGCACCTCGGGCTACGTGATGGCCTACAGCCGTCTCGTCGACGAGGGCGTGCTCGCCCCCGAGCAGGACCCGCAGGAGGCCTTCGGCGACGTGATCTTCGCCGGCGGCTACACGCAGGCCCTCGACGCGGTCCTCGAGGGCCGCGCGGACGTGGCCGCGGTGAGCGCATATACCGTCGAGGGGCCGTCGGCCGACGTCTACACCACCGCCGAGGAGCGCGAGCGGCTCGCGGTCGTCGGCCGGACCCCGAGCGTGCCGACGCATCTCGTGTGCGTGCGGGGCGGGCTGCCCGAGGCCGACGCCGAGGCGCTGGCCGAGGCCCTGCTGGCGATCTCGGCCGAGCGGCCGGAGCTGCTCGAGCAGGTCTACGGCGCGGCGGAGCTGACCCGGGTCGACCCGGCCGAGCACGTGGCCGCGGCCGAGCTCGCGATCGAGCGGCTCGGCATCGAGCTCGACCGCTTCGGCGGCTGAGCCCGTCGATGACCCCCACCGTCCCGACGATCGAGGGTCGGCCGCTCACGGCCGCCCGCTCCGGCGAGCGGCGCCCCGCGTCCGCGGACGACGCCGTGGTGCTCGAGGGCCGGTCGCTCCGCTGCGAGTTCCCCGGCCGCGGGGACGTCCTCGGCGGCTGCTCGATCGCGCTGCGACCGCGCGAGCTGGTCGCGGTCGTGGGGCCGTCGGGAGCGGGCAAGACGACGCTGCTCCGCTGCCTCGCCGGCCGCCAGCGGCTCAGCGGCGGCACCGTGCGGCGGCACGGGGCGGTGGCGACGATCCACCAGTCCCTGCGGCTGGTGCCGCAGGCCACGGCGCTGGCCAACGTCCTCCACGGCGCCCTCGGACGGCTGCCCTGGTGGCGCTCGTTCGGACGCTTCCCCGTCGAGGAGCGGCAGGAGGCGGCGCGGCTGCTGGCCCGCGTGGGGCTCGCCGACCGCATGCACGTGCCCGTCGGCCGGCTCAGCGGCGGCGAGCGGCAGCGGGTGGCGATCGCGCGGGCCCTGATGCAGCGGCCCGCGGTGCTGCTCGCCGACGAGCCGGTGGCGGCGCTCGATCGCGAGAACGCCGAGGCGGTGATCGTCCTCCTGCGCCGGCTCGCGGCGGAGCGGGGGATCGGCGTGTGCACGGTCCTGCACGACCCGGTGCTCGCGGCGCGGCACGCCGACCGCATGCTTCGTCTGTGCGCCGGGCGACTCGATCACTGCGACTGCGCGGCCGAGCTCGCCGCCGCCGCGACCTGTGCCGTGGCCGAACGCCAGGAGCGCGGGGACCGGGCGGGCGGCGCGATCGCGGCTCCCTCGCCCGCCGCCGCCGCCGCGGCCTCGGGCACGCCGCCCGCCGGCGTCCTCGTGGCCGCCCGCGGCGGGGCGGGGGCGGCGGTCGCGGTGCCGCCGGTGCCCCCCGTCCTCGGCCTCCCGAGGGGACTCGCCTTCGGCCTCGTGGGCCTGCTCGCGATCGCCGGGTACGCCGGCATCGTCTCGGGCCTCGGGATCGACGCCCGCCAGCTCGACCGCGCCGGCCCGGGGATCGCCCGCTTCCTCGGCGACCTGGTGCCGGCGAGCCTCGCCGAGGTCCGCGGCCTGCCGTGGGACCGCCTGATCGGCGCCCTGGTCGAGACCGTCCGCATGGCGGTGGTGGCCACGACCCTGGGCATCCTGCTGTCGCTCCCGCCGGCCCTGCTCGCCGCGCACACCCTCGCCCCGCGCTGGGTGGTCTCGGCCACCCGCTCGCTGCTGAGCGCGATCCGCGTGGTGCCCGCCCTGGTGTGGGCGCTGTTCTGCGTGGCCGCGGTGGGCTTCGGCCCGCTGGCGGGGATCGTCGCCCTCACGCTCTACTCGGTCGGCTACCTGACGAAGTTCTTCAGCGAGTCGATCGAGAGCGTCGACGACGCGGCCCCGGGCGCCCTCCGCGAGATCGGGGCGGGCCCGCTGCAGCGGTTCGTGCACGCGATCGTGCCCGCCGCGGCGCCGCTGCTCGCGTCCAACGCGATGTTCATGCTCGAGTACAACGTCCGCTCGGCGAGCGTCCTCGGCATCGTCGACGCCGGCGGCATCGGCTGGCACCTCAAGCAGTTCCTGGACTACCGCGACTTCCCCGGCGCGATCGCGTGCCTGCTGCTGGTCCTCGGCGTGGTGCTCGTCCTCGACGCCGCCTCCGGCCGCGTGCGCCGCTGGGCGGTGGCCCGCACCGGGCGACACTGAGCCGGCGCGCCCGCGTCGGGTCCCGCCGGGTCGTCGCGTCCGCCGCTCACGCCGTCGGCCAGGTCTCCTGGCGGTAGGCGGCGTCCCAGAACAGCAGCTCGTACTCGGTGGATCGGATGAACGCCTCGAGCATGCGGGCGCGGTCGTCCGGTCCCGCCGCCCGCGCCGCCTCGTCGGTCAGCCGCCTGACCTGCTCGACCGCCTCGCCGAAGCCGGGGTCGGCGTAGGTGTCGATCCACGGCCGGTAGAAGTTCTCCGCCGCCGCGGACCCCGCGATCGCGCAGCCGACGTCCCAGTAGATCCAGAAGCACGGCAGGATCGCCGCGAGGCCGACGGGGTACGACGACTCGAACGCGGCCGCGACGAGGAAGTCGGTGTACGCCTGGCAGGTCGGGGCCATCGTGGCCGCGGCCATCGCCTCGGCGGGCACCTCGAGCTTCTGCAGGAAGTCCCCGTGCATCGCCTGCTCGACCTCGATCGCCACGTGGGCCGAGTGGGCCAGGATCCGCACGCCGTCCTCGGTGTGGGCGCGGCCGGCGAGCGTCGCCAGCGCGCGGCCGTACCGCTTGAGGTACAGCGCATCTTGCGTGATGTAGAAGCGGAAGCGGTCGCTCGAGAGCGTTCCCGCCGCGAGCTCGCGGTTGAAGGGCAGGACGTGGATCGCCGCGCGGACGCGGGCGGTGGCCTCCCACGCCTCGTCGGTGAAGGGGCGGGCGGCG
>CAYLNM010000093.1:0-17483 GCA_964385045.1 uncultured Isosphaeraceae bacterium
TACGTCGACTTCTTCGTCGAGCGTCACGGTCACGTGTTCGTGCCCTCGTCGCCCGTCGTCCCGCACGACGACCCGACGCTCCTGTTCACCAACGCGGGCATGAACCAGTTCAAGGACGTCTTCCTCGGCACCGGCACCCGGCGGATGTCGCGGGCGGTCAACAGCCAGAAGTGCATCCGCGCCGGCGGCAAGCACAACGATCTCGAGGACGTCGGCCGCGACACCTACCACCACACGTTCTTCGAGATGCTCGGCAACTGGTCCTTCGGCGACTACTTCAAGGCCGAGGCGATCGACTGGGCGTGGGAGCTGCTGGTGGACGTGTGGGGCCTCGACCCGAGCCGCCTGCACGCGACCGTCTTCGCCGGCGACGAGGCGGACGGGCTCGAGCCCGACGTCGAGGCGGAGGAGCTCTGGCTGCGCCACCTGCCGCGCGAGCAGGTCACCCGCCACGGGAAGAAGGACAACTTCTGGGAGATGGGCGACACCGGCCCGTGCGGGCCGTGCAGCGAGCTGCACTACGACGGCACGCCCGACCGCTCGGGCCGGGCCCTCGTCAACGCCGACGACCCGCGGGTGATCGAGATCTGGAACCTCGTCTTCATCCAGTTCAACCGTGGCGACGAGGGGCGGCTCGCTCCGCTGCCCGCCAGGCACGTCGACACCGGCATGGGCTTCGAGCGGATCCTCCGCGTCCTGCAGGACAAGCCGTCCAACTACGACACCGA
Organism: uncultured Isosphaeraceae bacterium; assembly: GCA_964385045.1. Lineage (GTDB taxonomy): Bacteria > Planctomycetota > Phycisphaerae > Phycisphaerales > SM1A02 > CAYLNM01. The sequence goes on from CAYLNM010000093.1 coordinate 729, forward strand.
CCTCTGGTCGCCGATCTTCGAGGCGATCCGCGGCCGCACCGGCGCCCGCCCCTACGCCGGCGACATGACCGATCCGGTCGACGTGGCCTACCGCGTGCTCGCGGACCACGTGCGGTGCCTGGCGGTGGCGATCGCCGACGGGGCCCCGCCCTCCAACGAGGGCCGCGGCTACGTCCTCCGCCGCATCCTGCGCCGCGGGGTGCGGCACGCCCACCAGACCCTCGGCGCGCAGGGCCCGCTGCTGTGCGAGCTGGTGCCCGCGGTGGTCGAGACGCTGGGCGAGGCGTTCCCCGAGCTCGCGGCGAAGCAGGCGGCGATCGCCTCGACCATCCACGACGAGGAGGAGTCGTTCCTGCGGACGCTCGACCGCGGCATCGCGCTCTTCGACGAGGCGGCGACGCGGGCCACGGGCGGCACCGTCGCGGCCGAGGACGCCTTCCGCCTGCACGACACCTACGGCTTCCCGGTCGACCTGACCCGGGTGATGGCCGAGGAGCGGGGGCTCGCGGTCGACGAGGCGGGCTACGAGCGGCTGATGGCCGAGGCCCGCGAGCAGTCGCGGGCGGGCGGGAGCGGGGCGGCCGCGCGGCTCGCCCTGCCGCCGGACGCGATCGGCTCGCTGCAGTCGATGGGGGTGCGGCCGACGGTCGAGAAGCGGCGCGACTCGGCGCAGCCGGTCATCGCCCACGTGCAGGCGATCTGGAACGGCCGCGACTTCGACAACATGGCCCACGTGGGCGCCACGGTCGGGCTGATCCTGAGCGAGTCGAACCACTACGCCGAGGCGGGCGGGCAGGTCGCCGACCACGGCCACTTCCTCGTGGAGGACGGCCCGGACGCCCCGGCGGAGTTCCACGTCGAGGACGTGCGCCGCTTCGGCGACTACGTCCTGCACGTCGGCCACGTCGCCCGCGGCAAGGTGTCGGTCAACGACGAGGGGCCGCTCACGGTCGAGCACCGGCGACGGGACCGGATCGAGCCCAACCACACCGCGACGCACCTGCTCAACCATGCGCTGCGGCAGGAGGTGCACGAGGACGCGGAGCAGCGCGGCTCGCTCGTCGCCCCGGACCGCCTGCGATTCGACTACGCGTGCCCGCACGCCCCGACGCCGGAGCAGCTCGCCCGGGTCGAGGCCCGGGTGACGGCCGCGATCGCCGAGGACCTGCCGGTGCACGCCGAGCTCGCGCCGCTCGAGGCGGCGCGGGCGATCAACGGCCTGCGGGCGGTCTTCGGCGAGCGATACCCCGACCCGGTGCGGGTGGTGTCGATCGGCGTGCCGGTGGGCGAGCTGCTCGCGGACCCCGGCCGCGAGGACTGGCGGCGACATGCCATCGAGTTCTGCGGCGGGACGCACGTGCAGGCCACCGGCGCGATCCGCCGGTTCGTGATCGCCCAGGAGGGCGCGCTGGCCTCCGGGGTGCGGCGGATCACCGCGGTGACGGGGGCGGCGGCCGAGGCGGCGCACCTCGCGGCGGAGAACCTCTCGGCCCGCCTCGCCGAGGCCGAGTCGATGGACGACGACGCGGTGGCCGAGGCCTTCGACGACATCCAGGCCGCCTACGAGACGATGACGCTCGGCGTCGTGTCGCGGCACGAGCTCGCCCCGCGGGTGGACGCGCTGCGGGAGCGCGTCAAGTCGCTGCGCAAGGCCGCGGCGGCTTCGGCCCGCGGATCGGTGGTCGAGGAGGCGCGGGCGATCGCGGACCGGGCGGCGGAGTCGTCGCCGGACGCGATCGTCGAGCGGCTCGACGGGGCGGACACCGATGCGCTGCTCGCGGCGGCCGACGTCCTGAAGTCGCGCTGCCCCGAGACGCCGGCGATGCTCTTCAGCGTGGACGAGGAGGCCGGCAAGGTGCTGATCGTCGCCGCGGTCCCGAAGCCTGTGATCGCCCGCGGGCTGAAGGCCGGCGACTGGGTCCGCGAGGCGGCCAAGGCCTGCGGCGGCGGGGGCGGCGGGCGGCCCGACATGGCCCAGGCCGGCGGTAAGCAGCCCGAGCGGGTCCCCGAGGCGATGGACGTGGCGGCGGCGTTCGCCCGCGAGCGGCGGGGCTGAGGGACGGCGCGGCGGCGCCGCGGCGGGGCTCTGGGGCGGTGCGGTGACGCGGCGGCGGGGCTGAGGGCCGCCGCGGCGGCACGGGCACGCGGACGGTGGCGACGGCGGAACGGCGGAGACCGCGGGGCTGGCGGGGCCGGAGGGGCCTGCACGGCACCGCGACGCCGCGCCGGGTCGTGCGGGGCGTCCCGCTGGCGCCCGGGGCCGTCCCGGGCCGATGACCCACGGTCACCGGTCCCGAGGTCCCGCATGCCGCCGTCCGAGTCCCACGAGTCGCCGGAGTCCCCCGACCCCGAAGCCCGTGGTGCGTCCGGACCGGCACGCCCGCGGCTGCACGGACGGCCTGCGCCCTGCGAGCGGGCGGACCGTCGCCGCGAGCCGCGGGACGACGGCGTCCGCCGGCGACGCCGCGACCAGGCCTTCGCCCTCGCCCGCGCCGCCGAGCCGCACGATCCGGCCATCGGAGGGCATCTGCGGCGGCTCAACGCGGTGGTCGCGTGGCTCGCGCGAGCCGGCGGAGCGACGGGAGAGACGGCCGAGCGACTCGGCGACGACGCGATGCTCCACGACGTGGGCAAGCTGCACGTCTCGGCGGCCCTGCTGGCCCGGGCGGGGCCGCTCGACGCGGCCGAGCGGGCGGCGGTCGCGCAGCACACGGTGCTCGGCGAGGCGTTCCTGCGGGGGCGGCCGGGGCTGGTGCGGGCGGCGGCCATCGCCCGGCACCATCACGAGGCATGGGACGGCAGCGGCGGGCCCGACGGCCTCGCGGGGGAGGCGATCCCGTTCGCGGCCCGTCTGACCGCGGTGGCGGACGTGGTCGACGCCCTCCGCTCGCCGCGGCCCTACAAGCCCCCATGGCCCTGGCCGGACGTGGCGGCGCACCTCGCCGCGCTCGCCGGCCACCGGCTCGACCCGGCCATCGCCGCCCGGGCGATCGCGGGCCTCGAGGACGGCGGACTCGCGGCGGCGTGGGAGACGGCGGCGGCCGAGGGCGAGCGGGCGGCATGAGGCCGTGGCCGGGCCCGCCTCGGCCCGGCACGGCGGCTCCGGCCGGGAGCCCGGACCCGGGGGGACCCGGTCGACCCGCGCGGCTCACCGCGCCTCGGCCACGTCCCACGGGGACGGCGAGGCGTCGGCCGGCCGCCAGCCCGGCGGGTGCACCGAGAGCACCTCGACCTCGAGCCGCAGCGTCGTGTTGGGCGGGATCGGTCCGTGGCCTGGACGCCCCCAGTGGCTGTGCGGCGGCAGCTCGGCGACGCGCCGGCCGCCGGCTCGCATGCCGAGGATCGCCTGCCTCAGCCCGTCGATGACGTTCTCCGCCCCCACGGTGAGGCAGGTCTCGGCGTCCCGCATGAGGACGCGGCCGTCGGGGTACCGCACCACGTAGGCGATGCAGGCCACGAGCCCGGGGCGGACCTCCGGACCGCGGCCGGGAACGTCGTGCACCAGCCGGACCGGGGGCTCGGACACCTCGATCGGCGGCCGCTCGCACGCGGGTCCCGCGAGGCCGAGGGCGGTGGCCACGAGCGCGGCGAGCAGCCGGCGGCGCGGAGGCCGGCCGAGGGGCCGGGGGAGGGGGCGGGCGGCGGCCCACGGCGGACGAGGCGAGCCCGGGGGAGCCGTCGGCCGGGCCGCGATGGGTGGGCGAACGCGGATCATACCGGAGCAAGGCTTCGTCGCTGGCGGCACCGTCGCACCACCGGGGGACGGGGCGGGGGGAATCGCCGGGCGGATCGTGCGGGGCGTGCCGGTCGCGGCGGGGCGCCGGGCGCGGGCGGGGTCCGGGAACGCGCCGCGGCGCGGCCGCGAGCAGTCGCGGCCCGAGCCTGGCTCAGCGGGGCAGGCCGCGGCCGCCGCCGCCGGTGCCCGCGGGCTCGAGGCCGGCCCGCGTCGCGACCGTCTCGATCGCGGGCCGCGGAGCCGGGCGACCGCGACGGGGGTCGGCCCGACCGCCCTGCTGCTCGCCGTCGCCGTCGCCGCCGGACCCGCGCGAGGGGTCGGCGTCCCGTGCGCCCGCGGACGCCGGGGCCACCGGCGGCGTGCGGCGCGGATGCCGTTCCGCCACCGCTCGGTCCCAGCCGCGGTGGTAGCGGGCGATCGGCTCGCCCGGGTAGCTGCTGTGGCACGCGTAGCACACCAGGTGGCGCTTCGACAGCGTGAACACCGCGACGTCGGCCACGAGGACCGCGAGCAGCACCGCGAGCACGACCGGCCGGTCGGCGAAGCCCAGGAGGCCGACCGCCGCCCCCACGAACGCGAGCACCACGATCACCGAGGTGATCACGGGGAACGCCTTCTCGTGGAAGAGGTCCGGACAGCCGCAGGCGACGCAGCGACGCAGATGCCCGGCGTCGTCGATCGCCGAGTCCCACTGCAGGAAGACCTCGCGCTCGGTCTCCGGCACGATCGCGCGCACCGGCCGCCGGTCGCGGTCGACCTCGAGCCGACCGACCGGCCGTCGGTACTCGTCGCGCAGGCGGATCTTCATCGCGGACACCCGGGCGATTCTACCGCCGGTGGTGCGCGGCCCGTCACTCTCTTCGCGCGGGATCCGCGGCGGGGTCGAGGACGGGCGATCCGGGACCACGGGGAAGTCCGGATCCGGGTCGATTCTCGGTCCGTGGTCCGTCCAGAGGCCTTGCGGATGGCGGCGGGACGTGCATAGTCGTCGCCATGACCGATCGCTCGTGGCTTCGCCGGCTCGCCGGCCGCTTCCTGGTGTTCGAGGGTCCGGACGGCTCCGGCAAGTCGACGCAGTTCGCCCGGCTCGCCGCGGCCCTGCGCGAGGCCGGCGTGCCCGTCCGCGAGGTGCGGGAGCCGGGCGGCACCGGCATCGGCGAGCGGATCCGAGAGGTCCTGCTCGACCCGGCCAACACGGACATGGACGTCCGTTGCGAGATGCTGCTGTACATGGCGAGCCGGGCCCAGCTGATCGAGCAGGTCGTGCGGCCCGCCCTCGCCGCGGGCGAGACGGTGCTCGCCGACCGCTTCATCGCCTCCACGCTCGCGTACCAGGGCTCGGCCGGCGGCCTCGACGCCGCGTCGATCACCGCGGTCGCTCGCGTGGCCGTCGGCCGGACGTGGCCCGAGCTCAACCTGCTGTTCGACGTGGACGAGCGGACCGCGGCCGGCCGGCTCAACCCGCTGCTCGACCGCATGGAGCAGAAGGGGGCGGAGTTCCACCGCCGCGTGCGGGCCGGCTACCAGGAGCAGGCCGCGGCCGACCCGACCCGCTGGGTCGTGATCGACGCCACGCGGAGCGTCGACGAGGTCACCGAGTCGATGCTCGCGGCGCTGCGGGCCCGCTTCGGCACCGGCGGCGACGCGGCCGCGGGCCATCCGCCCACCCGGGTGTTCGTGCGCCGCGCCGGCGACGCGTCGTCCTCGTCGTCGGCTCGCCCGGTCGGCTGAGGCCCGCGAGGCCGTCGCGGCGCCCGCCGCCCGCCGTCCCGGCGATCAGCCCGCCGACGTGCCCGCCGGCACCGGCTCGTCGAACTCGTCGCCGCGGAAGGTCGAGGCGAGGTAGGCGTCGCGCACCCGCTCGTCGTTGATGAGCTCGCGGGGAGCGCCCTCGGCGAGGTTGCGGCCCTCGTGGATGATGTACGCGCGGTCGCAGATGCGGAGGGTCTGCTGCACGTTGTGGTCCGTCACCAGGACCGCGATGCCGGTGGAGGCCAGCGTGCGGACCTCCTCCTGCAGCTCCTCGACGGTGTGCGGGTCGACCGCGGCGAAGGGCTCGTCGAGCAGCATCAGCCGGGGCTTGGTGATGAGCGCGCGGGCGATCTCGAGCCGCCGCCGCTCGCCGCCCGAGCACGTGTGCGCGAGGTCGCGGGCCTTGTGGGTGAGCGAGAACTGGGCCATCAGCTCCTCGGCCCGCTGCTGCCGCATCAGCTTCGACAGTCGCTGCGTCTCGAGGATGGCGAGGAGGTTCTGCTCGACCGTCAGCCGCTGGAAGACGCTCGGCTCCTGGCTCAGGTAGCCCATGCCCGCGAGGGCGTGGCGGTACATCGGCAGGCGCGTGACGTCGCGGCCGGAGAAGACGACGGTCCCCTCCTCGGGCGTGATCATGCCCATGACCATGCGGAAGCTGGTGGTCTTGCCCGCTCCGTTGCGACCGAGCAGGCCGACCACCTCGCCGGTGTCGACGGCGAAGCCGACGCCGTCCACGACGCGGCGCTTGCCGTAGCGCTTCACGAGTCCCTCGGCCGTCAGGAGCGGCATGGCGGGAGTGTACCGGCGGGGCGGGCGGGGCGTCGCCGGCGCGGCGATGGGCGAGCGCGGGCGGCCGCGGCGCCCGCGGGGGCCCGGGCGCCGGCCGTCGCGCGGACGCTCAGGTGAGGATCGACAGTGCGAGCGGGTAGCGCACGTACCGGCCGTTCGAGGCGTCGATCGAGGCCCGGATGCTCGAGACGACGCCGACCACGATCAGGATCGGCCACAGCACGAAGCCCACCACGGTGAGGGCCGAGACGAGCAGCCAGAGTCCGTAGCTCATGGCGGCGTCGAGGGCGGCGCGGCCATGGTCGTCCACGTACGCCGATCGATCGCGGCCGATGAGCCACGGGATGAGGGGGGCCGCGAGCCCGATCGGGAAGAGGACGAGCGCGGTCAGCGGCAGGAGATGGCAGGCGATGGCGGTGCGCCGGTCCGAGGCGTCGAGGTCGAGCTCGACCAGCCGGCCGCCGGCGTCGATCACGCGGTGGGCGCGGCCCGCGTGGGACTCATGCGGAAGGGTCGCTGCGTCCTCGCGGGGCGGCCCGTCGTGCTCGCGGCCGGCCCGGGGGTGCTCCGGCTCCACCGAGGGGATCGGGCCGGGGCGGGGCGGGGCGGCGGCGACGGGCATGGGCGGGTCTCCGGCGAGGGGGCGTGCCCCATCGATACGGAGGCCCGGGCCGGGGATTTCAGCCGCGATCCCGCGATCCGACCCGTCCGCCGAACCGGGCTCGGGCTGGGGCTGGGGCTGGGGCTCGGGCTCGGGCTCGAGCCGGGGTTCGGGCTGGGGCTCGGGGCCGGGACGGCGGTCCGGACCGGCCGGGACTGCGGGACGCGGCCGACGCTCGGGGGCCCGGCTGGGGCCGGGATCAGGACGGCCGCTCGGCATCGGGGCCCTCGTCCGCGGCCGCCGCGACCGGCTCGGCGTCGTCGCCGTCCGCGGGGCCGTCGGTCGCGGCGGTCGCGGCGGTCGCCGCTCCCGCGGTCTTCGCCCCGTCCACCTCGGCCGCTGCCCCGCCCCCCGCCCCCGGGGCGTCGCCGTCGGCCCCGTCCTCGTCCTTCTTCACCGGCTTGGCCTCGGGCGTCCACTGCTCCGGGTGCAGGCGGTGGGCGAGGGTGCCCACGATCCGGTCCACGCCGCGGTGGACGTAGTCGTCGAGCTTCTCCCGCCGCCCGTCGGTGTGCACCACCCAGGCGACGGACTTGCGCATCCACTGCGACATGTCGACGTCGGCGATCTCGTCGGCCTCCCAGCGGCCGTGCGGGCCGGCGAAGCCGCCGTCCTCCTCCAGCACGTGGGTCTGCCGCAGCTCGCGGACGAACGTCCACAGGTAGTACGGCACGAACGGAAGGCAGAGGATGAAGAACCACTGCGTCAGGCGGTCGAACTTCGACGGCGGGGTGACCTCGGCGGTGGCGTTCTTGCGGGCCTCGATGAGGCGAGCGCCGCCCGCGAGCACGTCCGGAACCTCGGCCTCCGGCGGCAGGGCCGCGTAGCCCACCGTCGTGCCCTTCATGAGCTCGAGCTCCGCCTTCCACTGCGACAGGTCGAGCGGTCGCAGGCCCGGATCGTCGCCCGCGTCGGCCTCGATGCCCTCGGGAAGCGCGGCCTCGGCGGCGGTGATGAGCTCCGCCGCGGTGCGCACGGCCGCCTCCCGCTCGTCCGGCGTGGCCTCCGGGTCGCCCGAGAGCCGGATCGCCTCGAAGGCGGCCTCGTAGACCGGGAACCGGTCGCTCATCGCCTGATCGCGCGGAATCGCGTAGGCGTAGTCGTAGACCCCCCAGAGTCCCAGCACGAGGCAGATGAGGATCATCGCGATCCGCTGGATGAGGAACCGGGGCTGGAGCCGCGTGCGGACGGTCATGGGCGAGTCTCCGGGCGAGGCGTGGGCCCGGATCGTACGTGGTGCGGCCGGGCGGGATCGGGAGGTTCGCGGGCGGGGACGGCGATCGGGTGCGGTTCGGTCGGCTCGTGCGGTCCGGGGGAGGCGGGAAGGCGGGCCGGGCGCCGAGCCGCGGTCCGGAAAGGCCGCGGATGGCCCCCGGAGGTGGCGAGCAGGTCGCCCCCCCGCGTCCGTGGGCGGCGGCGGGTCGCACCACCGTGCCGGGGATGGAACAATCCCCCCGGGGCTCGGGTCGATCCCGCGAGGACGTCCGGCCCCGACGCGGTGCGGGGCCGCCCGACGCGATCCCGCGACCGCCAGCTCAGACGGAGGCTTCACGATGCTCCAGCGAACCGCTTCCCGCCGCCACGTCCGCGGCCGTCACCTTCTTCTCGCCGGCCTGCTCGGCGGCACGGTCCTCGCGGCCGGCGGCTGCAGCGACGCCGAGGCCGGCGCCCTGCTCGGGGCGGGCATCGGCGCCCTCGCCGGACAGGCGATCGGCAACGACACCGAGGCGACCGTGATCGGCACCGCGGTCGGGGCCGGCGTCGGCTACGCGGCCGGCAACGAGTCCGACAAGCGCAAGGCCGCGTACCGCTACGACCGCCGGCACTACGACTACTGAGCCGCGCGACGGCCCCGGGGCACGCGCTCCGAGCCGCCCGCCCGCGACGAACACCGCGACGGCCCGCCCTGCCCGGCGGGCCGTCGTCGCGCGCGGATCACGGGGTCGACGGCATCGAACGTCCGGGCGGCGGGCGCCGCGCGGTCACGGCGCGGCTGCGCTCAGCCCGCCTTGCGGGAGCGCCGACGCCGGCCACCGGTCGCCGCCTCCTCCTCGGCCTCGCGGATCACCTCGGGCACGATGGCGGCGACCGCCTCGTGCAGCTCGCGGTGCTCCGGGATCGCGTCGAGGCGGTCGAGCAGCTGATCGAGCCGCTTGATCGCGGCGAGCTCGCCGTCGATGAGGTCGACCGCGGCGTCGCCGAGGGCCTCGTGGGCGGCCTCCATCCAGTCGGCCACGCCCTCGGCGTCGTCCCAGTCCGCCGGGGGCCGCACCTTGGTGCGGATGGTCGCACCCGGGGCGATCGCCACCACGGGGCACAGGCCGACGCTCGTGACGGGCTCGTGGCAGACCGCGAGCACCGGGACCGACTGCTCCATCGCCATCAGGCGGATGCGGCGGGCGTCGGCGGCGACGAAGAACGGGGGGCGGAGCAGGTACAGGCCCGGCTCGACGAGCGCGTCCTCCTCGAGCGGCTCCTCCTCCTCGAGCACGGTCAGGCGGTCGGCGGCGAGGGCGGCCTCGAGCCGGGCCGTGCGTCGGTCGGCGAGGGCCCGCACGATGTCGGGGATCAGGTCGAAGGCGGCGGCGTCGCGGGCCGCCCGCAGCCCGCGGGCCAGCCGCTGCTCGGCCTCGAAGGCGTCGGTCGCCTCGGCGCACTCGGCCACCAGGCCGGCGAGGGCGGCCCGGGGGTCGGGGCGGCTCATCGGCCGGCCTCCGGGGGGCGGCCGGCGGCGTCGCCGCCACCCGCATCGGCTCCGTCGGCGGAGCCGCGGGCCTCGACCTGGCGGCGGATCGAGTCGACCACGCCTCGCCAGTGCTCGATGACGTCGGGCAGCTCGTAGAGCAGGGCGTCGGCGAGGGCGACCGAGTCGCGGCGGGAGAGGGCGTCGCGGACGCCGCGGAGCTGGTCCTCGAGCGAGCGGACCGAGGCCGCGATCGGCTCCCCGTCGTGGCGGACCTCGTCGAGGCCGATGCCGACGGTCTGCAGCGACATGTCGATCGATCGCTGCACGAGCAGCCAGAGCTCGAGGGCCTCGCCGAGGCTCGCCATGCCCTCGGCGGTGTCGCCGACCTGCAGGGCCTCGGCCGCCGTCCGCTGCCGCTCGTCGATCTCGCCGAGCACGCCGGCGGCCTCGCCGAGGGTGCGGGCGACGAGCTCGACGCGGTCGGCCGAGACGAGATGGACCTCCGCGGCGGCCGAGGCGCACCGCTCGGCCGAGCCCAGCTCCGACTCGCCCCACCGCTCGCCGTCGACCACGACCTCGACGATCACCCGCCCGGCCGCCTCCGCCCGGGAGGCCGCCTCCGCGAGGGCGTCGCGGACCGAGCCCGCGTCCATCTCGCACGGTCGATCGTCCAGCAGCACCCGCATGCGCATCTCCTCCGTGGGTCGTTCCGTCGTCATCGGTCGGCGAGATCGCCGGTCGCCATGAGCGATTCTCGGACGCGGATCGGTCCCCGTCGAGTCGGGCTCCCGATCCGCCGGGGCCGATGGTCGGCCGGCAGCGCAGCTCGTGCCGCGCGGCTCGCGCCGCGCACGCAGGGACCGCCCGGACTGCGCGGCCGGGGGAACGTACGAGACCGGGGCGGGGCCGCGGCTCAGAGTCCCTCGAAGAGATCCGCCAGCTCGTCCGCGATCACCGGCGTCCCGCAGTCGACCCGCAGGGTGCCGTCCGGCGTCATCGTGACCAGCAGCGGCATCGCCGGGGTGATCATCATCAGCGACTGCGTGCGCTCCTCGCAGTCGCCGTACAGGGCCTTCACCACCTCCACGATCGTGGGGTAGTCCGGCGGCAGGACGAGCAACGGGTCGCGGCTGTTGCGCTCCACCGTGGCGGCGGCATCGAACTCCTGCCAGTCCTCGTTCTCCGCGAGGCTGAAGGCGATGCCGTCGAACAGGTGGCTCCACGGCGCCACGGGCACGAGCACGATCTGGTCGAGGTGCAGCCGGTGAAGGATGGCCTCGAAGAGCTCGGGGAGCTTCTCCCGCGCGACCGAGTGCGTGGTCGCACCCTCCGGCGGATCGGCATCGACGTCCGGCGCGGCGATGTGGTGGCGCACCACCTCGTCACCGTTCAGCTGAATGAAGACGCAGTCGTTCTCGGGCGGCAGGGCCTCGAGTCCGTTGTCCTCGAGGATTCCCGTGAGCTCCGACGCTTCGACGAATTCCACCGATGGCCTCCTGGGCGGACGAGCACGCACGACGTGGCCGGTCCCGCGCGGTCGGATCCTGTACGCTCGGGAGCGGTTCGTCAAGAGCCGGGGTCCGAGAGCGTGCCGTGGTCCGGGGTCGCCCGGGGGGTGCCGAGGCCCCGGGCGCGGCCGCGGCGGACCCTGCCGGTCCGCTCCCGGCGACGGTCGAACGCCGGCCGCGAGCGCGTGCGGTCGCCCTGCCGCGACCGGCCCGCGCCCGGATCGCCCCCACCCGGACCGCTCCCGCCCGGACCGCTCCCGCCCGGACCGCTCCCGCGCCGAGTAGCATGCGTCACGGACCGGTACCGAGCCGCAGCACGCTCCCGCCCGCTCCTGACGGTGGCCGCTCGCCCTTCTTCCTTCCTCGCACCCCGGACGCGTCGCGGGTCCCTCCGATGCACACCTTCGTCTTCGTCTGCACCGGCAACACCTGTCGCAGCCCCATGGCCGAGGCGGTCGCCCGCCGCTGGATCCTCGAGGGCGGCCTCGGGGCCCCCGAGGACGGTCTGGCGGTCTCGGCGGGCGTCGCCGCGGCCGACGGCATGCCGCCGACCCCGGAGGCGGTGGAGGCGATGGGCGAGCTCGGCATCCCGGTCGAGGGCCGGTCGAAGCCGCTCAGCCGGGCGATGATCGAGCGGGCGACCGCGGTGTTCTGCCTCACCGAGCGGCACGCCGAGGCCGCCCGCGAGCTGGTGGCCGACGACCCGCAGCTCGTGGCCCGGATCCAGCGGCTCGACCCCGAGGGCGACGTCGACGACCCGATCGGGCAGGGGCCCGAGGTCTACCGGGCGGTGGCGGACCGGCTTCTCAAGGTGGTGCCCGACGCGCTGCAGGCGTGGTCGCGGGCCGCGCGGATGTGAGCGGGGCGAGCGCCATGCGGATCGCGATCGGATCGGACCACCGCGGCATGGAGACCGTGGACCGCCTGCGGGAGTGGCTCGCCGCCGAGGGCCACGAGGTGCTGCCGCTCGGCGTGTGCACCGCCGACTCGTGCGACTACCCCGAGCCGGCGTGGAGCGTGGGCCGGGCGGTCGCCTCCGGCGAGGCCGACCGCGGGCTGCTGGTGTGCGGCTCGGGCATCGGCGTCTGCATGGCCGCCAACAAGGTCGACGGGGTGCGGGCCGCCCTCGTGCACGACGCCGAGGCCGCGACCATGACCCGCCGCCACAACGACGCCAACGTCCTCTGCCTCTCCGGCGACCGCACCGCGCCGCAGGCCGCGGTCGGCATCGTGCACGCGTTCCTCGACACGCCCTTCGAGGGCGGCCGCCACGCGCGGCGGGTCGCGAAGATCGCGGCGATCGAGGCGGGGCGGGATCCGGCGACGGCGTGAGGGCTCGGCGCGCGACGCGGCCCGCGACGGAGTCCCGAGGGTCCGTCGCGGGCCGCGGTTCGTTGCCGGCGGCGGTCGCGCGCCGGCTGCGAGGCCCCGATCAGGGCTGCGCGCCCACGAGGTTCAGGGCGTCGATGCACGCCGCCGCCTTCACCGGATCCCAGTTCGCCCGCTGGAGGCAGTCCAGCACGCTCTGCGGCGGTGCGATCATCGACCGGCGGATCACCGCGCACGGCGGAGCTCCCTGCACGAAGCACGCGTCGAAGGTGTTCAGGATCCCGAGGATGTCCTGGAAGTCGGTGTCGCCGTCGCCGTCCACGTCGCCGGGACACGGCGAGGGCGGGAAGCTCGCGAGGTCGCAGAAGTCGGCGTAGGGATCCCCGTTCGTGCACGGGTCCGCGGGATCGAGGTCGTTGAGCACGATCAGCAGGTCGTCGAAGTCGACGAAGCCGTCGCGGTCGAGATCGCCCGGGCAGCACGCCGCCTCGCAGAGATCGAGGATCCCGTTGCCATCGAGATCGACCGACGACGTCACGAGACCGAGGTCCGCCGGATCGCCGATCGCCCACGTCGGGTCGCCGAGCAGGATCTCGAGGGTGTCGTCGATGCCGTTGCCGTTGCAGTCGTCGAAGGCGGCCGGATCGGCCTGGATCTCGCAGGTGTCCAGCACTCCGTCGCCGAAGATGGCGCCGCCGCTGCCGTCCGGTACGTACGGGGCGAAGTCATGGACCAGGGTGCGGGTGCGGATCGCGACCTCGAGCGCGGTGCGAAGGGCGTCGACGGAGGACGGCGTGAGATCCGACTGGAACCAGACGCCGGAGGTGAGCGACGCGATCTCCGCCATCTGGTCCGCGACGGGGGCGAACGGCTGGCCGCCGAGACCCGGCGTCTGGATGGGCAGGACGAAGACGTCGCGGCAGTCGGCGAAGAGCCCGGCGGCCTCCACGGAGAGATCGTCGAGCCCGTCGCAGTCCGCGGGAACGTCCCCGCCGTCCCACGCGCACTCGTCGGCGATCGGGATCACGATTCGCAGCGCGCCCTGCCACGGGTGGGAGTGGACCACGATGGCCGTCGCCGCGGCCCACGATTCGCACGTGTTCGAGGCGAGCACGCTCACGGCCGAGTAGTCCGTGCCGTTGTCCGGGAGGGGCACGGCGGTGCCGTAGAGCTCCTCCACGGTCTGGCCCGGGGCGATGCATGGGGCGTTGGTGCAGCCGGCGGTGACTCCGAGGATCGTGCTTCGGGTCAGGATGCCGTTGGCGGCGAGATCGGCCTCGACGCCGACGATCAGATCCTCGCAGATGATCTGCCCCTTGGTATCGGTCGAGAGCGATCCGTCGAGGATCCAGACGATCTCGGCGGTGATGAGCTCGCACGAGTCGAGGAGTTCGTTCTCGTTGCAGTCGGTGAACTCGGTCAGCTCGCAGCGATCGGGAAGCCCGCTCTGATCGCAGTCGTCCTCCAGACCGATGGCGATGTCGCAGCGATCCGGGAACCCATTGTCGTTGCAGTCGGTGACCGGGCAGTCGGGGTCGGAGATCAGCTCGGCGACGTCGCGCACGTAGGCCTCGGAGAGACTCAAGCCGGACGAGGCGAATCGAACGAGGTCGCCCGACGTTCGGTCCGCGGCGATCGAGGTTCCGAGATCGGCGGGGCCGGAGAACCGACGGACTTCGAGGAATCCGTCATGGCCGGAATCGACGAAGGCCCAGAGTGCGGCCGCGACGCTCGGATCGACTCCGGTTCCGTTCGCGGGGACGCCGACCACGAGGCCGGTCGAAGCGAGCGCGACCGACGAGCCGAAGGCGAGTCCTTCCGAGAGGGGTTCGTCCGGGGGCTGGAGCCGCTGGATCTGGGTCCAGACGCCGTCGATCTGCGCCGCGACCCGAACCGAGCCGCCGAAGACCGTCCCCTCGCTGCCGCCCTCGGAGACGATCACGTCGCCAGGAGCACCGACGGCGACTCGTCCATCTCGGACCGCGACCGATATGCCGAGTTGCCGGCCGACCGTCACGTCTTCCCAGAGGATCTGGTCCGAGTCGATGGTCCATGCGATCTCGGGCGTCGACTCCCGCTCCGCCACGTAGGCCCGGCCACTGTTGTCCCCGATGGCGTCGTTCCCGTCCTGGAACGGGGCGCCGATCACCGCCAGATTCGCCTCGATCGCCACCGCGACGCCGAAGTCGTCGCCGTCGGCGGGGATGACGGGAAAGTCGGCGCTCTGGGTGTCGAGCGTCGCCCTCGGCGTCCACTGCGTCGGATCGCCGCCGGACTCGAGGATGAAGGCGCGTCCGGAGGCCACGGATCCGCCGAACGAGGTGACGAGGGCCCCCGGGGCTCCCACGATCAGCCGGTACTCGCCGGTCGCGGGATCGTGCCACAGGTCGACGGCGTCGCCGAAACGGGCGTCGTCCTCGGGGCCGCCGGGCTGGGTGAGATCCGTCTCGTGGACCCACGTGGAGCCGTTCCACGAGAAGATGGAGACGCGGCCGGCGTCGAACAGGCCCCCGGCATCACGTCGTCGGGATCCCACCGCAAGCAACTGGCCAGCAAGGGCGACTGAGTCGCCGAACTCCTCGCCCGTCTGGGGCATCGGAGCGAACGTCGTGATCGTGGCTTGCCAGATGCCCCCGATCAGCTCGGCGGTCTCGACGTACCCGCTGCCGCCCGGCGAGGGTGCGCCGAAGACCGCCCTCGCTCCCAGGACGTCCACCGACTCGCCGAGACGATCGCCCGACGGGGCGGACAGCAGCGGCGTCCCGATCGGCAGGTCGAGGCAGTCGGTGCAGTCCGTCCCGGCAGCGGCCGCTCCGCTCGCGACCGCGGCGAGGCCTGCGGTCAGAAGGCTCCGTAAACCGGTGTGTGTGTGTGTGTCTTACGCATCGATGCGGTCCCCTGAATCGTGTGCCGGCGATCATCGTCGCCGGCGGGTCCGGAAGAAGACGGCGGCGAGGACCGCGAGTGCCCCCGGCGCCGGTACGATCTGATACGAGTAGCTGTCGAACTGCGAGCCGAGTGTGAAGCTCGCGCCGTCGCCGTAGCTGACGCCCCTGCCCGGAAAGTCCATCAGGTCGAAGTCGATGGGGATCCCGTCGTCGGGGAGCGTGGTGATCCCGCCGGTCAGCCTGAAGCTGGCGGCATCCCCCGGCTGGATCCCGAATGGGATCATCGGGATGCTCACCACGTCATTGCCGAGGGAGCCGTTGAGGTTCACCCTCATGTTGCCGATGGTCTGCGGGACGAACTCGACGCCGCCGAAGGCGAGGGCGGCCGACTCCACGACGTACAAGCCGTAGGCCGGGTCGACGCTCAGGTCCTCCTGGTCGATGTCGATGACGTAGCTGTAGACGACGGGGTCGCCGACCTGGACGTGGCCCCAGGGGTGGTCGGGCACAGGGAATTCGCCCGTGCGGAGGACCACCGAGCCCTCGAACGTGAACTCGACGTAGGTGGCGGCACTGGCGGGCAGGGCCGCGAGCGCTGCGGCGCCCGTGGCCAGTACGGCCGTGCGAACGGTGCACGCGGATCGACGACGTCGTCGGGACATCGGGCGGCTCCTGGATTGGCTGCGGGGTCCCCGGCCCGCCGGAAGTGAGGTGGCCCGATCAACCGTAGCCGAGCGGCAGGGCGACGCAAGAGCCGCGGCGAGGAATCGGCGGGCGTTCCGGGTGACTACTCGTTCACGCGTCGGGCGATCATCGTCGCCGGCGGGTCCGGAAGAAGACGGCGGCGAGGACGGCGAGTGCCCCCGGCGCCGGAACGATCTGGTAGGAGTAGGTGTCGAAGCGGGATTTGAGCAGCAGGCTCACACCGTCGCCGTAGTCCACACCCCGTCCGGGAAAGTCCATCAGGTCGAAGTCGATGGGAATCGCGTCGTTAGGCAGCGTGGTGATCCCGCCGGTCAGGCGGAACTGGGCGTTGTCCCGCGGCTGTATCCCGAACGGGCTCATCGGAATGCTCACCACGTCGTTGCCGAGGGAGCCGGAGAGGTTCACCGTCATCGGGCCGAGTGACTCGGGCACGAAGGCGATGCCGTCGAAGGACAGGACGGCGGACTCGACCTGGTACTGGGCGAAATCGTCCCCCTGGAACGGGTCCTCCTGGTCGATGTCGATGACGTAGCTGTAGACGACGGGATCGCCGACCTCGACGTCGCCCCAGGGGTGGTCGGGATTCTCGCCCTCGCGGAAGACCACCGATCCCTCGAAGGTGAACTCGAGGTAGGTCGCGGCGAGAGCGGGCGGGGCGGCGATGACCGCGGCGCCCGTGGCCAGGGCGGCCGTGCGCAGGC
>CAYLNM010000094.1:0-17300 GCA_964385045.1 uncultured Isosphaeraceae bacterium
CTCGCAGGCGGCGGCGCGGCTTGCGGGCGGCGGAGCGGCACGCGAGCGGCGGGGCGGCTTGCAGGCGGCGGAGCGGCACGCGGGCGGCGGTCCGGCCCGCAGGCGGCGGCGCGGCTTGCGGGCGGCGGAGCGGCATGCAGGCGGCGGCGCGGCTTGCGGGCGGCGGAGCGGCACGCGGCAGCCGACGGCGGGCCGCCGGTCGAGGGCGGCTGCCACGCCTTCACGCTGGCCGAGGGCGCAATCGCGCAGCGGGACGCCGGGAGCCGAGGGGGCGAGCCCGGGTTCTCGTTCTCCTGAGCGTGAGCGTGAGCGTCCGCACCGTCCTCGTCGTGGCGCCGGCACGCCCGGGAGCGTCCGGGCAGCCTCGGCTGCGGTCCCCGGTCCGGCCCGCGGCCGGAGCCTCGGGTTGTCCCGATGCGCCCCACCGGGCATAGTCGGCCGGACGGGCCGCCTGCCCGCCCGGCCCGCCGTCGTGTCCGGGCCGGTGCCCCCCGCCGGTCGGACGGCCGGTCGAAGAGCCGGTCGCACCGCCGCGTCCGGTGCCGTCGACGCGGTCGGACGACCTCCGATGGCGAGCCTCGTGCCGCCGCCCCGCCCTCGCGCCGATCCGCCTCCTCACCGGCCCCCCGTCCCGAGCCCTCCATGCCCTCGATCCCCGCCCAGGACCGCTTCGGACGCCTCAGCGAGCTCTTCCGGGAAGCGTGCCGTCGCGACCCGGCCGGACGATCGCTGCTGCTCGAGGAGACGAGGCACGAGGACCCCGAGCTGGCGACCGAGCTCGCGTCGCTGCTCGACGCCGACGACTCGGCGACCGACACCCGATTCCTCCAGCCGTTGCCCGGCGTCGCGTCCGCCGTGCGGCGGGTCGCGGAGGAGGTCGAGGCGGAGACGACGGGCGACGGATCGGCCCCCGGCACCGGCGTGGACGCCGACGGACCCGGAACGGCCGCTCCCGACGAGGATCTCGCGGGCCTGCGGCTGGGCGACTTCGAGCTGGTTCGGCTGATCGCCCGCGGCGGGATGGGGGCGGTCTACGAGGGTCGTCAGGCGCGGCCCGAGCGACGCGTCGCGGTCAAGCTGCTGCGCGACGGCCTCGCCAGCGAGCGCCGCCGCGCCCGGTTCCGCCTCGAGGCCGAGGTGCTCGGCCGGCTGCAGCATCCCGGGATCGCGGCGGTGCACGCCGCCGGCACCGCGGGCGACCGGCCGTGGCTGGCGATGGAGTTCGTCGAGGACGCCCGCCCGATCACGCACCACGCGGAGGACACGCGCCTCGACGTCCGTGGACGGGTGGGCCTGCTGCGGCAGGTGGCGGACGCGGTGCGGCACGCGCACCAGCGCGGCGTCATCCACCGTGACCTCAAGCCGGCCAACGTCCTCGTCGACGGCGAGGGCCGGGTCAAGGTCATCGACTTCGGCGTGGCCCGGGCCCGCGCCGCCGCGGGCGGGCCGGCCGCCCCGACCATGGCGGGCGAGCTCGTCGGCACTCTCGCCTGGATGTCGCCCGAGCAGTGCGGCGGAGATCCCGAGGCGGTGGACGCCCGCAGCGACGTGTACGGCCTCGGGCTGGTCCTGCACGCCCTGCTCACCGGACGGCAGCCGGTGCCGGTCGACGGGCTCTCGCTCGCCGAGGCGGTGCGCCGCGTGACCCGCAACGGTCCCGCGTCCCTCGACGACGTCGCTCCGGAGCTCGACCCGGACCTGCGGTGCATCGCCCGGGTCGCGACCGCCCTCGATCCGGCCGACCGCTACCAGTCGGTCGACGCCCTCGTGGGCGACCTCGATCGATGGCGGCGGGGGGAGCCCATCACCGCGCGGCCGCCCGGGCCCGTCCGGCGGCTCCGGCTCTTCGTGCGGCGACACCGCGGGCTCTCGGCGCTCGTGGCCACCGGCGCGGCGGCCGCGGCCGCGATCGCGATCCTCGTGCTCGCCTTCACCGTCCGCCTCGCCGAGGAGGGACGGGCGACCCGGGCGGCGCTGGACCGCAGCGAGCGCATGCTCTCGTTCCTGACCGACGTGCTCGCCTCGGGCAGCGATCGGCACTCCGACAGTCCGACGCGGTCGTTCGACGACGCCCTCGCCCTCGCGTCGGCTCGGCTCCCGATCGAGTTCGACACCGACCCGCGGGCCGAGCTCGAGCTCCGCCAGGCGATCGGGCTCTCGTGGCAGACGCAGGGCGACGTGCGCCGGGCCCTCGAGGAATTCGACCGTACGGTCGAGCTGGCCGAGGGGCTGCCCGACGTCGCGCCCGAGACGCTCGCGCTGGCCATCGGCCACCGCGCGAAGGCGTACTACGACCTCGAGCAGTGGGACCGCGCCCTCGCGGAGTACCGCCGGGCGGTGGAGCTCTACCGCGCGGCCCCCGGGGCCTCGGCCTCCTCGCGGCTCGCCGCGGAGCAGTCGGTGGCGATCCTCGAGGCGAAGGCCGGCGACGCGGGGGCGTCCGAGCGACTCCGGGCGATGCTCGACGTCGCGCGGACCGAGATCGGCGGCGGCTCCTTCCGCGCCGCGGACCTGCGCGAGGCGCTCGCGATCACGCTCGTGGACGCCGGCCGGCCCGGCGAGGCGGAGATCCGCCTGCGGCAGGCGATCGCCGACTTCGACGCCCGCCTCGCCGGCCCGCATCCACAGCGGATCAACGCCCGCAACAACCTCGGCTGGGCGCTCGTCAACCAGGGCCGCTTCGACGAGGCGATCGAGGTGATCGACGAGGCGCTGGCAATGTCGGTGGAGCTCTTCGGCCCGGCCCACCCCCGAAGCACGTGGATCCGCGGAACCCGGCTGGACGCCCTGGTGCGGTCCGGCCTCGTCGGCGGCGAGATCACGACGGCGGAGGTGGAGGCCGAGGCCCGATCGCTGCTCCGCGACCGGCTGGACACGCTGGGGCCGCGGTCGCGGGCGGTCGCGCTCTCCGAGCAGCTGCTGTGGCGGATCCTGCTCGAGGACGGCCGGGCGGCCGAGGCCCTGCCCCTCGCCGAGTCGGCCCTCGATCGGCTGGTCGAGGTGCTGGGGCCGGACCACCCCGAGGCCGCGCGGGCGGCGCAGATGGTGGCCCTGACGCTCGGCCGGCTCGGTCGCCGCGACGACGCGATCGCGATGCTCGTCCAGGCCCGGAAGCTCGTCGAGCTGTCCACCGGCGCCGAGAGCCGGGCCACGGCCCTCGCCCACAACGAGCTCGGCGTCGCGCTGGCCGGGGCCGGCCGCTGGGACGACGCGCGGGCGGCCTTCGCGGCGGCGCTGGAGCTCTACGACCTCGGCGACACCCCCGACGACCCGGAGCGGATCAAGGCGATGGGCAACGTCGGCCGCTGCCTGCTGGAGCTGGGCCGCCATGCGGAGGCGCGGCCGGTGCTCGAGGACGCCCTCGTGCGGGCGCGGCGGGTGTGGGAGCCCGGCGCCCCGCCGCGGGTCAACGTCGAGGCGTCGCTGGGCGAGGTGCTCGCCGGACTCGGCGCGCGGGCGGCCGCCCGGCCGCTGCTGGAGGCGGCGCTGCCCGAGCTCGAGCGGCGGTATCCGCCCGGACACCCGCGGCTCGCCCGCATGCGGGCGGTGCTGGGCGCGGACGAGGACGTGGACACCAGCGCCGGCGCCGAGGCGGGCTGAAGCGGGGACCGAGGGCACCGGGGCGACCGCGACCGTGGCGCCCGAGCGAGGCGGCACGACCCCGGCGTGGCGCGATCCCCCTCTGCCGCGGCCGCCGCCCCGGCGTCTCAGCCGTCGCCCCAGCGGGCGAGCAGCGCGAGCAGGTCGTCGAGCGCGACCTCGCCGTCGTCGTCGAGGTCGCCGCCCGCGAGATCGACCGGTCCCCACGTCGCCACGAGCCGCTCGGCGTCGGCGAGCCCGACGCGTCCGTCGCCGTCGAGGTCGCCCGGGACGAGGCCCTGCCGCGGGTCGTCGCGGGTGAAGCGCAGCTCGAGGACCGGAGCGCGGAGGAGCCGGCCGCGCCGGGACGGATCGTCGACCTCCCACTGCACGTAGAGCCGGTCGCCGAGCAGCGTCTCGTCGTCGGGCACCGGCCACGACCACGTGGCGTGCCCGCCGGCGCGTCCGCCCGCGGCGAGCGTGAAGGGGCCGAGCACGCGGAAGGGCTCGGGACCGCCGGTTCGCGGCGGCGGGCGGCGGAACAGCCGCACCCGCGCCGTCGCGCCGGGCGGGCCGCCGGTCACCGCGACCGCGAAGCCGTCGTTCCCGAGGCTCGGCGGAGCCGGGGCGAGGACGCCGAGGGCGACGCCGCGGCGGCTCCGCGTGCCGGGCGCCACCGTCCGGGGATTCGGATCCAGCTCCTCGTGCAGCGTCGGCCGATCGAAGGGGAACGTCTCGTTCGCGACCCGCGGATCGGTGAGGCCCTCGGCCAGGAACGCGACGAGGGCGCGGCGCCACGGCCCGGGCACGCGGATGCGCGGCATCACGGGATCGAGGTTGTCGCGGAACTGCAGGCGGGACGGGGCGTGGTAGAACCGCAGCACCTCCTCGAGCGAGCCGAGGCGGCCGTCCCGCATGAAGCTGCGCTTCAGCCCGACGTTCCGGAGGGTCGGCACCTTGAAGGCCCCCGCGTCGGCGGGATCGCCGGTGACGGCCATCCGGCCGGGGTCCTCCGACGGTGGGCGCAGCCCGATGGTGCGGAACTCGTGGTTCGTGAACTGCGGCGGCACGTGGCACTCGGTGCACCGCGTGCGGGCGTCGTTGAAGAAGACCCAGCCCCGCTCCTGCTCGGACGTCATGGTGCCGAGGTCGAAGGGCGTCCGGTCGGGCACGAGGGTGCGCTCGTGGGTGGCGATCGCCATCGCGATGCGGGCCGGCGTGACCGCCGGATCGCCGAACGCCCGGGCGAACAGCGCCGGATAGCGCATCCCCGGCTCGATCGCCTCCGCGAGGTCGGGCGGCAGGTCGGTGGCGAGGGCGAGCGGCCGCATCCGCGCGAGCCGTTCGGCGATCGCGGGCCAGTCCCGCTCCTCGTGCGCCATCTCGACGTCGCTGACCGGCGGGGCGAGGACGTGCGACTCGAGGCCGCCGCCCTCGGCGATGAGCACGGCGCCCGAGACCGGATCCGTGAACGTCTCGCGGGCCCGGCCGTCCCAGAAGAGGTCGCCCGCGAACATCGCCATGCCGATGCCCTGCGCCGAGCGCGGCGTGACCTGCCGGTCGAGCCCGAAGAGCAGGTCCTCGACGAAGCCCCCGCCGCGGGCGCGCCGGACCACGCCCGGCGAGCCCACCGCGTCGTCGGCGGTGCCCCAGGTGCCGTCGGCCCCGGGGTGCGGGCGCGGCGCGGGGTCGGCGAGGCCGGCGGCCGGCATGTGGCACGAGCCGCAGGCGACGGTGTTGTCGCTCGAGAGCTGCACGTCCCAGAACAGGGCCTTGCCGAGCACCCGCTTGGCCTCGGTGATCGGGTTCTCCGGCGGCACCGGGACCGCGGGCAGCTCCATCGGCGGCGGCAGCTCGCCGCGGGTCCAGGATCTCGGCTGGGCCGCCACGGCGCGGGTGGCGGCGACGACCGCCATCCCGACGGCGGCCACCGCCCCGGCGACCGCCACCACGGCCATCCGTCGTCGGCTGCTGCGAGGACTCACGCGCGTCCCTCCCTCGTCGCGGGTCCCGTGTGCCCGCAACTCCATTCTAGGTCCGTCCGTTGAATCGATCGGGCCTCGCGGGCCCCGCCCCCCCCCGCCGAACGGGATCCCGCGAACGACCCCGAGGCGGCCCACGGGCAGCCGCAGGAATCCGAGGCCGGGGGCGTCGGAAGGCCCGGGCCATTCGTCGGGCTCGGAGCACGGAGCAGGCTCGGGTCGCGGGACATCCGGAGCAGAGGGCAGGCTCGGAGCGCACGACAGGCCCGGAGCGCTGCGCAGGCTCGGGACGCAGGGCAGGCTCGGGACGCAGGGCAGGCTCGGGACGCAGGGCAGGCTCGAGAGCAGGGGCGAGGGGAATCAGGACCGGACCGGGCGCTCGCGGACGTGGGTGTCGAACGCCGGGGCCCACCGCAGGCCATGCCCTGGCGTGATGATTCTCGCGGATTCCCGTATCTCCGGCGGGGTCCGATGGCTCCACTCGATCATCCTCGGATGATCGCACTGAAAGGAATCGGCATGCTCGATCCCGCCATCGACGACTCCCGCCCGTCCATCCCCTGCCCGACCGCTCGTCGCCTCGGGTCCGCCGTCCTCGCATGCCTCCTGCCGGCCGCCCCGCTGACCGCCGAGGTCCCCACCTACGAGGTCGACGTGGTGTCGACATTCACGGTGGCGACCACCCTCCGCGGCGCGAGCGACGCGGGACACCTCGTCGGCGACCAGACCGTGCTGGGCCTGCTCCAGCCGTTCCTCGCGACCGCGGAGTCGGGCCTGCAGCTGCTGCCGCTGCCCGACGGATTCCAGTCCGGCACGGCCCTCGACGTGAACGACGGCGGCGTGATCGTCGGCGCGGTGGCGGACAACGGATTCCCGTTCGACGCCGGGGAGCCGGCGATCTGGCTCCCCGACGGAGCCGGCGGCCACGACGTCGTGATTCCCGAGCAGTTCGACGCGCTGTCCTCCCCCATCGGCGAGCTGACCATCGACGGCGGCATGGCGGTGGCGATCAACGACGCCGGCACCATCGTCGGCTGGTCGCGCTACGCCGGGTTCCAGGGCGGACCGTCGACCCGCTTCTTCGTCGACGGGGCGCCGGTGGACCTGCGCGGCTTCGGCTTCGAGGCCACGGTCCGCGACGTGAGCGACCACGACCTCGTCGTGGGCGGCCGACTGAAGCTCGACCTCGCGACCGGCACCACCACGGACATCGGCCTGCCGGACCCGATCCCGGGCGGCACCCCCTTCGTGCAGGCGATCATCTACCGCGTCAACGCCTCGGGCGAGACGGTCGTCGCGGCCGACCTCGCCTCCATCCCCCTCGAGAACTGGCTGACCTACCTCCACGACGACGTCGACGGCTGGACGCGGCTGAACGAGTCGCAGCTCCCGACGCCGTTCGTGGGCTTCTACGACAACAACGACCTCGGCGACGTCTCGGCGAGCGGTGGGGTGCTGTTCCGGGCCGAGGACGTCCTGCTGCCGGACTTCGACGACCTGCTCGCCCCGGGCTCGCGGCAGTGGGATCCGGCGCTGGGCTTCATCGCCAACGACCGCTCGGTCGCCACGACCGCGGTGAACGCGGCGACCGGTGACTCGGCCCTCGTGATCCTGCGGCCGCAGGCGGATGCCGCGTGCCACGCCGATCTCGACGGCTCGGGCGTCGTCGATCTCGACGATCTGGTGACCGTGCTCGCGGCGTGGGGCTCGGCCGAGGCCGACGTCGACGGCGACGGGGTGACGGGCTTCGGCGACGCGGTCGCGGTGCTCTCGGCGTGGGGCCCCTGCCCCGGATGACGCCGGGTCGACCGCGTGTCGCGGCATCCGACCGCTCGTCCGCTTCGTCCGTGCGCTCCGCCCGTGGCCGCCCGTGCTCCGTTCCCCGTCGTCTCCGGTGGCGGACGCGGCCGCGGGCGGCGACGCGCGCCGACCTCACTCCCCGAGCGCCGAGGCCGCCACGACCCCCATGTAGCCGACGTAGGCCGCGAGCAGGCCCCCGCCCTCCCAGCGGTTGATGCGTCCGGGCCCGCGGAAGCCGACGCCGACCACGAAGAGGGCCAGCGTGAGGCCGCCCATCACCGCGACGTCGCGCCGCAGCACCTCCGGCCCCACGCTCATGGGCGCGATCGCCCCCGCGATGCCGACCACCGCGAGCGTGTTGAAGAGGTTCGACCCAACGATGTTGCCGAGGGCCAGCTCGTGCTCGCCGCGGCGGGCCGCCACCACCGACGACGCGAGCTCCGGCAGCGACGTGCCGATCGCGACCACGGTGAGCCCGATCACGAGATCCGAGACGCCGACGCTGCGGGCGATCTCCACCGCCCCCCACACCAGGGCCCGCGAGCTCACGACCAGCCCGAGCAGTCCGACGAGCAGCCAGATCACGGCGGGACGCATGGCCATGTCCTGCGCCTCGAGCTCCTGCGCCACGTCGGCGGCGAGCGGATCGCGTCGCCGACGCAGGCCCACCACGATCGAGGTCGCGAGCAGGGCCGCGAACACGCCGAGGAGCACCACCGCGTCTCCGCGGCTCACCGTCCCGTCGAGCAGCTGCACCGCGGCGAGGACGGTGACGCCGGCGAGCACCGGCAGCTCGCCCCGCAGCACCTGCGAGCGCACCGCGATCGGACTCACGAGGGCGGTGACGCCGAGGATGAGGCCGATGTTCGTGACGTTGGACCCGTAGGCGTTGCCGAGGGCGATGCCGGGGTTGCCCTCGCTCGCGGCGATCGCCGACACCACCATCTCCGGGGCCGAGGTGCCGAAGCCGACGACGAGCATGCCCACGAGCAGCGGCGGCACGCCGAGGAGTCCGGCCGTCGCGGCGGCGCCGCGGACGAAGCGGTCCGCGCTCCAGACGAGGGCGGCGAGGCCGAGCACGACGGCGAGGATCGGCAGGAGCATGCGGGCATCCGGGCGAGCGCGTGCGGGGACGCGGGCGTGAGCGGAGCTGCGGGCGGCCGACGGGCGACGGTGTCCGGCGCGTGCGGCGCGGAGCCCGGTGCGAGTCCCGCGCGGCGAATGCTACGGGAGCGCGTCACGGCGGCGGCCGTGCGGCTTTCCCCGACGCCCCTCGTCGCCGACCGCGGCGTCAGAGGCCGCTCGCCCCGAGGCCGCGCCGCGGGCGGGCGCCGGCTCCCGGCCCTCTCGCGGCCGCCCCGGCCGACTCGTCGCCGGCGCGCTCCGCCGCGGCCCGCTCGGCCGCCTGCGCCGCCGCGGCGTCCGCCTCGTTCGCGAGCTCCTCGGCGAGCGTCACCCACCCGCCGCCGAAGGCCTTGTACACGCCGATGATCGCCGCGTGCAGCGACGCCTCGAGCCGGATGCGGGCGAGCACCGCGTCGAATCGCGCCCGCTCGGCGTCGAGCACCTCGAGGTAGCCGACGTAGCCGTTGTCGTAGCGGGCACGGGCGAGGTCCGCGTACCGGCTCAGGGCGTCGACCCGCCGGCGCTGCGCCGCGAGCTCGTCGACGCTCGTCGACCGCGTGACGAGGGCGTCCTCCGACTCCCGCAGCGCGGTGAGCCAGGTCTGCCGGAACGCCTCGACCGTCTGCCGCTGCTGCGCCTCGGCGACGCCGAGCCGGCTCTCGAGGCGGCCCGCGGTGAAGATCGGCCCCGCGAGGCCGGCGGCGATCTCGCCGAAGACGGCGTCGCTCGAGACGAGGTCGGACAGCTCGTCGCTCGCGAGGCCGAGGGCCCCGCTCAGGGCGATCCGCGGGTAGAAGTCGGCCTCGGCCACGCCCACCCGGCTCGTCGCCGCCATCATGCGCAGCTCCGCCTCCTGCAGGTCGGGCCGCTGCCGCAGCAGCGCCGCGGGCAGGCCGGCCGGAACCGGCGGCAGCGCGAGGGCGTCGAGGGGGCGGCCGCGCGGGATCGCGCCGGGAGGGCGACCCAGCAGCACGCTGAGGGAGTTCTCCAGCCGGGCGATCTCGCGCTCGAGGCTCGGGATGGTCGCGGCGGTGCGCTCGAGCTCCGAGCGGACCTGCTGGACCTCCAGCTGCGAGATGACGCCCTGGGCGAGCTGTCGCTCGAAGAGCGCGAGCGTGTCGCGCCGCGTCGCGAGCACCTCGCGGGCGACCTCGAGCTGGGCGTCGAGGCTCCGGAGTCCCACGTAGCCGGTGGCGACCGACGTCACGAGCGAGAGGATCACGCTCCGCCGCACCTCGGCCGCCGCGAGCAGGTCGGCCCGCGCCGCCTCGGTCGCCCGCCGGATGCGGCCCCACACGTCGAGCTCCCACCCGACGTTGAGATTGGCGGAGAAGAAGTCGCTCGTCCGATCGCCGCCGGCGGCCCCGGGCGCGACCTCGAGCGAGCGGCGCTGCCGGGCGGCGTCGGCGCCGTAGCCCACCTGCGGGAACGCGGCCGAGCGGCTGATCCCCACGCGGGCCGCGAACTCCTCGACCCGGGCCGCGGCGAGCCGCACGTCGCGGTTCTGCTCGAGGGCCTCGGCCACGAGCTCGGCGAGCACCGGATCGTCGAAGGCCGACCACCAGGCGACGTCGGTCGCGTCGAGCTGCCCCGCGGTGCCCGCGCGGAAGGTCTCCGGCACCGGCACCTCGGGCCGCTCGTACTCGGGACCGACCACGCAGCCGCCGAGGGCGACGACGAGTCCGAGGCACGCGGCGGGACGGAGCCGGCGCGGCCGGCGGACGAGGCTCGTGCGGGGCTCAGCCATCGCGCGGCTCCCGATCCGACCCGGACCGTCCGTCCGCCTCCGGCGGCGCGGGCGGAGGCGGTGGTCCCGGCGCGGGCGGCGGGGCTGGCGGGGGTGCCGCGGGCGGATCGCCCGAGGCGATCGGGGGCGGCGACGGCCCGGCGGGCGGCGGCTCGCCGGGCAGCCCGGGCGCCACGGCCGTTCCCGGCGCGCCGCTCCCCGGGGCCACCACCGGACTCCCGACCACGGCGGCCCCCGCGGACGCCGGATCCCCGCCGCCGTCGGCTCGCCCGCGGGCTCCGCCGCCGAGTCGCTCGGTGGCGGTCGTGATCAGGAAGTAGAACAGCGGCACGAAGACGAGCGCGAGCGTCGTCGCGCCGATCATGCCGCCGAGCACGCCGGTGCCGATCGAGTGGCGGGCGTTGGCCCCCGCCCCGCTCGCGATCACCAGCGGGATGGTGCCGAGGATGAACGAGAGGCTGGTCATGAGGATCGGCCGCAGCCGCAGGCGGGCGGCCGCCACCGACGCCTCCAGCGGCGAGAGTCCCCGCTCGTGCTGCTGCTGGGCGAACTCGACGATCAGGATCGCGTTCTTGGCCGACAGGCCGATCAGGGTCACGAGGCCCACCTGGAAGTAGACGTCGTTCTCCATGCCCGCGAGCCACACCGCGACCAGCGCCCCGAACACGCCGAAGGGCACCGCGGTGATGATCGCCAGCGGCAGCGACCACCGCTCGTACTGCCCGGCGAGGATCAGGAACACCAGCACGATGCCGAAGCCGAAGGCGAACACGGCGGTCGAGCCGGCCTGCTTCTGCTCGTACGCCTGTCCCGACCAGGCGAAGGAGAAGTCGTCCGGCAGCGTCTCGGCGGAGAGGCGCTCCATCGCCGCGAGCGCCTGCCCGGAGGAGAAGCCCGCGGCGGCATCGCCCGTCACCTTCGCCGCCGGCACGCCGTTGAACCGCTGCACGAGGTCCGGCCCGACGTCGAAGTCGGCATCCACCACCGACGCGAGCGGCAGCAGCTCGCCCTGCCGCTGCCGGACGAAGATCCGCTGGATGTCCTCGGGATCGTCGCGGTATTCCCCGTCGGCCTGCACGATCACGTTCCAGACGCGGCCGAACTTCACGTACTGGCTCACGTACGCCGAGCCGAAGAGCGTCTGCACCGCGTCGTAGACGCCCTCGATCGGCATCCCGAGCGTCTCGGCCCGGGTTCGGTCGACCTCGAGCGCCAGCCGGCGGGAGCTGGCGTTGAACGTGGTGTTCAGCCGTGCGAGCTCGGGCTGCTCGCGCGCCGCCGACACCAGCTCGCCCAGGGTCGCCGCGAGTCGCTGGGGATCGTCCTCCCCGCGGTTCTGCAGCCAGTACTCGAAGCCGCCCTGGCTGCCCAGCCCGGGGATCGGGGGCGGATTGATCGGCAGCACGAAGCCCTCGCGGAGGGCCGCGAGCCTCGGCCCGAGGTCCGCCAGCATCGCGTCCAGCGTGAGCGAGGGATCGCCTGCCCGCTCCTCGAAGTCGCGGAGGGCGACGAACACCGTGCCCGCGTTGGACTTGAACTGGCCGTCGAGGGCGCTGTAGCCCGCGATCTTCGACGCGTACTCCACCGCGGGGTGCGCGCGGAAGAGCCGCTCGACCTCGTCCGCGACCGCCTCGGTCCGGTCGAGGCTCGCTCCATCGGGCAGCATGATCGCGGTCAGCAGGACGCCCTGGTCCTCCTGGGGCACGAAGCTCGCGGGGATCGTCCGGAACAGCGTGAGGATGCCCCAGCCCACCGCGGCCACCAGCACCAGGCCGATCACCGCGGTCCGGATCACCAGCCGGACGCCCCCTCCGTACGCGACGGTGAGCCGGTCGAGGGCGGCGTTGAACGCCCGGAACGGTGCCGCCACCTGTCCGCGGGGCCGCAGCAGCACGCCGCACAGGGCCGGGGTCAGCGTGAGGGCCACGAAGCTCGAGATCGCCACCGAGATCGCGATCGTGACCGCGAACTGCTGGTAGAGGACGCCGGTGGTGCCGCCCAGGAACGCGATCGGGACGAAGACCGCCACGAGCACCAGCGTCGTCGCGACCACGGGGCCGGTCACCTCGTCCATGGAGCGGATCGTCGCCGCCTTCGGATCGAGCCCCTCCTCCGCCATCACCCGCTCGACGTTCTCCACCACCACGATCGCGTCGTCGCACACGATGCCGATCGCCAGCACGAGTCCGAGGAGCGTGAGCAGGTTCAGGCTGAACTCGAGCGCCAGCATCCCCACGAAGGTGCCGATCACCGCGACGAGGATCGCGACGGTCGGGATCAGGGTCGCCCGCACGCTCTGGAGGAAGAGCCAGGTGACGAGCACCACGAGGATGATCGCGATCACCAGCGTGATGATCACCTCGTGGATCGAGGCCTCGATGACCTTCGTGGTGTCGTAGGAGACCGCGTGCTCGATCCCCTCGGGGAAGGAGGCCGAGAGCTCCTCCATCAGGGCCTGCACCCGCCCGGCGACCTCGAGGGCGTTGGAGCCCGGCTGCTGGTAGACGCCGATGAAGGTCGCGGGATCGCCGTTCATCGTCGCCCGCAGGAAGTACTGCTGGATCCCGACCTCGGCCCGGGCCACGTCACCGACGCGGACCACCGAGGTGCCCTCGGCCTCGGCCCGCACGATGATCGACTCGAACTGCTCGGGCTCGGTGAACCGGCCCTCGGTCACCACCGGGACCGTGAGCTCGACCGGCTCCTCGAGCGGGGAGGCGGCCACCGTGCCCGCCCCGAACTGCTGGTTCTGGCGGGCGATCGCCGACTTCACGTCGGCGGCGGTCACGCCGAGGCTCGCCATCCGCTCCGGGTCGAGCCAGATCCGCATCGCCTGGTCGGGCAGGCCGATGATCTGGGCCTGGTTGGCCCCGTCCACCCGCTTGAGGGCGTCGACGACGTTGAGGTTGGCGAAGTCGCCGATGTACTGTTCGTCGTGGACGCCGCCGGGCGAGTACAGGGCGATGAGCTGCAGGATGCTCGTCGACCGCTTCTGCACCTTGACGCCGGTGGTCCGGACGGCCTCCGGCAGGCCGGGCAGGGCGAGATTGACGCGGTTCTGGACCTGCACCTCGGCGATGTCGGGATCGGTGCCGAGGGCGAAGTACGCGGTGAGCGTCATCTGCCCGGTGGCCGAGCTGGAGGACTGCATGTACAGCAGCCCGTCGGCCCCGTTGACCTGCGTCTCGATCGGCGCCGCGACCGCGTTGGCCACCGTCTCGGCGTCCGCTCCCGGGTAGCTGGCGAAGACCGTGACCTGCACCGGCGCGATGTCGGGGTACTGGTTGATCGGCAGGCTCAGCCCGGCGACCGCGCCGGCGAGCACGATGACGATCGACAGGACCGAGGCGAGGATCGGTCGCCGGACGAAGACTGTGCTGATCATCCGGCCGCGTCCGCGTCGGCGGCGGACCGCGCCCCGTCGGCGGCGAGGCCGGGAGCGGCGACGCGATCGGCGTCAGCGTCGCCGGGCGGGCCGTTCGCCGGCGCGTCCCCGTCGCCGGCGGCACTCGCGCCACCGGGACCGATGCCCACGATGGAGAGCGGCACCCCGGGCTGCAGCCCGACCGTCCCGTCGGTCACCACGCGGTCGCCGGGCTCGAGGCCCGACTCGATCACCCACGCGTCGCCGGCCCACGGGCCGGTGGTCACCGGACGCCGCTCGGCCGACCCCTCGCGGTCGACGACCCAGACGTACGCCCCGCGGGGTCCCTCGAAGACCGCCCGCTGGGGCACCGCGATGGCGTCCGGCCGCGTGGCGCCCCGCAGGAAGACGCGGACGTACTGCCCCGGCCGCAGCGAACGATCGGGGTTGGGGATCTCGGCCCGCACGAGGAACGTGCCCGTGGTCTCGCTCACCGTTGCGTCGGCGAACGTCACGCGGCCGGTCTCGGGATGCTCGGTCCCGTCGGCGAGGGCGATCGCGACGTCGAAGTCGCCGTCCTCGGGATAGGCGACGGCGCCGCGGGCCACGGACGTGCGTCCGCGGAGGACCTGCGTCTCGGCCACGCTGAACTCGACCCAGATGGGATCGACGCGGGCGACGTAGGTCAGCGGGGCGGCGAGGTTGCCGACGAACGCCCCCTCGCGCTGCGTGGCGGCCCCGGTGAGGCCGCCGACGGGGGCGGTGATGGTGGTGTAGCCGAGGTCGAGCTCGGCCTCGAAGACGCGCGACGCGGCGGACTCCACCGCGGCCGCGGCGGTCCGGACGGCGCTCTCGGCGTCGTCGAGCTCCTTGCGGGCGACGGCGTCGACCTCGGCCAGCGGGCGGATGCGCTCGAGCAGCGTCTCGGCGTTCTCGAGGCGGGCCTGCTGCTGGGCGAGCTCGGCCCGGGTCCCGCGGAGCCGGGCCTCGAAGGGACTCGGGTCGATGCGGAAGAGGACGTCGCCCGCCTCGACGGGGGCGCCCTCCTCGTAGGCGATCTCGTCGAGGAAGCCCGAGACGCGGGCTCGAATCTCGACCCGCTGGCTGCTCGCGGTGCGGCCGACGAACTCGAAGGTGGCCGGCAGGTCACGGGCCTCGACCTGCACCACGTCGACGTTGCGTGGCGGCGGGTCGGTCGCCGCCGTCGGAGCGTCGTCGCCGCATCCGGCGATCAGGGACGCCAGCACGACCGCCGCACCGCCGAATGCGCACGGACGGCGCCTCGGGCACGGCGGGACAGGAAGAAGCGACACGGCGGGAGCTCCCGATGGGGACGACCGCTCCGCACCCGGTGAGTCCCCGTCGCGACCGTAGTGGATCGCCCCCGTCCCCGCCACCCGGCGCGAGCCACCGGCTCGCGCGCCACGGCACTGCCTCGCCGGAGCTCCGTCCGCGGCGAACGAGCCGGATCGAGCCTTGACTCGGCGTCGTCCGGGGCCCACCCTTCGGGAATGGTCGTTCGGCTGCTCCTGGCCCTGCTGCTCGCCCTCGCCCCCGCCGCCCCGGCGGTGGCGGCCGACTGCCGGTGCGCCGGGGCGCCGCCGGACGCCGAAACGGCGCCGTGGACCGGCGTGGCGGCCGCCCCCTGCTGTGCCGCCCCGGCCCCGCCGCCGGCGTGTCCCGCCTGCCCCGGCGACGAGCATCGGGCCCCGGGTGAGTGCCGCGGCGGCTGCGGATGCGGCTGTCTCGGCCCCGCGGACCCGGGGTCGGCCCCTCGACCGGATCCGGCGACGCCGTCGCCGGAGCGCGAGGTCCCGGTCGCCCTGCTGCGGCCGGTGCCCGCCGGTCCCGAGGCCGACCTCGCCGCGACCCCGGGTCCGGCCGTCGGGCCGCGCGGCCCGGACGCCCTCGGCCCGCCCCGCGCCGGCCGCCTTCGGCTCCTGCTCGACGCCGTCCTCCGGCTGTAGTCGGGTGGCGACGCAGCGGCGCGTCCCGTCCGGGCCGCGCCGCCCGCCTCGTGCCACCACCCACCCGACCGATCCCGGCGGCTGCGCCCGGCCCCACGAGCCGAGCCCGCCGCCCATGCCGAAGGACAACTTCATGGACCGTTCCACGTTCCGTCTGCGCGGCCGTGCCGCGACCGCCGTCCTCGCCGCGACCGCCACCCTGCTCGGCGGCTGCGCGAGCACCTCGAGCTCCGGCCCGGCCCCCGCGTCCGCCACGGACGCGCCGGCCGACGCTCCCGCCCCCGGCGCCCTCGCGTCGGCCGTCGACGTCGCCCCCGGCGACGTGGTCGAGCTCACCGTCTGGGGCA
Source organism: uncultured Isosphaeraceae bacterium (assembly GCA_964385045.1). GTDB lineage: Bacteria > Planctomycetota > Phycisphaerae > Phycisphaerales > SM1A02 > CAYLNM01. The sequence continues at coordinate 15,912 of CAYLNM010000094.1, forward strand.
TGTCGTGCCCCAAGTGCGCCACGAACCTCGACCAGCTCCTCATGGGCCTCGAGGGCGTGACCCGCGTCCACACCGACATGTCGCGCGGCATCGTCACCGTGAAGACCGGGGCGACGGCCCCGCCGGCGTCGGACCTCGCCGACGCCATCACCGGGGCGGGCTTCACCCTCATGGACATGCGGGTGGTCGAGGGCGACGCCTGATGACCACCCTCATCCCGTCCGTCCCGTCCCGCCGCGGCACCGCCGGGGCGGCGGCGGTCGCGGGCGCGCTGCTCGGCGCGCTCGCCGCCGCCCCGGCCGCGGCCCAGCAGACCACCATCACCCCCGCCGCGACCCAGCCGGGCGAGGGCGTCCTCATCAGCCGCAGCCTCGCCCGGTGGGTGGACTGGGACGTCGATCCCGGCCGCGACGGCTTCGAGGACGTGAGCGAGCTGCGCTTCGACCTGTCGCTCGCCTACGGCCTCTCGGGCGACACGTCGCTGCTGGCCACGCTGCCGATCGTCCACCGCGACGTCGACGGCCTGCCGGCCGGCGGGGGCTCCTCGGACCCGACCGGCATCGGCGATCCCTCGATCGAGATCCGGCACCGCTTCGTCAACGAGCCGCTCGGACCGGTCGACACGCTGCGGGTGGCGTGGTTCGCGGGGGCGCAGATCCCCGGCGGCCGCGGCACGTTCAGCAGCGACTCGGTGGATCCCTACGCCGGCCTGGCCCTGACCTTCATCACCGGCCGGCTGGGCCTCGGGGCCGGACTCTCGTACACCGCGACCACCGGCAGCGTCGACCGCCCCCTGCACCCGGGCGACTCGACGGCCGACCTCGTGCGGCTGACGGGCTCCGCCGCCTGGCGCCTCGCCCCCGAGTCGTGGGGGACGGAGCTCGAGCCGGCGTGGTACGCGACCCTCGAGGTCGAGGCGATGCTCGAGACCAGCGGCGAGCACCTCGTTCGGCTCGCCCCCGGGCTGCTGCTGGAGGCCCCGACGTACGCGATCGAGGTCGCCGCCCTGCTGCCGATCGCCGAGGAGGCCCAGCGACGCCCCGAGCACGACGTCGGCGTGATCGCGGGCGTGCGGCTGTTCTTCTGACTCGGCGGAGAGCAGGACGGGCGTCCCGCTCGCCCCCGACCCGCGGGCGCCGACGGGCGGCCGTCCGACGGCGGCACGGCCCCGAAACGGGCCGCGGCCCCGCGTCCGCGGCCCTCCGCCTCGAGACGCCAGGCCTCCCGAATCCGCCGCCGCGCTGCCCGGGAGGCCCTCTGGCGACGCCTATCCGCAAATAATTTTTTGACGATTTGACGAATAGCGAGGCTCCCCCGACCCGTTCGCACGGCGATGCCGACTCGGGTGCGGTCGTCGCGAGGCCACGCGGTCACCCGCCCCCCGCCCCG
>CAYLNM010000095.1:0-2209 GCA_964385045.1 uncultured Isosphaeraceae bacterium
GCCGGAGCGGGACGGCCCGGCGCCGGGGGCGCGGCCGCGTCGTCCGCGGCGGCTGCCGCCGCGGCGACGGCCGGGAGCGCGGCGGGAGCCACGGCCACCGCGCCGCGTCCGCCGCAGCCGGCCCAGCCGTCGACCTCGGCGCTCACGCCGTCGCCGGAGCAGCAGCGGGCCCTCGAGGCGGCCGAGCAGGCCGGCGTGCCGAAGGGGGAGCAGCCCAAGCCGCGGCCCAACGTGAGTCCGGTGACGATCGGTCGCAACGAGATCGTGCGGATCATGGATCCGTCGTCGGGCGAGACGCAGGAGCTCAAGTACAAGAAGGCCCAGCCGCTGCTCGAGCAGGGTTGGCGACTCGTGAACCGCTGATCGCGGCATCCGCGGGCGGCGCTCCGCCGGGGGCGGCTCCGCGGGCCCCCGCACCCGCCCGCGGCCCCGGCGGACTCGGCTGCCTCGGCGGAGCACCGCCGGTCCGGTCGATCCTCGGGGGTCCGGGAACGTCGCCGCACGGAGGCGGCCCGGACGCGAGGGGCCGCTCGTGCGGCCGTTCGTGGTGGCGCGGCACTGGCCCGGGCCTCGATTCGTGGCACGCTTGCGCTCGAGGACGTGACGCGCACCGGCGCGTCCTCGGGAAGCGAGCGGAAGATGCGACAGCGCCACGCAGCCCGGATGCCGGCGGAACGGCGGTCGGACGCCGCGTCAGTTCGGCGCCGGTCCGTCGTCGCCATCGTCGCGGCGCCGTGGCTGCTCGCGGCAGGGTGCTCGGCGCCTTCCGCCGCGCCGACCGCCGCCCCCTGGACGCCGCCGCGCGGGGGGCTCGTGACGCACGAGCTCGCGGGACGCATGGGCGATCACGGGGACCGCCGTGACGCCCGTCTCGGGCATCCTCCGACGGTGCGGCAGGCCGTCACCTTCACCGAGATCGAGCTCCGCACCCGGCTGTCGACCTCCGGCAACGGCCGGATCACCGACTCGGTGCGCCGGCGGGTCGAGACCACCACCATCCTCCGCGATCCCTGACCCGGCGAGAGCCCGCCCCGGGCGACGGCGGGGGCTCGCCACGGCCACCGCCCCGGCTCCGAGCGGGGGGACCGCCCCGCGACGCCCGAGGCCGCCCTCGGGACGCGTGCGGCGGGCCCGCGCGCATCCTTGTGTCACGCCGACCCTTGACGCCTCCGACCGCCCCCCCCACAATCGCCCCCGCCCGAGGAGGCGATCGCGGCATTCGGAAGTGGGGCCACGCCCCGAGCCGGCTGGGGGTGGTCGGCGACCGACGTGATCACGGGCATCCCGAGGATCCAGGCGGCATGTCGACCACCACGAAGAAGGACCTGATCGATCGCATCTCCGAGGAGACCGAGCTGCGACGGTCGGACGTCAAGCAGGTCGTGCAGGCGTTCCTGGACAACGTCATCGTGGAGCTGAGTCGCGGCAACCGCCTCGAGTTCCGCGACTTCGGCGTCTTCGAGCTCCGCGACCGCAAGCCACGCATCGCCCAGAACCCCAAGACGCTCGATCCCGTCCCGGTGCCGGCCCGCAAGACGGTCAAGTTCAAGGTCGGGCGGCTCATGAAGCTCGCCCTCGACGGCGAGGTGGACGTCGCGAGCGGCGACGCGTCGGTCGGGTCCCGTCGTCGCCGCATCCCGGTGACCCACGACGGGACCGGGACCATCGGCGATCCGCCCACGCCCACGGTCGAGACCGTCCGTCGCGATGCGCCTTCGCTGAACGGCGCGGTCGACGGCGACGTCTGAGCCTCCCGCCGCGCGGCCGGCGCGCGGCCGGCGTCCGGGCCAGCGGCTCCGGAGCCTGCGTCCCGGCACGCCGTCGGCCGACGCGTCCTGCCCCGCGCATCGCGCGTCCGCATCGGGCGAGGTCCCGCCGCCCACGGGCGATCCAGCTCATGGCGGCGATTCCGCTGATGGCCGCGAGTCCGCTCGAAGCGGCGATCCTGCTGATGGCGGGATCCCGCCCCGCGGCGGCGATCCCGCTCGCGGCGGCGTCCCTGCACGCACCGGCGATCCCGCCCGCGGCGGCGATCGTGCTCGTACCGGCGATCCCGCCCGGGGCGGCGATCCCGCCCGCGGCGGCGATCCCGTCCACGGCGGCGATCCCGCCCGCGGCGGCGATCCCGTCCACGGCGGCGATCCCGCCCACGGCGGCGATCCCGCTCGCGGCGGCGTCCCTGCACGCACCGGCGATCCGGCCGGCCGTG
>CAYLNM010000095.1:2309-17218 GCA_964385045.1 uncultured Isosphaeraceae bacterium
TGGCGATCCCGCTCGCGGCGGCGTCCCTGCACGCACCGGCGATCCGGCCGGCCGTCGCGATCTCCGCTCGCAGCGGCCATTCCACCCGCGCCGGCGATCCCGCCGTCCCCCCGCCGATGCGCCGTCCGCCGACTGTCCACGGGGTGTCGGCGGAGGGTGTGCTGAAGGGCCGCCTCGGTGGTCGGCGCGCGTCCGTCCGCCCATACTGCCCGCATGACCGAGCTCGCTTCGCACGGACGCGACGGCGGCGACCGACGGAACGGACGGCCACGGCCGATCGAGCCCCGGGACATCGCCCCTCTCCTCGACACGCTTCCTCCACACGCCTACGAGGCGGAGATGAGCGTGCTCGGGTCGATGCTGTTCGACCCCGCGGTGACGGGCGACGTCATCCAGGTGCTCCGCGACGGCTCCGCCTTCTTCGGCGACGCCAACCGCATCGTCTTCGATGCGATGGTGGAGCTGTACGACAAGCACAACGCCCTCGACGTCGTGCAGCTCACCCAGCTCCTGACCGATCGCGGCGATCTCGACCGGATCGGCGGCATGGAGCACCTGATCGAGATCGCCGAGTCGGTGCCCTCGGCCGCCAACGCGATGCGGTACGCCCGCATCGTCAAGGACAAGTCGGTTCAGCGGCGGCTGATCGAGGCCGCGGGCGAGATCCTCGTCGAGGCCCATCACGGCGGCGAGAACGTCCGCGAGTGCCTCGAGGAGGCCGAGAAGAAGATCTACCAGATCGCCAGCCAGGCCGAGCAGGCCCACGCCGAGTCGATGCGCGACCTGGTCGTCGAGGTGATCCAGGCGATCGAGCAGTCCGACGGTCGCCTCGTCACCGGCGTGCCCACCGGCTATCCCGACCTCGACGAGATGACCCACGGCCTGCAGCCCGGCGACATGATCATCCTCGCCGCTCGCCCGTCGATGGGGAAGACCGCGCTCGCCCTGAACCTCGCCGAGCAGATGGCGATGCAGAACTTCCCCGTGGGCGTCTTCAGCCTCGAGATGAGCAAGCAGGCGCTGGTGCAGCGCCTGCTCTCGGCCCGCTCCGGCGTCGACAGCCACAAGATCCGCCGCGGCATGCTCGGGAGCGAGGAGTGGGCGGCCCTGCAGCAGGCCTGCGGCGAGCTGTACGAGGCCCCGATCTACATCGACGACACCCCCGGTCTGTCGCTGCTGCAGATGCGGGCCAAGGCCCGCCGGATGGCGAGCAAGCACGGCATCCGGGCCCTCGTCATCGACTACCTGCAGCTGATGACCAGCGGCCGGCGGGCCGAGTCGCGGCAGGTCGAGATCAGCGAGATCAGCCGCGGGGTCAAGGCGATGGCCCGCGAGCTGCGGGTCCCGGTCGTCTGCCTCAGCCAGCTCAACCGGGCGGCCGAGCAGCGGGAGGGGCACCGCCCGCGGATGAGCGACCTCCGCGAGTCGGGCTCGATCGAGCAGGACGCGGACATCGTCTCGATGCTCCACCGGGAGGAGTACTACCACCAGGCCGACCCGGACTGGAAGCTCCACAATCCCGAGAAGGTCGGGCTCACCGAGCTGATCATCGCCAAGCAGCGCAACGGCCCGACGGGCACCGTGCGCCTGAGCTGGAACGGTGCGACGACCCGCTTCCACAGCTGGACGAGCATGGAGGCCCCGCCCGGCTTCAGCGACATCGAGACGGAACCGGTGGACGTGGGGCCGCGCTCGGCCTTCAGCGCCAAGGCGCCGTCGGGTCCGGTGAGCGGCTTCCGCGACGGCGGGGGACCGGACGCCGACCTCGTGGACGGGATCCCGACCTGAACGCGGCCCGCCCGCGCGGGGGCGACGGCACTCGCCGCGGGGGCGTGCGGGCGGGTGGACGAGACGCGGGGTGGGCGAGACTCGGGGCGGCGAGACGCGGGGCGGCGAGACGCTGCCCCACGACGCCGATCAGGCCGCGCGGCGCCGAGCGCCGGCATGCCGCCGGATCGTCGCCTGGAGCTGGTCGGGCGTCACCGGCTTGGCGATGTGATCGTCGCAGCCCGCCGCGAGGGCATCCCGCCGGTGCTCGCCCGAGGCGTGCGCGGTGAGGGCGACGATCGGCCCGTCCCATCCGTCCTCGCGGAGCCGCCGGGCGAGCGTGTGCCCGTCCATGCGCGGCATCTGCACGTCGGTGAGCACCACGTCGAACGGCTCGCCTCGCTCGGCCGCGGCGCGGTGGGCGGCAAGCGCGGCCTCCCCGTCGGCTTCGTGCTCGACCTCGTGACCGCGCGACCGCAGCACGAGCACCAGGAATCGCGCGGTGTCGGGCGTGTCCTCCGCGAGGAGGATCCGCAGCCCGCCGTCGCCCGCGTCGGGACGGCCCGGGGGACCCGGGGGCCGGGCCGCGGGTGCGGTCGGTGCGGGCGCGGGGGTGTCCACGCTGCCGGTCTCGATCCCGCCGCCTCGGTCCGTCGCGGGGCCCGTGACGTCGGCCGTCGGCCGCGGGGCCGCGGGGCGGGCATCGGGCTCGCCGCGGGCCGCGGGGGGCGCCGGGCGGGCATCGGCCCCGCCGTCGCCGGTCGCGAGCCGGCCGCCGTCGCGGCCGGTGACGCCGGACGCGGGCGCATCGACCGGGTCGATCGCGGCGGCGAGGATCGGGTCCGGCTCCGCGTCGAGCTCGTCGTCGAGCTCGTCGTCGAGGTCGTCGGGCGGCGGAGCGAACCACGCCACGCCGTCCCGAGCGGCCGCCTCCACCCGCTGCCACGGGTCGCGGGCGGCGCGGTCGATCGGCGACCAGGCGTCGGCCTCGTCCGAGTCGGCCCGGTGGAGCGGCAGCCGGAGGACGAACCGCGTTCCGCGCCCCTCGGGGCCGGTCGACGGCTCGATGCGGCCGCCGAGCAGGTCGGCGAGGCCCCACGCCACCGCCAGCCCCAGTCCGCCCCCGTTCCGGCCCGACGCGTCGTCGTCGACCTCGAACGGCGTCAGCCGCCGGCTCAGCGCCTCGGCGTCCAGGGAGGGCCCCTCGTCGGTGATCTCGACCGCGAGCGTGGCGTCCGCGTCCCGCCCGGCGACGGTCGCACGGAGGGTCACGGTTCCGCCGCGAACCTCGCGCCGCGCCCGCTCGAGCAGACTGGCGAGGATCTGGCGGAAGCGGATCGGGTCGCTGCTGATCGCCTCGGGCACCGCGTCGTCGATCTCGACGTGCAGGGGCATGCCGGCCGCCTGCAGCCGCGGGCGGAACGTGTCCACCAGGTCGCCGATCGCCTGCCGCACCGGGAACGCGCGATCCCGCGTGGCGAGGCGGCCGGCCTCGATCCGCGAGAGGTCCAGGAGATCGTCGACGAGCGCGAGCACCTGCCAGCCGTTGTCGCGGATGCGTTCGAGGTGGGCCCGCCGATCGGCCTCGGCCGCCTCCGGCTCGAGCGCCAGCTCGGCGAAGCCCAGCAGGGCCGTGAGCGGCGTGCGGAGCTCATGGCTCATCTGGGTCAGGAAGCCGCTCTTGGCCCGGCTCGCCTGCTCCGCCGCCCCGCGGGCCCGCTCGGCTTGCCGCATCGTCTCGTGCCGGGCGGTCACGTCCATGCGGATGCCGACCACGCCGCACACGCGACCGAGCTCGTCCGTGCGCGGCACGACGGACGTCTCCGTCCATCGCCGCCGCGCGAATCGGTCCACCTCGCGGCGGGCGACGCCGTGGCGGGCGAGCCCCGTGCCGAGGACCTCCTCGTCGAGTCGCCCGTGGTCGAGCGGTCGCCAGCCGAAGTCGCCGTCGCGTCGCCCGATCACCTCGCCCGGGTCCATCGCGCCGAGCAGTCGGGCGAACGCCCCGTTCGCGGCGGCGTACGTGCCGTCGGCGTTCTTGGCGTAGACCCCGACCGGCAGCGCGTCGACCACCGCGGCGAGCACGTCATCGCCGAGCTCGGAAGACCCCGGGGGCCGACCGTTCGTCCCGCGTCGATCCGCCGCGACGCCGGCGCGGGGGGCGCCCGCGGGACGGGCACGGATCGCCCCGGCGACGCCCACCGGCCGTCCGGCGGGATCGCGGAGCGGCGCCCGGACCGAGTCGGGGCCGATCACCGCGGCACCGCGGGCAAGGCAGGCGCGATCGGCCGACGCCTCGCGGGCCGCGTCCTCCGGGGCCTGCAGGTCCGCGTCGGTGCGCCCGAGGATGCCGTTCGCCGGTCGACCGAGAGCCTCGGCGAACGCTCGGTTCACGTGGAGGTAGCGTCCGTCCGGGTCCTTCGCGAAGACCAGGTCGGGAAGCGAGTCCAGCACGCGCCCGGCCAGGTCGGGAGCGACGGCGCGGGCGGTGCCGGGATCGTGGGTGTTCGGGGCAGCCTCCGGCATCGGGCCTCCGAGCGGGGCGATCGGCCGGCCGCGAGGTCTTCTGGAGGGGGACGGCCCGGGGGGCCGCGCCGGGCCCGCGTCCGGTCGGCGTGGGGGGGTCAGCCCGTTCTCGGAGCTCCGAGAACCTCGCGCAGGACCGACCATGTCATCGCTGCGACCCACGTCGCGAGGAGCAGCCCGCTCTGCCAGCGCAGGACCTGCCGGCCGTTCGTCGCCACCAGCGGCACGAGGGCGAGGGTGATCCCCATCATCACCGCGAGGTCCCACCAGCCGTGCGTCGGGAGGGGGACGTCGCCGGCCACCGCGGTCGCCCCGAGCACGAAGAGGATGTTGAAGAGGTTCGAGCCGACCACGTTGCCCACCGCGAGGTCGGCGTGGCCCTTGCGGACCGCCACCACGAGCGTGACGACCTCGGGCAGGCTCGTCGCGATCGCGACCACGGTGAGTCCGATCAGGGCGGGACTCAGGCCGGCCCAGGTGGCGATGCCCACCGCGCCGACCTCGGCCATCTTGCCGCCTGCGACCAGGGCGGCGAGTCCCACGAGGAGCTGGGCCACCGCGCCGGGGAGGCTCCGGCGCTCGGCCGCCTCCGCTTCCGCCTCGTCGAGGTCCACCGGCACCTCGGAGCCGGGCCGCATCGCCGCCGCGGCCCAGGCCGCGAGCACCAGCACGAAGCCGACCAGCAGCACGATGCCGTCGGGACGCGAGAAGCCGGGCCCGTCGCCCTCGGCCGCGAGCCGCGTCGCCGGCAGCCACGCCAGCACGCACAGCAGCGTCGAGGCGGCCACGAGCATCGGCAGGTCGCGTTTCAGCACCGAGCGGTGCACCGCCAGCGGGGCGATGAACGCCGCGACGCCGAGCACGAGGCCGAGGTTCGCGATGTTCGAGCCGACCACGTTGCCGAAGCTCAGGTCGCCCGAGCCGGACAGCGCGGCGGCGACGTTGAAGAAGAGCTCCGGGGCGCTGGTCCCGCACGCCACGATCGTGAGGCCGATCAGCAGCGTGGACATGCCGAGTCGGCGGGCGACCGCGACCGCCCCCTCCACGAGCCAGTGCCCGCCCCCGAGCAGGAGCCCGACGCCGATCAGGAACGCGAGGGGGGCGAACCGCTCGGCGAGGGACAGGACCGCATCGAGCATGGGGGCGGGATTGTAGAGTCACGGGCTCCGGGAGACCGAACCGACGACGAAGGATCCCCCTGCATGCCGACCCGCCGCCGCCGTTCCGCCGCCGCCGCCGCCGCCCCCCCCCGCGCGGTCGCGGCGCCGACGCCGGGCGAGGCGGACGACGGTGGCAGGGCCGAGATCGCGGAGGCCTCCCGCCGCTCGCGGCTCGAGGCGCGGGCGTCCGACGTCACGGCGGCCGATGGCTCGCCGGACTCGCGGAGGCCGGCGTCGCCGGCCGATGCCGCGCGACCGGGTCGCGGACGGCGGGCCGACGTGCTCGGCCGCGTGGGCGAGACGGCCGGTGACTCGGCGGGTCGTGGCGGCGGCGGCGGTCGCGGCGGCGGACGTGACGGGGACGGCACCGGCGACGGCGATGCGGGCGACGCCGAGGGCGCGGGCGACGAGCCGCGTCCCGGGGACTCGGAGGACGGCAACGAGGCTGCGGGGTCCGCGTCGACGGGCGAGGACGAGGACGAGGACGAGGTGCCGGCCGGCGAGGTGCCGCTCGACGAGGACGAGTCGGTCCCGGCCGAGGATCTCGAGCGCGCGCTCGCCGCGGCGGCCGAGGGCGACGAGGATGCCTGGCGCTGGATCGTCGACCGCTACGCGCGACGGGTCTTCGGCCTGATCCATGCCCAGTGCGGCGAGCCCGAGACGGCGGAGGAGATCACGCAGTCGGCCTTCTGCACCGTGGTCGCGAAGATCGGCGAGTACACCGAGCAGGGCCGGTTCGAGGCGTGGCTGTTCCGGATCGCGATGAACCGGCTGCGGGACGAGATGCGTCGCCGGCGACGGCACGCGGTCCCGGTCGAGCAGGAGGCACTCGCGGGCCTCGCGGGCGGGGAACCGGACGAGGGCGCCGGGCTCGGCACCGCCGACGAGATCGGGGCACTGCGGGTCGCGATGGCCCGGCTGCCCGAGGCCGATCGCCGCGTGCTGCACCTGCGGCACGCGGCCGGAATGAGCTTCAAGGGCATGGCGGAGTACCTGGGCCAGCCGCTGGGGACGGTGCTCGCGCGTCACCACCGGGCCCTCCGCAAGCTGCGCGAGGATCTCGCCCCCCGGCTGGACCCGGATCACCAGGACGAGTCGGGGCCGGTCGGCGGTCCCGGCGGCTGAGTCCAGGCTCGCGTCGTCGGGAATCGCCGGCGGGGCGTCGGGGTGGCGGGGTAGCGGACGGCCGTGGCCGCTCGCCGGGGGCGGGGGACGTCCGGGCCGCCGGCCCATCCGCCGGCCCATCCGCCGGCCCATCCACGGGCTCGTTCGCGGGCCCGGTCCGGGCCCTCGCCCGCGGGGCCTCCACCGGCTCGGCCCGCGGGCGACCCGCCGTCCGGCTCCCGGCTCGTCCGATCATCGGAGGCCTCGGGAGGGGGATGCGGGCGTCCGCGGAAGCTCGATCCGGGGTCCCCCGGGGCGGGCGGGTGGACGGTCGGGCCGATCGCAATCATCCGGGGGCCCGCGGCGTTGGTCCCCACGGAGTTCCTTCCATGCCTTCGAGCCACGCTCTTCCTCCCTTCGGCCCGCGGTCCGGTCGCCCCGTGGACCTGCTCGAGGCACGTCTCGACCGTGCGCTCCGTCCCGAGCCGCCCGCCGGCCTCGAGGATCGCGTGGCGGCGGCGAGCACCCCGATCCTGTGCCGCGAGGCGTCGGCCGACGCCCGCGTCGGGCGGGCGGTCGCCCGCACCTTCGCGGTGGCGGTGCCCCCCGGCCTCGAGGAGCGCGTCCACGCCCTGAGCGCGGGCGACCTCGGCCGTGCCACCGCTCCGGCCCTGGCCGGCCCCCGGCGTGGCCCTCGCCGGCTCGCCGCCGCCCGGGCGGCGGCCGGGCGACTGGCGATGGCGGCGTCCTTCGGCGTCCTCGCGGTGCTCGGATGGTGGGCGACCCGGCCCCCGGCTCCCGCCGGCCCCGGGGCGGTGCCGGTGGAGCGGGTGCTCGCCGGCGACGTCGCCGACGTGGTGGACGTGAGCTGGGCCTCCCTCGAGGAGGTCGCCGAGATCGAGTCGGAGCTGGCCCTGCTCGAGGAGTGGGACGTCGGCTCCTACGCGGACGTCGAGGACGAGATCGCCGCGATGATCCCCGACTTCCTGCTCATCGACTCGGGACGGTGATCGCCCGCGTCCCGGAGGCATCGTCGACCGGCGAACGCCTCACGGCGCCGCGGGCATCGCACGCCTGCCGCTCCTCCCGCCCCGCGCGAGCGTCCCGGACCCGCCCGCGCCGGCCCATCCTCCGGGGCCACGCATGAGCCGACTCGTCGATCGATGCCTCCTCCTCGCCGCCGGCGGCGTGCTCGGCTTCATGGCCGCCCGCGGACCCGCGTCGTCGACGCCTCCCCCCACGCCGTCGATCGCCGAGGGTGCCGGGGGCGCCGAGGTGATCGCGGCGGGCGCCGTGCCGGCCCCCGCCGCGACCACGCCGCCCCGGACCGGGACCCGCCCCCGGCCCCAGCGTCCTCCCGCCGGTGGCGACGCCGCCATGGACGAGCTCGTCGACGAGGTGGTGCGACTGCGGCCCGACGAGCGGCGACGCCCGCGCGGCCCGCTGACGCAGGACGAGATCGACCGCTGCCTCGTCGTCGCCCGCGACGTCGCCCCGGAGCTGCACCGCGGCCTGATGGCGCTCCGCGAGGCCGATCCCGAGGAGTTCCGCCGACGCCTCGCCGGGAGCGATCGGCTGCGATTCCTCGCCGAGCTGCGGGCCGACGAGCCGCATCTGTACGAGCTCAAGCTGATCGAGCTCCGCACGGACCGCGAGGTCGCCCGGCTGTCCGAGCAGCTGCGGGCGGCCGCAAGCCGCGGCGACGACACCGCGGTGCGATCGCTTCGCCCCCAGCTCGTCACCCAGATGCGGATGCAGCAGGCCTTCATCCTGCTCGCCCGCAAGCAGGCGATCGATCGCATGCGGGAGAAGCTCGAGGCCTTCGAGCGCCGCTACCAGCGCGACGTCGCCACGGTCGACGAGCGCATCCAGGAGCGGGTGGACGCGATCATCACCGACGCCGCCGACACGGCCGCGGGCCGCGGCGGCTCGGCCACGGGAGCGGCCGGCGGCCGGGGCGACGGCTCGCGCGGCGGCGCCTCCCGGGAGCCCGGCCGCCGCCGGTGAGCGACGCCCCGGATCGATCCCGACGCCCGGGGCACGGCGCGGCGACCGAGTCGCCCCCCGCCGCCCCGTCCCCCCCCGGCGCGCGGCGGCCGGGAACGCGGCCCGGACCGCTCGTCCGTCGGCGTCCCGCGTGGGCGGCCGGACTGCTGCTCGGGGCGCTGATGGTCGCGTGCCTCGGCACGCTTCCGTGGACCCTCGGCTCGCCCGGCGACGGCCCCGCCCGCTTCGAGCGCACCGACCTCGAGGCGGCGTTGCTGCCGCCGTGGTGGGCCCCGCACCGGCCCGACGAGCGGGCCGCGGTGGAGGCCCTCGCCGCCGCCCGGGGCGTGCCGCCGCGGCCCTGGCTCGGCACCGACCGGCTCGGCCGCGACCTGCTGGCCCGGTGCCTGCTCGGCGGGGCGGTCAGCCTCGCGGTGGGACTCGGGGCGGCGGCGGTCGCCACCGGCATCGGGTCGCTGGTGGGCGCGGTGGCCGGCTCGGCCGGTGGCCGCGTCGACGCGCTGCTCATGCGGTCGATCGACGTGGTGCAGGGCCTGCCGACGATCCTGCTGGTGGTGCTCGTGGGCGTGGCCGCGGACGGGGCGCTGGACCGCGCCGGGCTCGACCCCGGTCCGCGCGGGCAGCGCGGGCTCGAGCTGCTCGTCCTGGTGGCCGCGATCGGCTCGGTGTCCTGGCTGACGATGGCCCGGGTCGTGCGCGGCCGCGCCGCGGGACTGGCCCGGCGTCCCTTCATGGAGGCGTGCACCGCGGTGGGCATGCGGCCGGGGCGACGACTCGGCCGCCACCTGCTGCCCAACCTCGCCCCGGTGATCATCGCCTACGCGGTCCTCGCGGTGCCGGCGGCGATGCTGTCGGAGTCCTTCCTGAGCTTCCTCGGCCTCGGCGTGCGCGAGCCGCTGCCGAGCTGGGGCTCGCTGGCCGCGGCCGGCGTGGCCGAGGTCTCGCCGGTCCGCACCCGCTGGTGGCTGCTGGTCGCCCCGTGCGTGCTCGTGGCCGCCGCGCTGGTGGCGATGCACGCGGTGGGCGAGGGCGTCCGCCGTGGGCTCGCGCGGGCGGGGGGCCGTCCGTGAGCTCGTCGGGCCGCGCGTCGGGGACGACGGCCGGGAGCCCACCGGTGCGGACGGCCGGGGTCGTGGGCGCGACGGACGCTCCGCCGCGGCTCCGGGTCGAGCGACTCGGGGTCGCGATCGGGGAAACGTCGGTCCTGCACGACGTGTCGCTGAGCGTCGAGGCGGGACAGGTCGTGGCCCTGGTCGGCGCCTCGGGCTCCGGCAAGACGATGACCGGCCTTGCGCTCCTCGACCTGCTGCCCGCCGCGGGCCGCGTGACCGCGGGGACTGCGCGGCTCGACGACGAGCCGATCGACCTGGGGACGGGGGCGGGCGGATCGCCGGCGCGCACGGCGGGGCGAGGCGCCGCCCGGCCGCTGGACCGCCGCGGACTGCGCGGCCGGTCGATCGCGATGATCTTCCAGCAGCCGCGCGCGTCGCTGCATCCGCTGCGTCCGGTGGGAGCGCAGCTCCTCGAGACGATCCGGCGCCACGGCGGGCGCGGCGGCCGGGCGGGACGGGCCGCCGCGGCCGGGCTCCTCGAGACCGCCGGCTTCGCCCGCGCGGGGCAGCGGCTCGGAGCCCTGCCCCACGAGCTCAGCGGCGGCGAGTGCCAGCGGGTCATGATCGCACTGGCCCTCGCGGGCCGGCCGCGGGTCCTCTTCGCCGACGAGCCCACCACCGCGCTCGACGTCCTGGTGCAGGGAACGCTGCTGGAACGGATCCGCGGGCTCGCCCGCACGCGGGGGATGGGCGTGGTGCTGGTGACGCACGACCTGCGGGTGGTGGCCGAGGTCGCCGACGCCGCGTTCGTGCTCGACGCGGGCCGCCTCGTCGAGGCGGCACCGTGCGCGGATCTCTTCGACGCCCCGCGGCATCCCGCCACGCGGCGACTGCTCGCGGCCACCGGCCTGGCGGGGAGCGAGGCCGGCGACGCGGCGCCGGCCGCGCCGGCCGCGCCGGCCGCGGACGCCGACGGCTCGCCCGCGGCATCCGCCGCCCCCGGGATCCCGGGCCGCATCCCGCATCGCCGGCCCGGCTGAGCCGGCTCGGCCGCCCGGCTACGATCGCGTCCCGGGGCCGATGGCCGCGGCCGCCGCGCGCGGCCGGGTCCGCCCGCCCGCCGTGGAGTCATCCCATGCCGCTCATCGACGAGGGGCGCGTCGCGCCCGCGTTCACCCTGCCGGACCAGGACGGCACGTCGCACCCCCTGAACTCGTACCGCGGCGGTCCCGTCGTCCTCTACTTCTATCCCAAGGACGACACGTCGGGCTGCACCAAGGAAGCGTGCGCCTTCCGCGACCAGCTGCCGGCGTTCGAGTCGCTCGACGCGACGATCCTCGGCGTGAGCCCCGACCCCGTCGCGAAGCACCGGGCCTTCGCCGACGCGCACGAGCTCCCCTTCACGCTGCTGTCCGACGCCCCCGCGACCGATGGCGACGCCCCCCGCGTGTGCGACCGCTACGGGGTGTGGCAGGAGAAGTCCATGTACGGCCGCACGTACATGGGCGTGGTGCGGACGACGTACCTGCTCGACGCCGACGGCCGCGTGGCGCGGCGCTGGGACAAGGTCCGGGTGCCGGGGCACGCGGACGCGGTGCTCGAGGCGCTGCGCGAGCTCGCCTGAGGCGACGGCGTGGACGGCCGGCTGCGCGCCGTGGCCTACCGCGTCGACCACGACATCGCGCTGACGAGCATCGTCTCAGCGCCTCCCTCCTCCATCGGCGTGCGCTCCCGCGGCCGGCCGATGCGCGGGACCCGCGCATCCTTCTCGTCGCCGTGCGCGGCCGTGAACGGTCCGTGAACCACGAGCCGGTGTGATCCTCCCCCCGGGTGCGGCCCGCACCGCGCGGTCCGCGCACCCGATCGAAGTCCCGGTGCCCGTCGAGCCGTCCCGCGGGGACGGCCACGGTGCGTTCGGGATTCACGTGAGAGAGAAGAACAAGGAGCACGACGGATGGCCACTCGAACCGCCCTCACCGTCGCCCTGGGCGCGGCCGCGGCATGCACTGCCGGGGTCGGCGCGCAGTCGATCGAGATCCTGCACCACAGCGACGGCGAGTCGCAGCTCATCGACGCCGGCAGCGGCCTCGAGGACTTCGGCGGCCTCGGCCGCTTCGCCACCGTCGTGGCGAACATCCGGGCCGCCGCCGCGGACGCCGGCCGCGACACCGTCCTCCTGACCTCGGGGGACAACTACATCCCGAGCCCGGAGTTCAACGCGTCGCTCGAGAACGGCGTGCCGTACTTCGACGCGATCGGCCTCGACCTCATCGAGTACGACGCCTTCATCCTCGGCAACCACGACTTCGACCTGGGCCCCGGCGTCCTGGCGAGCTTCATCGAGTCGTTCTCGTCGACCCAGCCGCCGTTCCTCTCGGCGAACCTCGACGTCAGCGCCGAGCCCGCCCTCGAGGCCCTCCGCCAGGCCGGGCGGATCGCGAAGAGCACCGTCGTCACCAAGGGTGGTGAGCAGATCGGCATCGTCGGCGCCACCACGCCGAACCTGCCCTTCATCAGCTCGCCCGGCGGCGTCGTCGTCGATCCGGACTTCGCGGCCGCCATCCAGGCCGAGATCGACGCCCTCCGGGCCGGCGGCGTCGAGCGCATCATCGTCGTGAGCCACCTGCAGGGCATCGCCGAGGAGATCGACCTCGCGGGCCAGATCTCCGGTGCCGACGTCTTCGTCGCCGGCGGCGGCGGCGAGCTGCTCGCCAACGAGGGCGACCTGCTCCTGCCCGACGACACCGCCTCGGGCGAGTACCCGATCGAGGTCGTCGACCCCGACGGCCGCACCGTGTACATCGTCGGCACCGCGGGCGACTACAACTACGTCGGCCGCCTCGCGGTCGAGTTCGACGCCGCGGGCGAGATCGTCTCGGTCGACCCGACCTCGGGCCCCGTCCGCGTCGCGGGCGGCAAGCAGCCCGACGCCGTCGAGGCCGATCCCACCGTCCAGGCCCAGGCCGTCCAGCCGGTCATCGAGTACGTCGAGGGCCTCGCCACCAACGTGATCGCCGACAACCAGGTCCCGCTGAACGGCATCCGCGAGGAGATCCGCAGCCGCGAGACCAACTACGGCAACCTGATCACCGACGCGTACGTCTGGCAGGCCAACGTCCTCGCGGACGACTTCGGCACCCCCGAGGTCAACGTCGCCCTCAGCAACGGCGGCGGCATCCGCAACGACAGCATCGTGCCCGTCGGCGACTACTTCGAGATCGACACCTTCGACGCCCTGCCGTTCGGCAACGTCCTGTCGGTCTTCGCCGACCTCCCGGCCGAGACGCTGCTCGCGATCCTCGAGAACTGCGTCAGCCGCGTCGATCCGCCGGCCGGCTTCCCCACCAGCGGCACCGGCCGCTTCACCCAGGCCTCCGGCCTGCTGATCCAGTGGAACGAGGACGTGAACCCGACCGAGGGTCGCATCCGCAGCGTCCGCCTCGCCGACGGCACCCCGATCGTGCTCGACGGCGCGGTCGTGGACGCCCCGCCGGTGATCAACCTCGTCACCGTGGACTTCCTCGCCCGCGGCGGCGACGAGTGGCCCTTCGGCGACCTGCCGTTCACCAACCTCGGCGTCAGCTACCAGCAGACGCTCGCCAACTTCCTCCAGGCCGACATGGCCGACGGCGGGCTCGGCGCCGTGATCACCGAGACCGCGTACCCGGTCGGCGGCGAGGGTCGCATCGTTCGCACCGGTGCCGACGTGGACGGCAGCGGCCTCGTCGACCTCGACGACCTGCTCACCGTCCTCTCGGCCTTCGGGGCCTGCCCGAGCTTCCCGTGCCCGGCGGACCTCGACGGTGACGGGGCCGTGGACTTCGACGACCTGCTCTCGGTCATCGGCGCCTTCGGCAGCTGATCCCGCCGACGATCGCACGGGCGGATCCCTCCTCCTCTTCTCCACGTCCGTCCGGCGATCATCGATCGACGCCGCGGCCCCCGGTTCCGCCGGGGGCCGCGGTGCGTTCGGGGGCGGCGTGCTCGCGCGGGGGCGGCGCCGTGCCGGTCCCGGCCTCGATGTCGCGTGCGCCGGGCCTACGCCCGGTACGGCTCCAGCCGGTACTCGCGCCCGCCCCACTTCACCGGGCGCCGTCGGACGAGGTCGCCGGCGGCCTCCCACAGGATCGAGGCCACCGCGAGGCAGCCGACCGGGAACCACGCCGCGAGCCTCGGGTCCGCGCCGGCCAGCCGATAGGCGCTCCGCAGCGTCCAGCGGCGAATCGGCCAGGCGATCGCGGTCGGCAGCAGCGTCGCCGCGGCGATCGCCGGCTTGCCCGCGGCGACGAAGACGCCCGCCCCGAGGATCACGAGGAGCTCGGCCACCGGCGGCACCGCCCCCAGCAGCGCGAGGCGGACCGCGTACTTGCGGAGGCGGGAGGGCATGCGGCGCGACGCCTCGATGTAGATGCGGCGCCAGCCGGCCCGGAACGCGGGCCACGAGTCGTACATCGAGACCTCCAGCATGCCGTCGGCGAAGTACACCGCGCCCGAGCCGCCGGCGTGGTGCACCGCGCGGGCGAAGGCGATGTCCTCGAGCAGGTCGTCCTTCACCGCGGCGTGGCCGCCGATGCGCTCGTAGACGTCGCGATCGAACAGCATGAACTGCCCGTTGGCGAAGGGCCGCGGGAACCGGCGGCGGTTGATGCGCTCGATCGGATACTGGTGCAGCAGCTGCATCGAGGCGACCGGCTGCACGATCCGCTCGAATTGCTCGTCGGTGGTGAGGGTGCTGAGCAGGCTCAGCAGCTGGCGGTGGTCCTCCCGGGCGAGCGCGACCGCGGCCCGCAGCAGCCGCGGATCGAACCGCACGTCGGCGTCGGTGAAGACGAGGGTGTCGCCCGTCGCCGCCTCCGCCCCGATGCGGGCGGCGTTGCACTTGCCGGCCCAGTCGTCGGGGCAGTCGTGGTTCTCGATCACGCGGATGCGCGGATCGACCGCGGCGAGCGGCTCGAGGATCGCCTTCGTGCCGTCGGTGCATCGGTCGAGGACGAAGATCACCTCGAAGTCGGGGTGGTCCTGGGCCATGAGCGACCGACAGCACCGCTCGATGACCCGCTCCTCGTCGTGGGCCGGCACCACCACCGAGACCCGCCCCCACCCGCCCGGCGGCGGCGACAGTCGGAGGCCGCGCCGGATCGTCGGGGGATCGCGCCGCACCCGCTGCAGCCGCGTGGCGGCGAGGATCCAGAACACCACGCCGCCGATCGTCAGCGCCCACGCGATCGCCAGGGGAACGAGGAAGGCCGGCTGCTCGGTCATGCGGGCTCCGCGGGCGACGGGGGCGGCGGGG
>CAYLNM010000096.1:0-17067 GCA_964385045.1 uncultured Isosphaeraceae bacterium
GCGCGGCCCGGCGGCGGCCGACCCGGCGGCGGGGGCGGAGGCGGGGGGACCGGCACCGGTCCGGGACGAGGCGGGGGCGGGACCGGCTCGGGCCCCGGCCGCGGCGTGGGCTCGGGCAGCCCCATCAACTCGCCCCCCGGCACCGGAAGCGGCGGAGGTGGCTCGTGATCGGCGTCCGTCCGCAGGTCCAGTCGTTCCCCGGACGTGGTCGCTCCGGCCCCGGTCCGCGCGGTGCCCGCGGGCCGCGTCGCCGCGGCTCCGTGGTCGTGGTGGTGATCTGGTCCATCGGGATCGCGGCGATCATCGGCACCGCGCTGCAGATCTTCGCCTTCCGTGCCGCCAACCTGGGCTCCTCGTCGGTTCACGAGATCCAGGCCCGATGGGCCGCCCGGGCCGGGGTGGAGAACGCCATCGCGACGATGGCGCTGCACACCACCGAGCCGTGGCCCGATGACGCCTTCACGATCGTGCGCGACCTCGACGCGATCAGCTACCTCGAGCTCCGCGACGCGGCGTACGAGGTGCTGCACCACTCGGCCCGCCTCGACGTCAACGGCCCGTTCGACGAGGCGTCCGTGGTCAACTTCAACCGCGAGCAGCCCTTCATCGTGTGGGAGCTGCTCGACGACATCTCGCCGGACCAGGTGCAGGCGATCATCGACTGGACGGACGAGGACGACGAGCCCGGCCTCTTCGGGGCCGAGTCCGACTACTACCTCGCTCAAGGTCTCTACGAGCCGCGGAACGGCCCGATCCGCAGCCTCGCGGAGCTGGAGCTCGTGGCCGGCGTGTGGCCCGACTTCGTCCGCGGCGAGGATGCGAACCTCAATCGCCGCCGCGATCCCAACGAGGACGACCGCGCCCGCTCGCTGCCCGAGGACGACGGCAACGGCTCGCTCGACGGCGAGTGGTCGCGGGTGCTCACCGTCAGCAGCGTCGACGACGGCGCGACCGACTCGGGCCTGCCCCGCATCCACCTGAAGCGGGCCGACCCGCTGGAGCTCGAGGACCGGCTCGGCGTGGACCGGGCCCAGGCCGATCGGCTGATCGCCTTCGGCCGGAATCCCGAGAACGAGCTGTGGCAGCTGATCGGCCTGCCGCTGGCGTCGATCGGGGACGACGGGACGATCGGCGGCGGCGGCGGCGGAGGAGGTGGCGACGGCGACGGCGAGGGCGAGGGCGAGGACGGCCAGCCGATCGTCCAGGCCGAGCCCCTCGACGATCGCCAGCTCCGCGCGGTGCTCGCCGAGTGCACGATGCGGCCGCTGTTCGATCGGCGGCCCGGGCGCATCAACGTCAACACCGCGGCCCCGGAGCTGATCCGGGACGTGTGCGAGCTCGCCGGCTTCGACGAGTCGGTCGCCGACGAGCTGCTGTTCGTCCGCAACGGCACGCCCGAGGGCTTCACGAGCGAGGTCCAGTTCGCGGACCTCCGGGCCGAGCTCGCCCCCGCCGACGTCCAGCTCCTGGCCTCGATCTTCACCGTCCGCAGCAACGTCTACCGGATCAGCTCCGTCGGCCGCTCGTTCGCTTCCGGCACGGAGGTTGAAATCATCGCCCTCGTGGATCGTTCGACCGTCCCCGTCCGCATCCTCGAGTACCGGGAACGATGAGCAGACCCCTTCCCCGCATCTCCGGAACCCTCGGCATCGTCCACCGCGCCGGCGACGAGTGGCGCGTGCTCGTGGTCGACGCCTCGGGCGCCACGCCGCGGGTCCGCTCGGCCGAGACCGTCCCCGCCTCGTCGCCGGACCGTGTCCGGTCGATGCTCGAGGACGCGAAGCCCGAGCTCGTGCTGCAGGTCGTGCCCGCCGCCGCGAGCGTCTGCCGCACGTGCACGCTGCCCGACGCCGAGGGCGAGACCCTCGACGCCGCCCTGCGGCTGCAGGCCGAGACCTGGCTGCTCGCCGGCACCCCCGAGTACCGCTACGGGGCCGCCGTCCTGCCCAAGGCCGCCGCCGAGAGCAGCCGCACCGGCCTCGTCGCCTCCTGGCCGGAGGCGGCTCGGGTCGAGCCGGCCCCTGCGCCGGGTCCCGTCCGCTGGATTCCCGAGCCGGTGGCGATGGCCGCCCTGCTCGACGCCGAGCGGCCGGCCGAGCCCCTGGTCTCGATCGATCGCGGCAGCGGATCCGTCGCCCTGGCCCTCTGCCATCCGGGCGGCGCGGCCATCCGCGCCACCCACGTCGACCTCGAGGGCGACTGGCGGCCCCCGCTGCAGCGGGTGCTCGTCGAGACCGCCCTCGGCGGCGATCAGTCCCCCGCCTTCGCCCGTCGCCTCGCCGAGGATGTGGTCGGCGGCCTCGAGGGCATCGGCGAGCGCGAGGCCGCCTGCGTCCTGCCCGCGGCGGTGCGCGACGCCGCCGGCCGTCGCCTGCGCGACGCGGGCGGCGACGATGCGTGGTGGCGCCGCTTCGGCGTCGCGGCCGGTGGCGCCCTCGCCGCCACCGGACCGCTCGCCCCCGCGGCCATGCTCGAGCGCGACGCGGTCGTCGAGACGCCGTCGATCACCGGCCGCGTCGCCGAGGCCATCGCCCGGCCCCGCACCGCCGCGATCACGGTCGCCGCCTGCGTGCTGCTGCTGGCCGGGCTGCCCCTGATCACCAGCGGTCTGCGGCTCGCGATCCTCCAGTCGCGGCACGGCGACGTGGCGTCGCTGGCCGAGGACGTGGCCGAGGCACGGGCCCGGCTCGCGATGTACGACGCCCTCGAGACGCGATCGTTCCCGATGACGAAGCTGCTCGGCGACATCGCCAACAGCACGCCCGAGGGCATCAACCTGATCAACCTGCTCGTCTCGCTCGACCAGCGACAGTTCCAGGTCCGCGGCGAGGCGATCGGCCGCGCGGGCGAGGACGCGCGCCAGCGGGTGCTGCTCATGCAGCAGCGGCTGCTCGAGACCGACGGCCTCTTCACCGCCCCGGCGATCGACTGGGACGTGGAGAACAACTTCGGCGCCTACGGGTTCGACCTCGACGCCACGATCGACCGCCCGTTCGCGCGGCCGGACTACCCCGTCGAGCGCGACTTCGGCGTCTGGACCGCCTGGATGCGGCAGCAGAACATGCCGCCCCCGGATCCCGACGGGGAGGAGGCGGACGAGCTCGCCGGCACGGGCGCCACGACGGCCGACGCCGCCCCCACCGACGCGATGGCCGACGCGGGCCCCACCGCCGCCGAGCGTCCCCCCACCCGTCCCGTCCGTCCCACGAGCACGCCGCGTCCGACGACGGAACCGTCGCGCGAGGACGAGCGTTCCGGGCGGGACCCCGACGATCGCGACGACGCCGCGCCCACGCTCACCGACATCCCGCGGGCTTCGGACGACGACCGGTCGTCGTCGTCGCGCGTGACCCGCGGCCCTCGGACCTCCATCGGCCAGCAGGGCCGCGGCGTCGAGGGCGGCAGCCGCGACGCCCGCGAGGGCGAGGCGTTCTCGGGCGGCGAGATCCCCGAGCCGCTCACCGCGGATCAGATCGACACCATGGAGCGGTCGCAGGTGCTCGACTACATGCGGCGGGTCGGCGCCGCCCGCAGCCGCATCCGCGGCGTCGACGGACAGGAGGCGCTCGAGGAGCGGCTCAGCAACGAGTTCGAGCTGCTCAAGGCCCGGCTCCGCGAGATCGGGCGCGAGGGGGCGAGCCGATGAGCCTGATGGACCGCGTCACGGAGCTTCCCCGGGCCGTCCGCTGGGCGCTGGGAGCCGCCGTCCTGCTGCTCGCCTTCGTGGCGTGGGACGACAACGTGCGGCCCATCGCCGAGGGCTGGAACCGTCAGGCCGACGCGATCGAGCGGCAGCTCGCCGAGGCGCGGGAGGCCGAGCAGCTCGTCCGGGCCATCCGCGCCCGTCGCCAGCTGGTCGAGAGCCTCGGCCCGGTCGAGCTCCCCGGCCCGGACGACGACGGCCGCGAGGCCCTCCACTCGCTGGTGGTGGACATCGTCCGGTCCTACCGGAGCGTCCGCAACGACTCGTTCAACCTCGGCGGCGGGGCGGACCGCCTGCCCGCCGCGGTGTCCCAGCGGCTGCTCGCCGCGTCCGGTCAGGCCGGCCGCCGGCTGGTCCGGATCAGCGGCGACCTCCGCTTCGACGCCGAGCCCGAGGACGCGGTCGCGATCGTGGCCGACCTCGAGGCGCGTCCGGAGGTGGAGGCCGTGTCCCTCGTGCGCATGCTCCGCAAGGACGGCCGCACGGTGGGGGTGACCATCGATCTCAACGCCTGGGTCGTCCAGTCGCCGCGGCGACTGGCGAGCCGGTGACGGAGGCTTCCCCGCGATGGCACGCATGACCCTCACCGGCAGCAGCCTGGTCACCCTCGGGGCCGCGGTGGTCGCCGTCGTCTCCGTGGGCGCGGCCCTGCCGCCCGTCCTCCGGGCGCTGACCGCTCCCGCGCCCGCGGAAGTCGTCCTCGCCGACACGTTCGAGCGGCTCGCCGAGGCCCACGGCGAGCGAGCCGACGCCGACCGGGCCCGGTTCGACGGTCGCAGCCTCTTCTTCGCCCCCAAGCCGCCTCCGGGGTGGTCGCCCCCGCGGCCGGAGGCCCCGCCGCCGCCTCCGCCGCCGCCCCCGCGCGACGACGAGGACGACGACGCCCCGCCGCCCCCACCGCCGCCGCCGCCGCCGCCGCCGGAGTACGACGGCCCGCCGGTGGTCGGGATCGACGGCACCTCGGTGTACTTCGACCGTCAGGGCATCCGCATCGGCGTCGGCGAGACCGACGAGTCGCTGGGCGTGACGGTGCTGTCCGTCGAGGGGGCGCCGTGGACGGTCAAGATCGAGTACCGCGGGGCGGAGTTCGACCTGCCGCTCTTCGACCGCCCGGAGCGCTCGACGCTCTTCTCCGGCAACACCGGGCTGGGCGGGGCCGCCGGCAGCCGCAGCTCCCCGATCCTGCGTCCGGTCGGCGACCGGGCCCGGGCGACGCCCGTCCGCGGCGATCGGCCGCGCGGCCGGGACGACTGACTCCCCACGCGTCCCGGCCGAGACTCCTGCTCTCCCCACCGTTCGATCGACCGAGCCCCGCCTTCCGCCCCCCCCCGCCACGGGCCCTCCCGGCGCGGGCCCGGCACCCCCGGCGACGGCCCCGACGTCTCTCCTGGAGGCCTCCGTGATCCTGCCCGCTCCCAGCCGTCCGCCCGTCCGATCCCGCCCGCGCCGCGGCCTCCGCCTCCCCCTCCCCCTCCGTCGCCCCGCCGGCGCGATCGCGCTGGCCGTGGCCGCGACGGTCGGTCTGCCGGTGCTCCTGCCGCCCGGGGGCTCCGTCGCCGCCGCCCAGTCCGAGCCCGGCGGCGCGCCGGCCGGGGGCGGCCCCGCGGCGCCCGCGGACGAGGACGGCGCCGATCGCAGGAACGGCAACGGCGAGACCCGCGGCCCCCGCGGCCGCCGCCTGCCGCCGGACGAGCTCGTCGCGCTGGGCTTCAACGACGTGGCGATCGAGGAGGTCTTCCCGTTCATCGCCGAGGAGACGGGCAAGATCGTCATCCCGGTGGACGTGAACCTGCTCCGCACCAAGCGGATCACGCTGCTCAACGACGCCCCGGTGCCGCGGTGGATGGCCCTCGACCTCGTCTTCGAGACCTTCCGGCTCAACGGCGTGGGCATCATCGAGCGGGAGGACGTGGTCGTGGTCGGCAACCTCGACACGATCACCACCAACCAGATCCCGCCGATCATCCCGGCGAGCGAGTCGATCATGGGCCGGATGGACCGCGGCACGCTCGTCGCGAAGTTCATCCAGCTCGAGAACGTCAAGGCCTCGCAGGCCCTCGAGATCGTCCAGGAGAAGGAGCTGCCGACCTACGCGCAGCTCTCGGCCGACGACAACTCGAACCAGATCCTCGTCTACGGCGACATCGCCCTGTGCCAGCAGGTGCAGCGGATCATCGACCAGCTCGACGAGACCTTCAAGCTCCCGAGGACGCAGACCTTCCGCCTCGCCTACTCCGACGCCCTCGACATCCAGGCGTCGATCGAGGAGCTGTACAGCGACACCGGCGGGTCGGGGGCCAGCAATCGGGGCGCACGCATCCAGCGGGGCGCCCGCGGCCGCGGCAACCAGGCCCAGGCCCCGACGCCCGGCGATCCCCTCGGCCTCGAGATCGAGCTCCGCACCACCGTCAACACGCAGCAGAACAGCGTCACGGTGGTCGGCGACCCGATGGTGGTGGACGAGATCGCCCGGCTGATCGCGACCGACTGGGACCTGCCCCGCGAGCAGGGCTCCAACCGCATCTACACGCTCGAGTACACCGACCCGATCCGGGTGGCGAACGTCGTCAACGAGCTGCTCGGGCAGTCCACCGGAACCGGCGGCGGGGCCGCCCGGCGGGTGGGTGGCCAGCAGGGCGGCGGCGACGTGGCCGACGCCCTCGCCGGCATCTACCAGATCCAGCCGTTTCCCGACAACAACCAGCTCGTGGTGCTCGCCAAGACCGAGCAGTCGCTCGACTTCCTCGACGCGATCATCAGCGACCTCGACCAGCCGACCGAGATCGGCCTGCCGTTCGTGGTCGAGCTCAAGCACGCCGACGCCTTCCAGCTCGCCGAGCAGCTCAACGCCCTGCTGGCCGAGCCCGGCTCCGGGGCCACGATCCGGGCCCCCGAGGAGGGCCTGAGCGGCCGCGCGCTCGACCAGGAGGCCACGGGCGGCGGCGGCGAGGCGGGCTCGGCGGGCACGCTGTCCTTCCCCTGGCAGCGGGCCGGCCAGCAGAGCGACGAGCAGAGCCCCGAGAGCCAGCTCATCGGCAAGGTCCGCATCGTGCCGATCATCCGGCAGAACGCGCTCGCGATCCTCTGCCCGCGGCCGCAGACCCAGGCGGTGAAGGATCTGATCGTGTTCTTCGATCGTCCCGGCCGGCAGGTGATGCTCTCGGTGATCATCGCCGAGATCGATCTCACCAACGACCTCGCCCTCGGCCTGCGTCTCAGCTCGAACCAGGACATCCTCTCGACCGCCAATCCCGACAACGCCTTCAGCGGCACCATCGGCGGAACCGGCGAGCGGACCGGCTCCGGTGGCTCGCTCTTCGACTCGACGGTCCTCGACGCGAGCATCAACCTCAACGTCCTGCTGCAGGCCCTCGACCAGGACACCAGCGTTCGCGTCCTGCAGCAGCCGGTCGTCTTCACCGCCGACAACCAGGAGGCCTTCTTCTTCGACGGGCAGGACATCCCGTTCATCACCGAGACGGTGATCAACTCGCAGGGCAACCCGACGGACTCCTTCGAGTACCGGTCGGTGGGCGTGATCCTCAACGCCCGTCCGCGCATCACCGCCCAGCGCGAGGTCGACATCGACCTGCGGCTCGAGCTCTCGGCGGTGGTGCCGGGGCAGACCCTGTTCGGCGGGGCGATCATCGACAAGCGGGAGACCACCACCAACGTCGTCGTCCGCAACGGCCAGACCATCGTCCTCTCGGGCATCCTCCGCGAGTCCGAGTCGCGCATCACGCGGAAGGTGCCGCTGTTCGGCGACATTCCGCTGATCGGCGAGCTGTTCAAGAGCCGCACGAACCAGACGCAGACCACCGAGCTCGTGGCCTTCGTCACGCCGATGGTGGTGGACGACCCGTCCGAGAACGACACGAACTTCCAGGAGGACTGGCGCCGGCGGCTCGAGGCCCTCACCCGACCCGTCGAGGAGCAGATGGAGGAGTTGGAGTCGGCCGGCGAGGAGCGTTGGGGCGACCGCTTCACGCCCGGACGCTCGACCGACATCCCGGTGGAGCCGGCGCCCGAGGAGCTCGACGATCAGGTGTTCGATCCCGCCGAGACCGGTCGCGAGCGACGTCGCCGCGAGGCCGGGGGTGACGACGCGATGCCGGGGGCGACCGGCGGCGGGGCCGGGGCGGACGCGGACGCGGACGCCGGCGGCCCGGTCGCCGCCCCGTCCCGTGCGGCCGCGAGCCTCCCTCCGGGCGTGCCGCCCGCGCTCACCACCGAGGCGGTGTCGGGCATGGACCGCGACGAGCTGCTCGTCCGCATGCGGGAGCTCGCCGCCCTCCGCAACCGCTTCCGCGAGGTGCCGGGGCGCGAGTCGCTCGCCGATCGCCTCTCGCTCGACCTGATCCTCGTGTCCCGCCGCCTCGCCGAGCTCGACGCGCTCGACCGCCGGAACGGCGCGGCCGGCGGATCGTGAGCGGGAGGCGGGCCGTCCCGCGGATCCGAAGGCGCCGCGCGGCCGTGCTGGCGGCCGCGGCCGCCGTCCTCGCGGCGGCCGGCTGCGTGACCGAGTCGGTGGAGCGGGGCGACCCCTCCGTGCTCCTGCCGGGCCGCCCCGGCGCCGGGCCGACCGCCGGCGGCGACGCCGCGATCGCCGGAATTCGTCCCGGTCGCCGCGCCGGCGTCCGGGACGCGGGCGAGCCGCGGGCGATCCGTCCCATCCCCGGCTTCGAGGACGCGGGCCCGCTCGGCCGCCGGGTGCCGGTCTTCACCGCCGGCGTGCGGGCCGAGGTCCAGCCCCGCGGGACGATCCCCTTCGACGAGCAGACCCTCCCGCTGGTGTCGCCGGACGGCACGCGGATGGCGGTGCCGGCCGGGCTGCCACCCCGGTGGCCGCAGCTGCTCGCCGAGCCCGGGGCGGAGTCGCCCGACGGCGGCGTGATGATCTTCGACCTCGCCTCCGACGAACCCGAGGCCCCGGCGCCCGCGGCGCCGCTGCGGGAGCCGGTGCTCCTCGGCCGGGCCGCGAGCGACGAGGGCTTCCTCGTCGAGGCCCCGCGGCCGGACGGGGCGCGGTGGATCGGCCTCGCCGACTGGGACACCGGGGCGATCGAGTGGCTCGTCACCTCGGAGCCGGGCGTCGTCGACGCGTTCGCGACCCTCGGGCCCGACGGCTGGATGGCGTGGTCGCGCCGCCGGCCGGGCGACGATCGCTTCACGCTCGTCGTCCGCGACCCGGAAGGCCGCGAGCGCGAGGCGCCGGCTCGCGCGGGATCCTGGCTCATGCCGCGGTTCGCCCTCGACGGCACGCCCGGGCTCTTCGCCCTCGTCCTCGACGGCGGACGGCTCGACGCGGTGCACCTCGACCCATCGGCGGGCGCCGCGATGATGGCGACGCTCCGCCGCACGCCGCTCGCCACCGAGGGGGCCGACGTCGGCACCGCGTACCAGGTCCTCGCTCCGGACGCCGCGCTCGTGACCGATCGCCGCTCCGGGCCCGCGCCGCCGGCCCGACTCTTCCTCGTGCACCCCGCCCACGGCCGGGCCGCGGTCTGGCATCCGGACCGCGCCCTGCCCGACCTGCTCGACCCCGGCAGCTTCGCCGCCGTCGTCGACCACGAGGACCCGCGCTACTGCCTCGTCTCGATGGGCGACCACCTCGTCCGGCGGGCGGTGGACGAGCGGCGGGACCGCATTCGCGTCGTGGCCGGGGCCCACGTGCCGCGGCCGACCCGGAACCCGCGCCGCTCGTACGTGCTGCTCCAGCCGGCGGGATCGGTGCTCGGCGTGACGCTGCTGCGGTTCGAGCCGGTGGGCGACGTGATCGGGGAGTGACCGACGGCGGCGGGCAGCCGCCGCGCATCGCTGCGTCACCGCGGGCCCGTGCCGCCCTCGTCCCGCGGCACCCCCGAACCGCGCCGTCCGTCGCCCGACGCCACGCCACACCGAGCCGAACGGCGTCGCCCGACGCCGCTCCGTTCCGCGTCGCCCGCCGCCGCGCGTGCCCCGCGCCCCGCGCCCCCGCGCCCCCGCCGCGGCTCACGGCGACGGCGGCGGATACGCCAGGTGCCCGTCCGGCCCCAGCGGGATGCCGAGCTGCACCCACACCAGCAGCATGATCGTCCACACGATGCCGAAGCCGATCGTGTACGGCAGCATGGTGGAGATCAGCGTGCCCATGCCGCCGCGCGGCACGAACTTCTGCATGAAGACGAGCACGATGATCAGGTACGCGTTGAGCGGCGTGATGATGTTCGAGACCGAGTCGCCGATGCGGTAGGCGGCCTGGGTCAGCTCGGGGGCGATGCCGACCATCATGA
Source organism: uncultured Isosphaeraceae bacterium (assembly GCA_964385045.1). GTDB lineage: Bacteria > Planctomycetota > Phycisphaerae > Phycisphaerales > SM1A02 > CAYLNM01. The sequence goes on from CAYLNM010000096.1 coordinate 9,976, forward strand.
ACATCGGGATGAAGATCGGCGCGAACATCACGTACTTCGCCGACATCGATCCGATGAACAGGTTGAAGACCATCGTCATCACGATGAACGCGACCAGCAGCAGCGCCGTCGGCATGTCCAGTCGGCCGAGGAGCTGCCCGCCCCACATCGCGAGCATCCGGTCGAGACCGGACCAGCTGAACGCCTCGATGAACTGCGCGGCGAAGAAGGCGAGCACGATGATCGGGGCCATCGCGGCCATCGAGTCGATCATGAGCTTCGCCACGTCGCGGTCCGACGTGACGGTTCGGATCACGACGCCGAACACGATCGCGGGAACGATGAACTGGACGAACAGCAGCGGGACGATCGCGTTCACCCAGCGCGGGAAGCCGCCGCCGGAGACCAGCACCGTCAGCTCGTCGACCGGGCCGAGGCGGATCCCGTCGCCGGCCGCGGCGGCCTCCGCCCCGCCCGCCGCGGTCACCAGCCACGCGGTCCCGTCGGCATCGACCGCGATGGACCGGCGCTCGCCCGCGGCCCAGGCCTCGGCCGCGGCGCCCTCGAGCCCGCCGTGCACCCACGCGGGCCCCGCGGTCGCCTCGCCCGGCCCGAGCCGCACGACCTCCGCGATCACGGTCCGGCCCTCGCGGGCGGGGTCGGGCATCGAGTAGTCGTAGAGCGGCAGGCCCGGGATCAGCACCGCGGCCACGATCACGCCGAAGACGCCGAGGAAGGTCATCCCGCCGATCCGCATGCCGCGGATCTCCTCGTCGGTGAGCCGCTGGGCCGCGAGGTCCTCCGCCGAGGGCACCACCGGGCCGCCGTCCTCCGGGGCCTTGCCGAGCAGCCGCCGCTCGACGAACCACGAGGTGATGGCCCAGCCCGCGAGGGTGATCACGAAGGTGCTCGCGATCATGAAGAACCAGTTGGCGGCGGGGTTGAACTGGTACGCGGGGTCGATCACCCGCGTGCCGGTCTCGGCGATCTCGGCGAGCATCGGGTCGAGGCCGGTGAGGAACAGGTTCGCGTTGAAGCCCGCGGCCACGCCCGCGAACACCGCGGCGAGCCCGGCCAGCGGCGGCCGGCCCAGCGCCTTGTAGAGGGCGGCCGCCAGCGGTGGCAGGATGACGTACCCCGCGTCGAGCGTCATCGAGCTCATGATCCCGATGAACACCATCGCCGGCGTGAGCAGGCGCGAGGGCACCACGAGCATGAACGCCTTGAGCAGGGCGGGGATGAAGCCGGTGCGCTCGGCGATCCCGATCCCGAGCATGCCCACGAGCACCACCCCGAGCGGGGCGAAGCCGATGAAGTTGTCGACCAGCGTGTCGAAGAGCCAGTAGAGCCCGTCGCGCGAGAGCAGGCTGCGGGCCTCGAGCACCTCGCCCGTCTCGACCCACTCCACCACCGCCTCGCCGTCGTCCCCGCGGACCGGCTGACCGTCGACCATCTGCATCTCGGGCAGCCGGGCGATCACCTGCCAGCGGCCGGTCTCGGCCAGCCAGGAGACGAGCATCACGAGGCCCAGGCCGAGCAGGAACAGCGTCGCCGGATCGGGGAGCCTGTTGCCGATCCGCTCGACGAGGTCCAGCAGGCCGCCGGAGCCGCCCGAGCCCCCGGAGCCGCCCGAGCCCCCGGGGTCCCCGGAGCCACGGTCCGCCGCCTCGGACTCGCCCGGCATCGGCGGCTCGGGCGTGTCGGGGCCCAGCGGGGGCCCGGCCGCGGAAGCGTCGCGGGGGTCGCGGGGGTCGCTCGGCTCGCGGGTCGGGTCCGCCATCGGTTCCTCCGGGGGGCCGGCCGGGGGGCGCGGCGACTGGGGACGGCCCACCGCCGATCGCGGACGGGCCCGGGTGGTCGGGTCGGCGTCAGGCAGCCGGCGGGCCGGGACGGACCGGCTCGCCGACGAAGATCCCCCGCTCGCGGTCCTTCCGCACCCCCGGGAACCGCAGCACGCGGTTGTGCAGCGCGAGGTACGTCCCCGGCGGCAGCAGCTGCACCGCGAGCAGCGCCTCGGTCACGTTCTGCACCGCGTCGGTGGTGCGGAGCTCGTAGGGTCGCATCGCCCCGGTGAGGACCACCGGCACGCGGGGCGGGCCGAGCCGCACCACCGCCTCGCCGGTCTCCTCGAGGGTGTCCGTGCCGTGCACGATCACCACCCCCTCGTGCGCCTCGCCGAGGGCGAGGGCGGTCTGGGCGATGAGCTCGTGGTCGGCCTCGTTCATCTCGAGGCTGTCCTTGTTCATCAGCGGCACCCGGATCGCGTCGACGCCGGTGAGCTCGAGCGACGCCATCATCATGTCGAGCACGTTGACCTTGTTCTGGAGCACCTGCTCCAGCTCGTCGTAGGTCTTCTCGATGGTTCCGCCGGTGGAGACCACGGCGACGCGGATCGGGGCCATGGCCGGCGAGGATAGCAGGCGAGCGGCGGGGGCCGGGAGGGATGCCGCGTCGTCCGCACGACCGCGTGGACCGGACGGCCGGGAGACGGCGGGCCGCCGGCGGGCCGCCGGCGGCCCGCCGGCACCCGGCACGCAGCACGAGGCACGAGGCACGCTGCACGAGGCACGCTGCGAGGGCCACCCGCCACGCGACGGCGGGCAGCCACTCAACCGGGAACGATGCGCGTCGGCACCGCGAGAGCCTGCGGCGCCCGGCACTCCGACTCGGTGCACGCCTGCACCCGGAGCACGAGCCGCGGCTCGCCGGCGACCGGTCCCGTCCGCCGCAGCCGCAGCGGGATCGCGACCGCATCGGCGTGCACCCGGGTCTCGCCGAGCGGTCCGTGGTGCGGACGTCCGGCGGGGTGCTCGACCTCGAGGGCCAGGCCGTCGCCGTCCTCGAGCCGAAGCTCGAGGCCCGCGAGGCCCTCCATGCCCGGCTCGTGGGCGTGGACGTGCAGTCCGGCCGCGATCGAGAGGACGACCGTGGCCCGCGCCAGCCGCGCCTCGCTCGGCCGCAGCTCGGCGTGGCTGCAGGTCACCGCGAGCCCGTCCGCCTCGGAGGCGATGGACGGGGCCCCCGCCCCGGCCGGATCCCCGCCCGGGTTCGCGTCGTCCGCCGCCTCGCCCCCCGCCGCGAGCGGCGCCGCCGCCCCCGGGTGCCCGTCCACGAGCCGGTGCAGCACCTGCACGATCAGCGGCGAGAGCCCGGGACGCGTCGCCAGCTCGGCCGAGGCCGCCCGCAGCCCGGCCGCGACCGCCTCGAGGCGGGTCTCGTCGCCGGTCGCCTCGGCGAGGTCGACGAGGGCCGCGAGCACGGTCCCGGTGCCGCTGGGGGTGGCGCCGTCGTGCAGGTCGCGGACGCGGACGAAGAGGTCCTCGCGGCCGGCGTCGCAGTCCCACCAGCCTCCGTGCTCGTCGCGGAAGCGGGCCGCCGCCGCCTCGAGCAGGCGCCGGGCCTCGTCGCGCCAGGGGCCGTCGCCGCCGGTCGCGCGGTCGAGGGCGAGCAGCCCGCCGGCGAGCATCGCGTGATCCTCGAGGGCCGCCGGCACCGGCGAGGCGGTCCCCCGCCACGACCGGGCGAGCCGACCGTCGGCCGTCCGCAGGTGGTGCAGCACGAAGCGAGCGGCGCGGGCGGCGTCGTCCACCGCGCCGGGGATCCGGAGCAGGCGACCGGCATCGGCGAGGCCGGCGATCATCAGGCCGTTCCAGCCCGCGAGCACCTTGTCGTCGCGGATCGGCTGCTTCCGTCGGTCGCGGGCGGCGAGCAGCACCTCGTCCACGCTGCGCCGCCACGCGAGGAACGAGTCCTCGTCCATCCCGAGCGACGCCGCGAGCCGGTCGGGCCGCTCCCCCATCACGAGCACGCTCCGCGGCGGCTCGTCCCGGTGGTGCGGGTCGCGGAAGTTGGGCCCGCGGTCGAGGCCGTACAGCGCCAGCACCCGCGGCGTCTCCTCGGCGCGGCCGGCCGCGGTCATCGCGAGGGCCACCTCCTCGTCGGTCCACAGGTAGTTCAGGCCCTCGCGGTGGTCGACCTCGGCGTCGAGGGCGGACGCGAACGCCCCGCCCTCGAGCCGCATCTCGCGGCGGGCCCAGTCGACGATCCCCTCGGCCACCGCAAGGTAGAACGGATCGCTGGTGCGCTCGAAGCCCCGCGCGTAGAGGCCGAGCAGCTGCCCGTTGTCGTAGAGCATCTTCTCGAAGTGCGGGACCTCCCACCGCTCGTCCACGCTGTAGCGGTGGAAGCCGCCGCCGACGTGGTCGTGGATGCCGCCCATGGCCATGCGGTCGAGCGCGAGGACCACCGCCCGCTTGACGTCGTCGCGCTCCCATCCCGCGGCCATCAGCAGCTCGAGGTTCACCGGGGTGGGAAACTTCGGCCGTCCGGGCCCGCCGCCGAAGCCGCCGTGCGTGGGGTCGACCGCGTTCATGAGCTGGTCGACGGCACGGGCGACGGTCTCGGACCCCAGCGGCCGCGACGGCGGGCGCTCGGCGACGAGGCGGCCGATCTCCTCCGCCAGCATCCCGGCCTGGTGGTCGACCCGCGCGCGATCGTTGGTCCAGAAGCCGTGGACCTGCCGGAGCACGTTCGGGAAGCCGGGCCGCCCGTGGGCGTCGGTGGGCGGGAAGTAGGTGCCGGCGAGGAACGGACGGAGACCGGCCGGCTCGAGGAAGACGCTCATCGGCCAGCCGCCCTGACCGTGGTTGAGCAGCTGCACCGCCTGCATGTACAGGTGATCGACGTCGGGCCGCTCCTCGCGGTCGACCTTCACCGGGACGAAGTGGCGGTTGAGCAGCTCGGCCACCGCCGCCGACTCGAAGCTCTCCCGCTCCATGACGTGGCACCAGTAGCAGGTGGCGTAGCCGACGCTGAGGAAGATCGGCCGGTCGAGCGAGCGGGCCCGGGCGATGGCCTCCGGACCCCACGGCAGCCAGTGCACCGGGTTGGCCGCGTGCTGCCGCAGGTACGGGCTGGTCTCGTCGCCGAGACGATTGCCCCACGGGGCGGGGTCCTCGCTGGTCTCGACCGGGCTGCCGGCGGACGCCGGGGGGCGGGACTCGGAGACGGGGTCGGGCTCGGTCATGGGGGCTCCGGAAGCTGGCGGTCGCGGACGGGCCGGGCGGGGCCGGGTGGGGCCGAGCGGGGCGGGGCCGACGCCCGCGGGGCCCAGCGGGGCGGGGCCGACAGGGGCGGGGGCCGGACCCGCGGGGCCGCCGTCGATCCGGGGAGCGTATCGGCCCGCCGAGGTGGACGGCGGACGGAGGGATCCCCGCCGGCCGCGGGGCGCGCGACGACGGCGTCCGCGACGTCGCCGGCGCCGCTCGTGCAGGCGGTGGCCTCGGTGGCGTGCTCGGCGTGCGTCGCGTGCGTCGCGTGCGCGGGCGAACTCGCGCCGGCGCCGCGGGACCGGACGATCGCGGGGTACCCTCGCCCGATGCCGCTCCCCGCCCGCCCCACGGTCGCCGCCGTGACCGCGGCCGCCTGCCTCGCGGCCGGCGCCGTCCTGGCGGTCCGCGCCACCGGCGGCGCCGCGGCGTCGGCCCGGGCCCGGCTCGACGCGGTGGCGGATCTGCCGGCGGCCCCGAGGGACGCCCGGGCCCGGTGGCTGGCGCCGGAGCGGGCGCTGCGAGGCTGGCTCGCGGATCCCGGGACGCCCCCCGCCGTCCGCCGGGCCGCCGCCCGCCGCCTCGACCGGCTCGGGGCGTGGACGTGGTCCGCCCGGGACCCCGGGATCCTGCACCGGTGGCTGCGCGAAGCGGCCGCGGACGCGGCGACGCTCGACGGCGGCGACCTCGGCCTCGTCGCCGCGCGGCTGACCGACCTGCCGGGCGATCCCGGCGTCCGGGGGAGCCTCGCCCGCGACACCGTCGCGGCCTGGCTCGCGGCGACCCGCGCCATGCCCCGGCGGGACGCCGCCTCCGTCCGGGCGGCGCTGATCGGGCGGCTCGGACGCGGCATCCCGCCCCGGCTCGCCGAGCCCGGGCTGGTCCCGGCCGACGTACGGACCCGGCGACTCCGCCACCTCGCTCTCGAGGGCGTCGAGGCGGGCCTCGACGAAGAGCTCGCCGCGCTCGCGGCCGCGGACGCCCCTTCCCCGGCGCCGGTGGCCGACGCGCTGCTGGTGCGGCTCGCGACCGTGCGGCCCGCCGCGGTGCTCGCCCCGGACACGGCCGCGCTCGATCGACTGCACGATGCCGCCACGCCCGCGGGCCGGGCGCTGGCCCTCGCCACCGTGGCCCGCCGGCGGGCCGTGCACGGCGGGCCGGCGGCCGCGGCGGCCGAGGCGGCGCTCGCGCGGCTGGATGAGACGGTCCCCGGCGACGCCGACGTCGCCGCCCGGCTGCGGCGGTCGCTCGCTCCCGTCCCGAAGCCGGCGTCGGTGCAGGCCGCGGGCGGACGCGAGGCGGGGCTCCGGGCGGCGATCGCGGCGTGGCGGCGCGGCGGCGGCCACGCCGGGACGGCGTCGCGGGGCGTCCTCGACCCGCTCGACGCGCTGCTCGACGACCCTGCGGTGCCGCCAGCCCTCGCGGCCCTGCTCGCCGCCCGCGACGTGCCGGACGATGGGGTCCTCCCGCTGGCCGAGGCCTGGATCCGCTCGCTCGACGACCGCCGCAAGCGGGCGGGCGCGGTGCTGGTCGCCGCCTCGCCGGCCGCCGCCGCCGCCGCGCCGCTGCTCGCCCGGGCCCATGCGGCCGAGGACCGGGGGGACGTGCGGCTGGTGCAGCGACTGGCCCTTCGGGCCGCGGGCGCCGACCCGGGCCCGGGCCCCGGCGATCGCGCGCTGCTCGACCGCGCCGCGCCGACGATCCGGGCGGGCGCCGCCCTGCTCGCCGGCCTCGGCGGGGACGCGGCGGCGCTGCGGATCCTCACCCGCGTGCCGGACGGCTTCGACGCGGCGGACGCGGCGCTGCGCGAGGCCGCGATCGGCCGGCTCGTGCCCGAGTGGGCCGCGGCGGTCGGGCCGCTCGCCGGCGGTCCGGGCGCGGTGACGCTGCAGCTCGACCGCCTCGAAGCCCGCCGACTGCGAGCGGGCCCCCGCCTGCGGTTCGAGCCCGACGGTCGCCGATTCACGGTCGCCACGCCGCGATGACGCCCGCGGGCCGCGGCCCCGCCCTCCGGCCCGACTCCCCCCCGCCGGACCCCCGCCGGACCCCCGCCGGCCGGCCGCCC
>CAYLNM010000097.1:0-17002 GCA_964385045.1 uncultured Isosphaeraceae bacterium
CGTTCGTCCGCGAGTTCTTCAAGGCGGGCAAGCCGGTCTCGGCCATCTGCCACGGGCCGCAGCTGCTGATCGACTGCGGCGTGCTCGAGGGCCGGGCCCTCACGAGTCACCCCGCGATCAAGCTCGACCTCAAGAACGCCGGTGCCCGGTGGACGGACGAGCCCGTGGTGGTGGACGCGGGCCTGACCACCAGTCGCACGCCCGACGACCTGCCGGAGTTCCTCGCCAGGACGGTCGAGGAGATCGCCGAGGGACGGCACGCGGCCCAGGCCACGGCCTGATCCCGCGGCGCCCGGCCCGGGAGCCACGACATGGGCGAGGACGCCCTCTCCGAGTATCGACGCAAGCGGGATGCCGACCGGACCCCGGAGCCGGCTGGGGATGGCGGCACCGGGTCCGGCGGATCCCCTTGCTTCGTGATCCACGAGCACGACGCCTCCACGCACCACTGGGACCTGCGGCTCGAGGTCGGGGACGCGCTCGTGTCGTGGGCGGTGCCGAAGGGTCCGTCGACCGATCCGCGGGAGCGGCGGCTGGCCATCCGCACCGAGGACCATCCGCGGGCCTACCGCGACTTCGAGGGCGTGATCCCCGAGGGCGAGTACGGCGCGGGCACGGTCCTGGTGTGGGATGCCGGCACCTACCGCAACCTGAAGCGGGACGAGGACGGGGGAGACGGACGGGACGAGGGGTCGCCGCCCGACGTGGCGCAGCAGGTCCGAGACGGGCACGTCACGGTGTGGCTCGAGGGCGAGAAGCTGCGGGGCGGGTACGCGCTGCACCGGACCGATCCGAGCGGCGGCGGCGGCGGAGACGAGGGCGGCGAAGAGCGCTGGCTGCTCGTGAAGATGGACGACGAGGCGGCGGACGCCCGCCGCACGCCGACGAGCACCGAGCCGCGATCGGTGGCCTCGGGTCGCACCATGGACGAGATCCGGGACCAGTCGGCCGAGCGGGACTCGGCGTGATCGACGCCTTCGACATCCTCGACGATGCGTCCCGGGAGCGCCTGCGCCGCGTCGAGCAGCCCGAGTGGGTGCCGCCGATGCTCGCCACGCTGGTGCACGAGCCCTTCGACGACGCGGGGTGGACCTTCGAACGCAAGCTCGACGGCGAGCGGTGCCTGGTGATCCGGCGCTCCGGGGGCGTGCGGCTGGTCTCGCGCACCCGGCGGCGGCTCGACGACACCTACCCGGAGCTGGTGGACGCGGTGCGCGACCGGGCCGAGGGCGACCTGATCGCCGACGGCGAGATCGTCGCGTTCTCGGGGGGCGTCACCAGCTTCGCCCGTCTGCAGGGGCGGATGCAGGTCGACGATCCGGACGAGGCCCGGCGCCGGAGCCGGCGGATCGCCGTGCACCTCTACCTCTTCGACATCGTGCACCTCGCCGGCCGGGACTGCACCCGGGTCCCGCAGCGGGACCGCAGCCGTCTGCTCCGGCGGGTGATCGACCCGGGCGACCGCGTGCGGCTGGTCCCGCACCGCAACGAGCACGGCCGGCGATGGCTCGAGGACGCCTGCTCGCGCGGGTGGGAGGGGCTGATCGCCAAGCGGTCGGACGCCCCGTACGTCCACGGGCGATCGCGGCACTGGCTCAAGCTCAAGTGCGTTCGCCGGCAGGAGCTCGTCATCGGCGGCTGGACCGAGCCCGAGGGCGAGCGGACCGACTTCGGGGCCCTGCTCGTCGGCTACCACGAGGACGGGGACCTCGTCTGCGCGGGCAAGGTCGGCACCGGGTTCGACGACGCCACCCTCGCGTCGCTCGGCGAGCGGCTGCGGTCGCGCGAGCGCCGCACGTCGCCCTTCGACCGCGGGGCGCCGCGCGACGGCGGCGGCGGCGGCGTGCACTGGGCCGCCCCCGAGCTGGTGGCCGAGATCGGCTTCACCGAGTGGACCGACGAGGGACGCCTGCGGCATCCCCGGTTCCTCGGGCTCCGCCGCGACAAGCCCGCCGGGGACGTCGTCCGCGAGCGGCCGGAGGACGCGTGATGGCCACGCGACGCTTCGGCCCGTACGCGGTGGAGACCTCGAACGAGGACAAGGTGCTGTTTCCGGCGGACGGCATCACCAAGGGCGAGCTGATCGAGCACTACGCCCGGCTCGCGGACGTGATGCTGCCGCACCTCGCGGACCGGCCGCTCGTGATGCACCGCTTCCCCGACGGCATCGAGGCCGGGGGCTTCTACCACAAGGACGCCCCGGAGCACTTCCCGGACTGGATCCGCACCGAGTCGATGCGGAAGGAGGGCGGCCGTGTCCGGCACGTCGTGGTGGACAACGCGGCCACGCTCGTCCACGTCGCGAACCAGGGCTGCATCACGCCGCACGTCTGGCTGAGCCGCGTCGACGAGCCGGAGCGGCCCGACCGCATCGTGATCGACCTCGACCCGCCGGGCGACGACTTCGAGCCGGTGCGGACCGCGGCCCGTCGGGTGGCCGACCGGCTCGAGGACCTCGGCCTCGTGGTCGCCCTGCAGGTCACCGGCTCGAGCGGGGTGCACGTGGTGTGTCCCATTCGCCGGGAGGGGGACTTCGACGAGGCTCGCCGGCTCGTGCGGGCGGTGGCGGGGGAGCTGGCCGAGGCCCATCCCGAGTCGCTCACCGTGGAGCAGCGGACGGCCGCGCGGGGCGATCGCGTCTTCCTCGACTGCGGCCGCAATGCCCGGGCGCAGACGATGGTCGCGCCGTACGCGGTGCGGGCCCGGCCCGGAGCGCCGGTGGCCACGCCCATCGCGCGGGAGGAGCTCGACGATCCGGCGCTCCACGCGCGGCGGTGGACGATCCGTACCATCCACCGCCGGCTCGGTCAGCGGGCCGATCCGTGGCGGGGGCTCGGCCGGCACGCCCGATCGATCCGAGGAATCGGGGAGCGCGCCCGCGGGGGCGACGACTGACGCGTTGCCGGGAGCCGGGTACGGTGCGGGGGCCGGAGATCCCGGGTCCGCACCGTCGCGACCGACCGTCCGCCGGCACCATCCCGTCCCGGAGCCCGCCATGGCCATCCGCGTTCCGACCGAGCCCGTCCTGCTGCCCGCCGGCCTGCGCCGGCTCCTCGTGTCCGCGGCGCTCGGGGCGGGCATCGCCGTCGGCGGCTGCGCGGGCGGGCCCGACGCGGCGGGCGACGCCTCCTCGTCCTCCTCGTCCTCCTCGTCCGCCACGGGCGCGGGGGCGGACGCGACGGACGCGTCGAGCGAGGCCCTCGACGAGGACGCGGCCGTGGTGCCGCGCCGGCTCGTCGGCACCTGGCGGCTCGAGTCGCTGCAGGGCGAGGTCGTCGATCCGCCCGCGGCGATGGACGCCGAGACGCCGAGCATCGCCCTCGCCGCTGACGGGTCGGTCACCGGCACCACCGGCGTCAACCGGCTCACGGGGCGGGTCGAGGCCGAGGGGCTCGGGAGCGACGCGCTGGGCTTCGCGCCGCTCGCCACCACGCGCCGGGCCGGCCCGCCGGCGGCGATGGAGCTCGAGCGGCGATTCCTGCAGGTGCTGGAGATGACCGACCGGATGCGCCGCGAGGGTGCGGCCCTCGTGCTCGCCCGCGGCGACCGGGAGCTGGCGCGGCTCCTGCCCGGCGGCTGAGGCGGACGCGGGGCGCGATCCGCCGGGCCGATGGTGGCCGTCGCGCGGTGCCGCCGGTCGCGCCGGCCGCGCCGGCCGCGCCGGCCGCGCCGGCCGCGCCGGCCGTGGCCACCGCGTCCCGGGCTGCGCTGCCCGGCCGTGCGTCAGCCCTTGCCGTAGGCCTCGAACGCGAGGACGAGCCCCGCGTAGGCGACGACGCCGACGAGGAACGCCCCGAACCGCACGCTGCCGCGGCCGGGCACCTTGTCCTTGAGCGTCAGCACGATCAGGCCGCCCGCGAACAGGGCGTTGAGCAGGGCGAGGGCCTCGGGCGAGATCAGCGTGACCGCCCCGGTGATCGCGCCGCCGAGGGAGGCGGTCGCGAACAGCCAGCGGAGGCGCCGGTCGTACAGCCACGGGTAGCGGTGCCGGATCTCGTGGTCGAGGCCGACGAAGTGCACCGCCATCGCGAGCGCGAACAGGACCGTCCCGGTCGCGTTGCCGCCCGCGACGCGGGCGCCCTCGACGAGCAGGTAGCCGACGAGGAAGTGGTAGCCCGCGAGCCCGCCCGCGTGGAGCTGCACCAGCAGCCGGACGACGCGCTGGCCGCGCTGCACCCGCACGCGTCCGGCCGCGTGCTCGATCGCGGTGTCGAGGCCGTGGTAGACGACGAGCCCGGCGAGGGCGACGAGGTAGGAGTGGTGGGCGAGGAAGGCGACGAAGGGGCCGCCCGCCGCGGCCGCGAGGGTGTCCTGGGCCGCGGCGAGCTTCGGCAGCAGCACCATGAAGACGTAGGTGATGCCGACGCCGCCGGCGAGCGAGCTCCAGCGGGGCGGGTCGCGCTGCAGGAAGCGGATCCGCGCGACCCCGAGGTGGACCGCCGCGAGCCCGGCGGCGGCGGCGAGGGCGAGCGCGGTCATCGCCCGTGCTCCGCCGCGGGGGCGGCGGACGCGTCGGGCGCGTGCTCGCGCTCCCACGCCGTGCCGAGGGCGACCACGGCGTCCAGCTCCGCGTCGTCGGCGCCGGGGTCGATGCCCATCGCGGCGTCGAGGGTCGCGCGGAGGGCGGCGCCGTCCTCCAGCGTCCGCGTCTCGAGACGCTCCGGGTCGTCGGCCGCCGGGGTCGTGAGCGTCCGGGCCACCAGCGTCCGCCGGCCGCGGGGCAGGTGGCGGACCACCATCGCCCGGCGGGTGAAGTGGCTCGCGGGATGCGTCGACGTCCAGTGGTTGGCGAGCTCGACATCGCTGCGGTGGACGGGCAGCTCGTCGAGCAGGTAGAGGTCCTCGGGCTCGCCGCCGTCCGCCGGCTCGCGCCGCACGAGCCACCCGTCGCCGGGGGCGGGGACGGCGTGCCAGCGATCCTCGCCGTGGCCGTCGGCGGGCGGTCGGTCGGCCGGGGTGCCCGGGGGGTCGCCGCGATCCAGCGGCAGCGGGTGCCGCGGCGTCGGCGCGCCGAAGCCGGCGTCGACGAGCAGTCGGCGGCCCTCGAGTCGCACCTCGACCGCGGCGTGGGTGCGCGGGGGCACCGCCGCGCCGGACGGGCGGCCGTAGACGACGCGGGCGAGCCGCAGCCGGGCGTCGAAGCCGAGGGCCCGCAGGGCGTCGCGCAGCAGCTGGTTGCACTCGAAGCAGTAGCCGCCGCGGCGCCCGCCCAGCAGCTTGGCCCGCACCGCGGCCGGGTCGAGCTCGACCCCGCGCCCGAGCACCACGTCGAGGTTCTCGAACGGGATCGCGAGCAGCTGCGCCCGGTGGGCGGCGGCGAGTCCGCCCGCGTCCGGCGGCGGCGGCGCGTCGAGGCCGACGCGGGCGAGCCAGGTCGGCAGGTCGAGCGGCGGCGGAGGGGACGCGGCGGTCATCGCGGGGAGGGTAGGTCGTCGCCGGCCCGTTCACCCGATCAGTCGCCGCGGCCCCCGTCGGCCGCCTCGACCCGTGTGGACTCCCGCGTGCGTCCGGTGCGGTGTGCGTCGAGGAACGCCCACGCCAGGTCCACGCCCCGGGCGTCACGGCAGCGCACTCCGAGCAGCGGCTCGGGCATCGTCTCCGCGGGCAGGCTCGCGATGAGGCTCATGCCGCCGGCGAAGCGGCTCGGCCGCTCCACGAGCAGCGGTGCGCCGACATCCTGCCGGTGCTCGGACCGGTCACGAGGACCGCCTCCCGGTCGATCCGGGGCCGCGTCGCCGGGCGATCGAGCGTCGCGGCGATGAGCCCCACGTCGTCCTCCGGCGAGATCGGCGTGCCTCCGGGTGGTCGCACGTCGTTCCAGGTCTGTCGGACCGTGCCGCCGTCCTGCCGCCACGGCTCGGCGACGAGCGAGCAGCGGCGAGCTCCGTCCGGGTCCGGACGAAACCCGCGCTCGGTGAGGACAGGGCCGTCTCGGCCCGGTCGGCCGCCGCCGCCGCGGCCCGTGCTGGCAACGCCACGAGGGTGGCGAAGGCGACGGCGCCGACGAGGACCGGCAGCCGGGCGGATCGGCGTCGGGCGGGCGGGTGCGGCGTCGGGCCGCTCGTGGGGCGGGGACGGGGGATCGGGGGCGGCACGACCGCCCGAGCCATGGTTCGGACGATCGGGAGCCCGCCTTCCCGCCGGACGACGCGGTGTCGCCGCGCGGGGCGGACGACTCAGTCGTCGGCCGCGTCGTCGAGGGCCTCGCCGCCGGCCTCGACGTCCTCGCCGACGCCCTCGACCGTGTTGCAGCCGCCGAGTCCGGCGCCGAGGCCGCCGGCGAGGGCGACCGGCAGCAGGACGGACAGGATCGTCGCCGTCAGCCGTCGGTCGCGGGGAGCGGGAGCGGTGACGGGAGCGTCGCATCGTTCGTCGTTCATGTCGAACCTCCACGGCGGAGGCTCGCCGGCGGGCGTGCGGCGCCGGTGAGCGCCGGCGGAATGTCCGTTCACATGGCGGCGGCGGCGGTTCGGCGGGTGCCCCGAGGCATGCTCGCCTCGCGCGGCTCCGGCCACCGACATCCCGTTGTCAGCGGCGAGTTTGCCGCGACCGGGGGATCGACGCGATGATGGACCGCCGCCGTCCGCGGCGTCATCGAGAGGGGGCTCCGAGCCGACATGGACACGCTGCGCATCGTCATCGCGGGGGACCTGCATCTGGGGAGGTCCTCCTCCCGGGTGGAGGACGGTGACCTCGACGGCAGCGCCCGCGGGGCGTGGGGCCGGCTCGTCGACGCGGCGATCCGCGAGCGGGCGGCGCTGCTCTGCCTCACCGGCGACGTCGCGGACGAGCTGAACCGCTTCTGGGAGGCCCTCGGGCCGCTGGAGGCGGGAGTCGCCCGGCTGGCCGCGGCGGGCGTGCGCACGGTCGCGGTGGCGGGGAACCACGACCACGACGTGCTGCCGCGGCTCGCCGATCGTCTCGATCCCGCGTCGTTCCGGCTGCTGGGCCGCGGCGGCCGCTGGGAGCGGTGGACGTTCGAGGCGGACGGTCGTGCGCGGCTCCACGTCGAAGGGTGGTCCTTCTCGGGTCCGCGGGCCCGCCGCTCGCCCCTGGAGACGTGGGCCGGGTCGCCGGCCTCCGAGCCGGTCCTGGGGCTCGTCCACGGCGATCTCGACGTGGCCGACAGCGCGTACGCCCCGCTCGACCGCCGCGACCTGCTCGGGCGGCCGGTGGCGGGGTGGATGCTCGGCCACGTGCACGCGCCGCGGATCGAGGAGGCTCCCGGCCGCCCGTTCCTGGTCTACCCCGGCTCGCCGCAGGCCCTCGACCCCGGCGAGACGGGGCCGCACGGCGCGGTCGTGGCCGAGCTCGCGGGAGGGCGGTTCGAGCCGCTCCGCCGCGTGCCGCTCTCGACGGTGCGCTACGACGAGCCCGCGATCGACGTGTCGGCGGTGGCCGACGAGGCGGCCCTCGCCGACCGGGTGACGACCGCGGTCGAGTCGCACGCCGAGGCCGCGGCGCGGGAGGGCGGCGACGCGCTGCGGCGGCTGGTGCTGCGGCTGCGGCTCCACGGCGCGACCCCGATCGCCGCCCGCGTGGCGGCGGAGGCGGCCCGCATCGCCGACTACGAGCGGACGATCGACGGCGTCCGCGTGTCGATCGACCGCGTGCGGAGCGAGGTCCGGCCCGCGGCCGACCTGCCGCGGCTCGCCGGGACGCCGACGCTGCCCGGCCGGCTCGCCCGGCTCGTGCTCGCGCTGGACGCGGCGGAGCGGGCGGAGCGGACGGAGGACGGCGGGGGGGCCGACCGGGACTCGGCCGGCGCGGACGCAGGCGGACGCGAGGCGGCCTCCGCGAGCCCGGACCGGGACGCGCAGGGCCAGGCGGCGGACGGGCGCGACGCGGCCGCGGCCCTCGACGACCCCGCGATCGCCGGCCTGCTGGCCGAGGCGCGGCGGCGTGTGGAGTCCCGGCGCCGGGACGCGACGTGGGCCGACGTCGAGCCGGAGCCGCGTCCGGCCGAGGCGGAGGTGCGGCGGCTGGTCCGTGCCCAGGCCGAGCGGCTGCTCGGCCGCCTGCTGGCGGAGACGCCGTGAGCGGGCGGTCGCTGCGATTCACCGAGCTTCGGGTGGACCGACTGCCGGGCGTGCCGCCCGGCGGCGGGTTCGTCCTGCGCGACCTCTCGCCCGACGTGACGCTCGTGCACGGTCCCAACGGGACCGGCAAGACGATCTCGGGCCGGGCGCTGCTCGACCTGGTCTGGCCGCGGGGCGGCGACCCGCGCGGCCGGCACGTGGCGGGCGGCTGGGAGCTCGACGGCGCGACGTGGTCGGTGCAGCTCGACGGGAGCCACGTCACCTGGCGGCGCGACGGGGCGGAGGTGGAGCCGCCGGCCCTGCCGCCGCCCGAGCTGCGGCCGCACCACTGGCTCGGCCTCCGGGAGCTGCTGGTCGACGACGGCCCCGACGACGAGCGGCCGGACGCGTTCGCGCGGCGGATCGCTCGCGAGATGCTGGGCGACTACGACCTCGACGCGGCGGTCGACGCCCTCGAGCTGTCGCCGTCCCCCAGCCGGCCTCGCACGCTGCGGCGCACGTTCGACGAGCGGCGGGCGCGGCTCGCCGAGGCCGGCGACGCGGCCCGGGACGGCCACGCCGACGGCGAGCGGCTCGACGAGCTCACGCGACGGCATGAGGCGGCGATCGAGGCGGAGCGCACCGCGAGCCGGCTTGTCCGCGCCCTCGAGCGACGGGAGCTCGTGGACCGGCTCACGGCGGTCGAGGCCGCGATCGCGAACGCCCCGCCCGGTCTCGACCGGCTCGCGGGCGACGAGGCGGAGCGGATCGCCGCCGCCCGGTCCGAGCGGGCGGCGCGGCAGGCCGAGGCCGAGGCGGCGACGGATCGGCAAGCCGAGGCGGAGGCGACCGCCGCGGCCACGCGACTGCCGGAAGGCGGCGTGCCGGACGGGACGCTCGGCGCGATCGAGGAGGACGTCGAGGCGATCGCCGCCGCCGGCCGCGACCTCGAGGAGATCGACGAGCAGCTCGCCGAGGCGGCGGCCGGGGCGCGGGCGGCCCGTGCCGCGGTCGCGGACGGGGGCGCGGAGGGGGTCGACGACGCGGCGCTGACGCGGCTCGGCCCGGTCGTCCCCGAGTCGCTCGCGCGCCACGCGACCGATCGGGCCACGCTCCGTGGCGAGCGGGCCGAGGCCGAGGCGCGGATGCGCCGCGCCGAGGCGGCGGCCCGGGCCGCGGACGAGGAGACCGCCCGCGTCGGCGCTCGGCTCGAGGACCTGCGGCGCGGCCGTGACGCCCTGGCCGCATGGCTGGCCGCGCCGTCGTCCGCCGGGGCCGCGGAGCCGGGGGACGACGCCGGCGCGGGTGCGGGCGGGGCGCGATGGGCCGGCCCGGTCGCGGCCGGACTCGCGGCGGCACTCGCCGTCGTGCTCGCGGTGCTCGCGCACCCCGCCTGGGCCGCCGCGGGGCTGGTCGCGATCGTCCTCGCCGTGCTCGGGTGGCGCGGGGCGGTGGCCGGGGGCCGCGCCGCGCCGGTGCCGGCCCGCGACGAGCGCGCGGAGCGGGCGGACGAGGTGCGCCGCCTCGAGCTGCCGGAACCCGAGGCCTGGGACCCTGCGCCGGTGCGCCGGGCGCTGGACGCGCTGCTCCGCCGCATCGTCGGGGCCGAGCGGGCCGAGGCGGACCGCGTGGCCGCCGCGGACCGGCTCGCCGAGGCACGCGATCGGCTGGCGCAGCTCGAGGCGGACGCGGCGCGGCTCGATGCGGAGCGGGCCGAGCTCGAGCGGTCGCTCGGTCTCGCGATCGACCCGGGCCGGTCCGACTGGCTCGCGGTCCTCGGCGAGAACCTCGCGGCGTGGCAGGCGGCACGGCGGCGGCAGGTGGAGCTCGAGGCGCGGCGGGAGACCATCGTCGCCCGCCGGGCCGCCCGGGCCGCGGCGCTGGCGGGGCGGCTGCGTCCGTACGAGGGCGCGACGGCCGACGCGGACCCCGGCGGGAGCCAGGACGATGCGGCGACGGACCCCGCCGCCGCCGCCGACGACGGGCTCGCGGCCGCGGTGCTCGACCCGGCCGCGGCCCGCGGCCGGCTGCGGGAGCTTCGTGCCCGCTCCGACGCGCGGCGACGGGCGGACGCCGACGCGGCGTCGGCGAGTCGCGAGCGCGATCGGGCGCAGGCCGAGCTCGAGCGGCTCGACGAGGCGATCGCCGCCGTCTTCATCGCCGCGGAACTGGAGCCGGGGGACGACGCCGGACTCGCCCGCCGCCTCGAGGCGCGGCCCGCCGACGCGGAGCAGCGTCAGCGGGCCCGGGATCTGCGCGGGCAGATCGACGCGATCGAGCGCGAGCTGGGCGAGGACGCCGCGGAGCTCGAGCTCGACGCGGACGTCCTGCGTGCGCGGCTGGACGCCGCCCGGCGCGAGGCGAGCGCCCGCGACGAGCTCGCCGACGAGATCGGGCGGATCCGCGAGCGGGTGGACGCGGCCCGCCGCGGGCGGGACGTCGAGGAGGCGGCGCACGCGGTGGACGCGGCCCGTGACGAGCTGCGGGAGGCGGGGGAGCGGGCCGAGGCGGCGATGGTGGGCCACGCGGTGGCGGAGTGGCTCCGCGCCGAGGCGGCCGAACGCTCGCGGCCCGCGGTGCTGCGGGCGGCGGCCGACCACTTCCGGCGGATCACGCACGGCCGCTACGAGCTGGAGGTGTCGGGCGAAGGCGGCGCCGCCGTCTTCATGGCCCGCGACGCCCGCGACGAGCTGCGCAAGCGGCTCGACGAGCTGTCGGCGGGCGAGCGGGTGCAGCTGCTGCTCTCGGTGCGGCTCGGCTTCCTCGAGCAGGCCGAGGGCGGCCTGCGGATCCCGATCGTCCTCGACGAGATCCTCGGCACGACCGACGACGAGCGGGCGGCCGCGATCATCGACGCGGTGGTCGAGATCTGCCGTCACGGCCGGCAGGTGATCTCGTTCACCGCCCAGCCCGACGAGCTCGGCAAGTGGCGGGCGCGGCTCGCGGGCGAGCCCGACGTCGAGCTCCGCGAGATCGACCTCGCCCGGGTCCGACGCTTCGCCGAGGCCGAGTCGACACCGCTGCCGATCGACCCGCCGGCCGCCCCGGTGGTGCCGGCCCCCCACGGCGACGACCACGAGACCTACGGCCGCCGGCTCGACGTGCCCGGCCTGCGACCGGCGGGACCCGCGGGGGCGGTCCATCTCTGGCACGTGATCGACGAGCCGGTCGTCCTGCACCGGCTGCTCGAGCGCGGGATCCGGCAGGTCGGCCCGCTGCGGACGCTCGCCCGCGCCGGCACCGCGAGCGGGCCGCTCGCGGACCTGCCGCGGGAGGCGATCCGGGCCGCCGAGGCCCGCGCGGTCGCGATCGGGGCCGCGTTCGCCGCGTGGCGGGTGGGGCGGGGCACGCCGGTCGATCGCGCGGCGCTCGAGGCCTCGGGGGCGGTGAGCGACACCTTCATCGATCGCGTGGCGGCGCAGGCCGCCGCCTGCGATGGCGATGCCGCGGCCCTGCTCGCCGCCCTCGAGCAGAAGGCGGTCGCCGGCTTCCGGCAGCGGAAGATCGAGGAGCTGCGGGCGTCGCTCGAGGCGAGCGGGCACCTCGATCCCGACCCGCGCCTCGGCGCGGACGGCATCCTCCACCGCGTGCTGGCGGCGGCGGGGGCCGAGGTGTCGGCGGGACGGCTCGACCCGGCGTGGATCCACCGGATGATCGCGTCGCTGCCCGATGTGCCGCCGGAGACGCCGCCGGCGTCCGCCCGCGGCGCCGAGGTCCCGGAGGACACCGCCGGCGCCGGCCCGTGAGCCATCCGTCGCCCGGGGCGTCGTCCCGAGCGACGCCGCGGCTCAGTCGTCCTGGAACCCGCGCCGTCCCGTGAACCCCCATCGGGGGCGTCGTCCCGGGCGACGCCGCGGCTCAGTCGTCCCCGTGCCCCGCCCGCCGGGCCCCGGCGAGCATCACCCACTCGCCGAGGTTCTCGAGCGTCACCAGTCCGACCACGCGGCCGTCCGAGAGCACCGGCGCGGCGCGGTGGCCGTGCTCCTGCAGCTGCTGGAAGACCCGCTCGAGCGGGTCGTCGGGGGTGGGGCCGCGCTCGAGCGGCCGCATCGACCCGGACACGGGGTCGTCCTCGCGCCCCTCGCGGATCGCGGACATGATGCCGTCGCGGGTGAGGACGCCGACGAGCCGCTCGCCGTCCACCACCGGGAACTCGGTCTGCGTGCCGTGGATCAGGGCGTCGGCCGCGTCCGCGATCGTCTCCTGCGGCCGCAGGCTGCGGAACCGCGTCACCATCGCGGTGCGGACCGGCAGGTCCTTCATCGCGTACCGCATCTCCTCGTGCTTGGCCTCGGCGGACGCACCGATGAAGACGAAGAGCGCGATGAACAGCAGGAAGGGGTTGCCGACCATCAGGCCGAGGATCGCGAACCCCACCGCGACCACCTGGCCCACGGTGGCCGCGATGCGGGTGGCGGTCGTGTGATCGAGCCTGACCCCCAGGATCCCGCGGAGCACTCGCCCCCCGTCCATCGGGAACGCCGGGAGCAGGTTGAAGGCGACGAGCAGCACGTTCACCGCGAGCAGACCGGGCAGGAAGTTGCCGGCGAGCGGGTTCGCCCCGTCCTCGCCCTCCATCGCGAGCAGGCCGCCCGCCCCGCGGGTCGCGAGCAGGAAGGCGCCGAGGACGATCGCGATCCCCACGTTGACCAGCGGTCCCGCGATCGCCACCACGATCTCCCGCACCGGCTCCTCCGGCATCCGCTCGAGGCGGGCGAGGCCGCCGATGGGCAGGATCGTGATGTCGCGGGTGCCGATCCCGTAGCGGCGGGCGGCGAGGGCGTGGCCGCACTCGTGAAGGACGATGCAGCCGAAGATCGCGATCACGAACCCCAGCGACTGCAGCGCGTCGACGATGCCGCCATCGGCCCCGAGGCGGGCGAAGAGGACCCACGCCACGAGGAGCAGGAAGGTCCAGTGCAGCCGTACGTCGATGCCGAACAGCCGGCCGATGCGCCACGATCCGCCCACGCGAGGCTCCTCCGACGTTCCCGCGAGCTGGTTCCCGGAGACCGGGGCCCGCCGACGCACGGAGCGCGGCGACCGGCCGGCAGCGCACCGAAGCGGCGGTGCGGGAGCGGACGGATGCGGGGTGGACCGTCCACGTCGCACGATACGGCGGCGCGGCGGCGAAGCGGGCGGTGCCGGACCGGGACATCGCCCCGGTCTCGGGGGGCGTTCCCCCCAGCCGCCGCCGGGCCGACCGGGGCCAGCTCGGTCGCGGCCGGGCCGGACGCGACCGGTCGGAGCCGGACGGCGCCGAGCGTCCGCGCCGCGATCCCGTCCGCCCCTCGGCGCCGACTCACCGGGCGGCGGCTCACCCGGCGCCGACTCACGGGGCGGCGGCTCACCCGGCGCCGGCCGTCGCGATCACATCCGTCCCTTGAGCATCCCGTGCCAGTACATGCGGGGCAGGGCGTAGGCCTTGAGGGCGTACATGCTGTACCGCTCCTCCCGCTGGTCGAAGGGGAAGGACTCGCGGGCCTCCTTCGAGTAGTCGAACTCGGCGAGGATCAGCCGGCCGTAGCCGGTGACGAGCGGGCAGGAGGTGTAGCCGTCGTAGGACGCGGAGAGGGCCTTGCCCTCCCGGTCGTCGAGCAGGTTGCGGACCACGGTCGGGGCCTGCTTGCGGATCGCCGCCCCGGTCTTGGACGTCGGCAGGCTGCTGCAGTCGCCGAGGGCGAAGACGTCGTCGTACCGCACGTGCCGCAGCGTGTGCTGGTCGACGTCGACCCATCCCGACTCGGCCGCGAGCGGGCTGTCCCGCAGCACGTCGAGCGGGCCCATCGGGGGCGTGACGTGGATCATGTCGTAGGCGAGGACGGACTCCTCGCCGGTCGGCCCGTGGCGGAAGACCGCCTCCCTGCGGTCCGGCCGAAGCTCGACGAGGTTCGTCTCGTACCGCACGTCGATCCCACGCTCGTCGCAGATCCGCTCGAGCGCGGGGGCGTAGTGCGGGGAGGAGAAGATCGAGCCCTTGCCGTTGCAGAACAGGATCTCGCACGCGTCGCGGACGCCGGTGCGCCGCCAGTGGTCCTCGGCGAGGTACATGATCTTCTGCGGGGCCCCGCCGCACTTCACGCCGGTGATCGGCTCGGTGAAGATCGCGCGGCCGCCGCGGAACTCGCGCACGTTCTCCCACGTCGAGTCGACGGTCTCGTAGGAGTAGTTGCTGCAGACGCCGGTGCCGGGCGCCCCGACCGACTCGGCGAGCCCGGGGATGCCGTCCCAGTTCACCTGCAGGCCCATCGCCACCACGAGGTGCCCGTACTCGAGCCGCTCGCCGCTCGCGAGCACCACCGCCTTCGCGTCGGGGTCGAACGACGCGACGCGGTCCTTCACCCAGTCGCACCCGGGCGGGATGAAGTCCCGCTCGTCCCGCGCGGACGCCTCGCGGTCGTAGACGCCGCCGCCCACCAGCGTCCAGAGCGGCTGGTAGTAGTGCGTCTCCGACGGCTCGACGATGGCGACCGACGGGGGGTTCGAGGCCTGGCGGAGCTGGGCGGCGACGGTGAGGCCGCCGGTGCCGCCCCCGCAGATGACGACGTCGTGACGCTGGCTCATGAGGTGTGACTCCCGTGGGTCGTGCTGGTGCTGGCGGTCGTGGTCGTGGTCGTGGTCGTGGTCGTGACGGGCCCGGTGCGGCCGGGGCCGCGGGCGGGCGCCTCGCCGCCGGCCGGGGCCGGGTCCGGCGCCTCGAGCACCTGCCCGAAGCGGCGGGCGAACTCGAGGAGGAACGCGCTGGTGCGGCGGGCATCGCGGTCGCCGAGGCGGCGGAGGGCCCCGAACGGGCCGACCGAGCCGCGGGGCTCCTCGCTCGCCTCGACGAGCGCTCGTCCGAGCCGGCCGACCATGTCGACCGCCCGCGGGTGCAGCACGTCGGAGCGGAGCAGGGTGCCGAGGGCCTCGAGCTCGGCCGTCGAGACCCGCTGGCCGAGGTAGACGACCGCGGCGAGGCCGTTGCGGAGCGCCGCGTCGACGTCCTGCCCGTGGGCGGCCATCTGCGAGATCTCCGCGTCGACGATGTCGGTGAACGCGGCGATCGCGTGCGGGGCGGTGGCGGCGAGCTCGACGAGCGGCGCGAGCGACTCGGCGTGCTCGAGCATCGCCGAGAGCGCCGCGACCGTCTCCGGCCGGGTGAGCCGCTCGGCGAGGCCGAGCAGCGGGCCGAGGCGGGCGTCGGCGTCGACCCCGTGGGCCCGGCCGCGGGCGACCTCCTCGTCGAAGGCGTCGGTCGCCGCCGCGAGGGCCGCCTCGAGCGGCCCGCGCAGGGATGCGAGCGGATCCGCGGCGGGACCGCGGGAGCCGGCCGCGGATGCGAGGCCGGTCGGGGCCGTGGGTGCCGCGGTCGAGCCGCCGCCCGTCTCGATCGCCGCGAGCCGGCGCTCGATCCCCTCGAGCCGGTCGACGACGGCCGTCAGCGCCGCCCCCACGTCGACCGGTGGCCCCGAGTCGCGGGCGTGAACGTCCACGACGCCTCGTTCCGATGCTTCCTGCTGCATGTCGTCACCTTCCGTCCGGGGCCCGCCCGGCGCGGGATGCGCGGAGCGGGCCGTGATTCGTCGGCCGCCGGCCGCGGCGGCCGTCCGGTGGGGCGGGGGCGCCGGCGATCGTCCCGCGTCGCCCGCGCGGCTCCGGCCCCGGGTCCTCGACGCCGGCCCGTCGCCCCGTCACGGCCCGGCCTCCGGCGCCCGGACCGGCCGGGCCGCGGGCTCCACGGTGCCGGCGGACGCGGCGCCCTCGACCGAGGCCGAGGCCCCCGGGTCCGCGGCGGTCTCCGCCGCCGGCGCTCCACCGATCAGGGTCGCCCCCTCGCGTCCGAGGATGAAGATCGCCATCACGAGCAGGAACGCCGCGAAGCCGCGGCGGAGGGCCCCGGCGTCGAGCCGCGTGTTGATGAACGTGCCGCCCATGCTTCCGAGTGCGCCGACCACGGTGAAGGCGGCCATCGTTCGCCAGTTCACCGAAGAGCCCGTGTCCTCGAGCACGTGCAGGTACTTCCAGAAGCCGGTCGCCGACTTGAGGGCGATGATCACCAGGCTCGTCGCCACCGCCCGGCGCATCGACAGGCCGCCGAGCAGCACGAGGGCGGGCACGATGAGGAAGCCGCCGCCCACCCCGACGAAGCCGGTGAGGACGCCGACCGCGAGGCCCTCGAGGACCACGACGGGCAGCGCGGGGCGGCCGGCGGCCGGTGCGACCGGCGTGGCTGGTGTGGTCGCCGCGCCGGGTGCGTTCGGCGCGTCCGGCGCGTTCGGTGCGTCCGGCGCGTTCGGCGCGTCCGGCGCGGCCTCCGCGCCCGATGCGTCCTCGGCCCCCGTCGTCCCCCCCGTGACCGCGACCGCATCGCCGGGGGCGTGATCGCGGCCGCCGCCGCGGTGCTCCTCGTCGGACGCGCCGGTCGGCTCCGACGTCGCCGTCGCCGCCCCGCCGCGCCACATCAGTCCTGCCGCGGCCAGCATCACGCCCGCGAAGACGATCAGCTGCACCGCACCCGAGACCAGGCCGCCCAGCCAGGCGCCGCCGTAGGTGCCCGCCATCCCGGGCACGCCGAAGAGCACCGCGGTACGCCAGTCGACCAGCCGCTCGCGGGCGTAGGGCAGGGCGCTGATCAAGGCGATCGCGCCGACGATGCCGAGCGACTCGGCGATCGCGGCCTTGTCCTCGTGGTGCAGCAGGTAGACCAGCACCGGGACGGTCAGGATCGACCCGCCCGAGCCGAAGACGCCGAGCGACAGCCCGACGACCAGCGCCCCGATCACCAGCCAGGTCATGCCGCCTCCCCGGAGCGGCGGCGATCCGCGTCGCTCACGCCTCGGTCCTTCCCTCGGGGGCTCGAACGCCCGCGCCGTCCGGCGGCACCGGGCCGTCGTGGTCCATCGTCCTCGTCGCCCGGGTCGTGCTCGTCGTACTCACGGCGCCCTCGGCGTCACGCCGGCCCCCCCGGCCCCCGGCCCCCGGCCCCCGGCCCCCGGCCCCCGGCC
>CAYLNM010000098.1:0-16999 GCA_964385045.1 uncultured Isosphaeraceae bacterium
GGGGGCGTCGGGGGCTGCGGGGGCGTCGGGGGCTGCGGGGCCGCTGCCGGGGGCTGTAGGGCACTGCCGGGCGGCTGCCGGGCGTGTCCTGTCACGCTGGACGGACGCTCTGGCCGGTTCCTGCTCCACGGACCACGGTCGATGCATCGCGACGGGACGGCGCGACGGCGCGACGGCGGGACGGCGCGACGGCGGGACGGCGGGACGGCGCGACGTCGTGACGTCGTGACGGCGTGACGTCGTCGCCGGGGGCGTGATCGCGGCTTCACGTCCGGCTCAGCCCGCACTCCGGTGAACGAGGCACGCTACGCCCATCGGCGGGGCGGTCCCGTCGACGCTCCGCCCCTCGCCCGTGCCGTGCACGCCGCGATGGGCTGTTCCAGACGGAGACCCCCCATGCTTGCGTGGGCCCTGACGTTCTTCATCATCGCGATCGTCGCGGCCGTCTTCGGCTTCGGCGGCATCGCCGCCGGGGCGGCGACCATCGCGAAGGTCCTGTTCTTCCTGTTCCTGCTCCTGTTCGTGGTGTCGCTCGTGATGGGCCTCGCCCGCCGCGGAGATCGTGCGGTGCGGGCATGAGCCGCCGAGACGATCGATCCGAGCGAGCTTGGCCGGGGCCGGTCGCCCGCACGTGTCGCCACGCACCCCTCGCGGCCCTGATGCTCGGTCTCGCCGGCGGCGCGGGCCTCGCAACCGTCGGGCTCGCCGGGTGCGCGGACGATCGGCCCGCCGACGACGCGGCCGAGGAGACCGGCGAGGAGACCGGCGAGGCGGTGGAGGACGCCGCCGACGGGGTCGAGGACGCCGGCGACGAGATGGACGGCTGATCGCCGACCCGCACACCGCCGAGGCGAGACGCGGCCCGGGGGCCGCGCCCGCGCCCGCGGCCGAACGCGACGACGCCCCGCCCGCCGCAGGGAATGCGGCAGCGCGGGGCGTCGTGCGGGCGCCGGACCGGCGGCCGGCGGGCGCCCGAGCGGCGATCAGGTGGTCTGGTGCACGTGCACGTCCATC
The DNA here is from genome assembly GCA_964385045.1 of uncultured Isosphaeraceae bacterium. Lineage (GTDB taxonomy): Bacteria > Planctomycetota > Phycisphaerae > Phycisphaerales > SM1A02 > CAYLNM01. The sequence goes on from CAYLNM010000098.1 coordinate 1,015, forward strand.
TGCGGGAAGGGGATGCCGATGCCTTCGGCGTCGAACCGAAGCTTCACCTCGCGGTGGAGGTCGAAGTAGACGTCCCAGTAGTCGCTGGTCTTGGTCCACGGACGGACGACGAAGTTGACCGACGAGTCGGCGAGCTCGACCACCTTGATCATCGGGGCGGGGTCACCGAGCACCTTCGGATGCGACGTGACGAGGTCCCGCAGCACCTGCTCGGCCTTCTCGACGTCGTCGGCGTAGCCGATGCCGAAGGTCAGGTCGACGCGGCGGGTCGCGCTGCCGGTGACGTTGGTGATGACGTCGCCCCAGATCGACCCGTTGGGCACGATGTTGATCTGGTTGTCGGGGGTGACGAGGGTGGTCGAGACGAGCGTCATCGCCTTGACGGTGCCCGAGACGCCGCCTGCGGTCACGTAGTCGCCGATGTCGTACGGCCGGTACAGCAGGATCATGACGCCGGCGGCGAAGTTGCCGAGCGTGCCCTGCAGCGCGAAGCCGATGATGAAGCCCGCGGCACCGACGGCCGCGAGCAGCGGACCGGTGTTCACGCCGAGGCGGCCGAGGGCGACGATGATGCCCACGATGAAGATCGTCTGGCCGGTGATGTTGGCGAGGAAGTCGCGGAGCAGCTCCGAGCCCTTGCGGACCTTGCGAAGGGCGCGGCGGACCACGCCGCTGACGATGTTCGCCACGATCCGGGCGATGAGGATGATCGCGAGGAAGGCCACGATGTTCAGGCCGACCTTCACGCCGCCGTCGGGACTGACGACCCACTCCTGCAGGCGACCCGCCAGGCCGGCCACGTCGGTGGGATCGACGTCGGCGATCAGGTTGCCCTGCACGGCGACGAGATAGGCCCGTGGCTCGGCCACGTCGCCGCCCCGGGCCTCGATCGCGTCGAGGATCACCTCGGTCCGCTCCACCGCGCGGGCGACGGGCTCGCCGCGCGCGGAGCGCTGCTGCAGGTGGTCGAGCCAGGTCGGCAGGGCCTCCTCGAGCTGGGCCTTGAACAGCGGACGCACGGCCCGCCGCAGGACGGGCAGCTCGGTCTCGACGTCGTTGACGGCGGCGAGCGCCTCGTCCATCGACTCGATCGCGGCGGCGGGCGAGGGCTCGGCGTCGCCGGCGGGGGCCGCGGCGGGCGCGTCTCCGCCGGCGGCCGGCGGCGCGCCGGTGCCGGCGATCGACGCCGGCGCGGGAACGAGCAGGACCAGCAGGCCGAGGAGCAGCGGGACGAGCGAGCGCGGCGACGGGCCGCGGCGGTGGGCGAGGTGCATCGGAGGGTTCCTTCCTGTCCGTGCCGGCGCGGGCGGACGGGGCCCCGTGGGCATCGCGTCCCGGGTCCGTCGCCGGAGGGGCGACGAGGATACTGCCCCGAGGCGATGGTGCGGGGAGCCCCGAGCCGGCGCGGCGCGACCGGTGGTGACGTGATCGCCCGCGCGAGCCGACCCGGCGGGCGAGCGGAGCAGGATGGCGACTCGGCCGTGATCCGCCCATGGCCGAACGGGACCGAATCGACGGCGTCCGCCGAGCCGCGGGCGCGGCGGTCCGTCGGCGGAGGGTCCTGTGCCGGAAGGAGAGGCGACTCCTCCGACGGCGCGCACCGGGCGGCCGGGTCGCCCTCGCCGGCGGCGTAGACTCGTCGTCCCATGCCCGCACGCAACGCCCAGATCGCCGCCGTCTTCGAGCGGATGGCCGAGCTCACCGAGCTGCTCGGCGGCAACCGCTTCAAGGTCAACGCCTTCCAGAAGGTCGCCCGCGTCCTCGCCGACCTGCCGCGGGACGTCGGCGAGCTGACCGACGAGGAGCTCGCCGGGCTCGACGGCGTCGGAAAGGGGGCGGTCGAGCGGATCCGCGAGTTCGTGGAGCACGGCCGCATCGAGGAGCACGAGCGGCTCGCGGGCGAGGTGCCGGCCGGCGTGCTGGAGGTCATGGCGGTTCCGGGCATCGGGCCCAAGACCGCCCGGCTCTTCTGGCAGGAGTCGGGCGTGGCGTCCGTCGCGGATCTGCAGGCGCGGCTCGACGACGGCGGTCTCGTCGGGCTGAAGGGCTTCGGCCCGAAGAAGCTCGAGAACATCCGCCGCAGCCTGGCCTTCGCGCAGTCCGCGGGCGATCGCACGCGGATCGGCACGGCGTGGACGCTCGCCCGCCGCTTCGTCGAGACGCTGGAGGGCCTGCCGCAGGTCGACCGGATCGAGTGTGCAGGATCGCTGCGGCGCGGCCGCGAGACGATCGGCGACGTCGACGTGCTCGTGGCGGCGGATCCGCAGGACGCCGGCCCGATCTTCGATGCGTTCTGCGGCCACGAGGCGGTCGAGGAGGTGCTGCTGCGGGGCGACACCAAGGCGTCGGTCCGCACCGACGCGGGCATGCAGGTCGATCTTCGGGTGGTGGAGCCGGCGAGCTTCGGGGCGGCGCTGCTCTACTTCACCGGCTCCAAGGAGCACAACGTCCGGCTGCGGGAGCGTGCGCGGCAGCGCGGGATGACCCTCAACGAATACGCCCTCGCCCGCCTCGAGGCCGACGGCTCGCCGGGCGAGGCGGTCGCGACCGACGCGGAGGAGGCGATCTACGACGCGCTCGGCCTGCACTGGATCCCGCCGGAGCTCCGCGAGGACCGCGGCGAGGTCGCGCTCGCCGAGGCGGGCGTGCTGCCCGCGCTCGTCTCGCTCGAGGACATCCGCTGCGAGCTGCATGCGCACACCACCGCGTCGGACGGCCGGATGTCGATCCGCGAGCTGGCCGAGCGGGCCGCGGCCCACGGCTTCCACACGATCGCGGTGACCGACCACTCGCGCAGCCAGGTGCAGGCGAACGGGCTCGACGCCGACCGGCTGCGGCGGCACGTGGACGCGGTGCGCGAGGTGGCGGCGGAGCTGGCGGACACGATCGTCGTGCTCGCCGGCAGCGAGGTCGACGTGCACGCCGACGGCTCGCTGGACTACGAGGACGACGTGCTCGAGCTGCTCGACGTGGTCGTCGCCTCGCCGCACGCGGCGCTGACGCAGGATCCCGCGAAGGCGACGACGCGGCTGATCCGGGCGATCGAGCATCCGAAGGTCAGGATCCTCGGCCATCCCACCGGACGGCTGATCATGCGGCGCGAGGGCCTGAGCCCCGACGTCGCCGCGCTCGCCGCCGCGGCGGCCGAGCACGACGTCGCCCTCGAGGTGAACGCGAATCACTGGCGGCTCGACCTGCGCGACGTCCACGTGCGGCTGGCCCTCGACGCGGGGGCCCGCATCGCGATCGACTGCGACGTGCACGCGGAGGCGGACTTCGACCAGCTGCGCTACGGGGTGCTCACCGCCCGCCGGGGCGGGGCGACGGCCGGGGACGTCGTCAACTGCCTCGGGCGCGACGAGCTGCTGGCGTGGCTCGGCGTGGAGGCGCCGTCGGGATGATCGCCGGCGGGCCGGCGGGCCGGAGGGCCGGCGGGCCGGAGCGCCGGCGGGATGATCGCCGGGGGGCCGGCGGGCCGGGGGGCGGCGAGCGAGCCGCACGGGGCGCGGTGCACGCGGCCGGCGGATGGTGCCGCGGTCGCCGCAGGCGCCGAGGACGCCTCAGACGTCGCGGAGGCCTCGCACGCTCCGGCGGCGTTCAGCCGGAGGCGCCCGCCGCGGCGCCCGTGAGCCGGCGCAGGTAACCGGCGGCCGGCCGCTTCCCGCCTCCCACGAGCAGCATCATCCACCGCATCAAGGGGCCGTGCCACGACGTGGTCGCGATCTCGATCTCCATCGACACCGTGGCCGACGTGGTGCCGGCGGGGGTCGGCTCGAGCGCGAGCGTGGTCCGCATGCTCACCGGCGCCTCGGCGTCGGTCACCCGGCGGGTCGCGGCGCGCGGCGGCTCCCAGGCCTCGGTGACGACCGTGTGCCGGGTGGAGCCGAGATCCTCGACCCAGGAGGGACGCCCCTCGGCGTCGGGCAGTCGCTCGACGCTGCGGGCCTGCCCGGCGAGCGGAACGGGGGCGTTACCGGGACCGGCCGCACCGTGGGCGACGGCCCAGACCCGTTCGGGGGCCGCCGGGATCTCGCCCCGGACGGTGCCGCTCCACGTCGCCGGCAGCAGGTGGCCGCCGCCGACGAGCAGGAGCACGAACGCAAGCAGGGCGGCGAGGATCCAGACGAGCAGCATGCGGGCGTTATACCCCGCGCGGCGGCGGGGATCCGGACGCGGCGCGGCGGGGGGGCCGTCGGTGCTGCGGCGGGGATCCGGCGGCTCCACGGCCCCGGGGCAGTCAAGGAACCCCAACCTTCACGGGTTTGGTGAACCCCGATCTTCACGGGTTCATGACGGCGGTCCGGGGCGGTCCGGGGCGGTCCGGCGGTCGGAGTTGGTCGGGGCCGGTCGGAGTGGCCGCGATGGCGGGGGGAGGCGGCCCCGGGCCGGGGCAGGGACTCGATTCCGGATGCTCTCCGCGGGGCGAGGAGGGGACGCGGACGGGCAACGGGAGTACAGTCCGCCGCCGCCCTGCCGGGCGGCCCACGACCGCCACCTCGCGGCGCCGCCGCGACCGCCCCGGGAGCCCCGTCATGGCCCGCCTCACGCTTGCCTACGCCGCGATCCTGATCGCCCTCGGCCTCGTCGCCTACTTCGTGCTGCAGCCGGCCGGCGACCGCAGCATGACCGCCCTGATCCCCGCCTTCTTCGGGATCGTGTTCGCCCTGCTGGGCGGACTCGCCCTCAACGCCCGGCTCCGCAAGCACGCCATGCACGGCGCCGCGGTGCTCGCCCTGCTGGTCGTGATCCCCACCGCCGGCGCGATCCCGCAGCTGCCGGCCGCCCTCGAGGCCGCCGGCGAGCCCGCTCCGGCCGAGACGGCCGCGCCGGGGACGGGGGAGGAGGTCGCGGACGCTGCTGCCGACGCGGTGCAGGACGCCGGTGAGAACGCGTCGGAGGCCCTCGACGGGACCGCCCCGGACGCCGAGGCGACCGAGGAGGAGCCGATCCGCGTGAACGCGATCATCGTGCAGGCGGTCACGTGCGGGCTGAGCATCGCCTTCCTCGTGGCCTGCGTGGCGAGCTTCGTGCAGGCCCGCCGCGGCGGCGGGTCGACCGCAGGCTGACTGCCCGAGCCGCCGCGGGCGGTGCAGGCCCGGCGGCGGCCCCGGCAGTCGCCCGGGTCGCGACCACGGACGCCGTCGATCGCGCCGGGGGAGCGGGTGCCGCGCCGAGACCGGGATTCCTGCCTCCAGCTCCGGGGCCGCCGGTCCGCGTCTCTGGAGCGGCCCGTGCGTCCCTGCGGACCGCCTCGAGCCCATGAAGGGCGGCCGTCGCCGGCTCCTGCGCGTATCTGTACGGCCTCATGCGCTGTGGCGCGGGCCACGTGCGGTTCCGTCACGACCTTTCAGCAAACGGTGAGTTCTTCGTTGTCGCGGATCGGGGCGGCCGGTACCGTGACCAGGCACTCGTTCGGGTCTCAAGGGTTATCCCGAGAGGCCGCTCCCGTGGCTTTCTTCTCCTCCCGTGACGTTCAGGACCGTCTCCGGACGGTCGGAACGCTTCCGGGCGACCGGGTGGCTCCTCCATCCCGGTCGCCCGGTTCACGGGCAGCCCCCGACCAATGAACGACCGCCCCGCGGCGCCGGCGCCGCGGGGCGGTCATCGTTCGGGGCCGGTTCCGGGTTCGGGGCGGGGCGATCGGCCGGAGCCGGGGGTCACCGCCGCGGCTGGATCCCCGGCGGCCGGCGAGTCCCGGCGGCCAGCGAGTCCCGGCGGGCGGCCTGGACCGAGCCGGGCCGGCCCGGCCGGGGGCGCGGGGCCCGGATTCAGAGGTTGCCGCGCCGCTCCTGCTCGATCTCCAGGGCCTCGAAGAGGGCCTTGAAGTTGCCCTTGCCGAAGCTCTGGGAGCCGCGGCGGCAGATGATCTCGAAGAAGAGCGTCGGCCGGTCCTGCAGCGGCTTGGTGAACAGCTGCAGCAGGTACCCCTCGTCGTCGGCGTCCACCAGGATGCCGAGGTCCTTGATCCGGTCGTGATCCTCCCGGACCGCCTCGTGGCCGTGCTCGCGGAGGGTCTTGTTCACCCGGTCCCAGACGATCTCGTAGTAGCTGTCCGGGAGGTTGAGGAAGTCCACTCCGCGGCCGCGGAGGGCGGCGACCGAGGCGAGCTCGTCGTCGGTCCGCAGGGCCAGGTGCTGCACGCCGGGCGTCATGTCGTGCCACTCGAGGTACTCGAGGATCTGGCTCTTCTTCTTGCCCTCGGCCGGCTCGTTGATCGGCATCTTGATCAGGTGGTTGCCGGAGGCCATGACCTTGGACATGAGGGCCGAGTACTCGGTCGAGATGTCGGCGTCGTCGAAATGCTTGAACATCTCGAAGCCCATCACGTCCTCGTACCACTTGACCCAGTGGTTCATCTTGCCCTCTTCGACGTTGCCCACGCAGTGGTCGACGTACTTGAGGCCGCAGGGGTGCTTCTCGTTGTAGTCGTTGACCGACAGCGGCCCGACCTTCGAGAAGCCCGGGGCGAAGCTCGCGCCCTGCTTGAGCTTCGGCAGCTCGTACCCACCGTGACGCGAGACGAAGGAGTGGACGACGCGGCCGTAGGCCTTGATGCCGGCCATGACCACGGTGCCGTGCTCGTCGGCGTGCTCGACCGGCTCGTAGGCCGACTCGCCGCCGTTGCGGATCGCCTGCTCGTAGGCGGCGGCCGCGTCGAAGACGGTGAGGGCGACGTCCTTCACGCCGTCGCCGTACTTCCGGACCTCCTCCTGGGCGGGGTGGTCCGCGGTCAGGCCGGTGGTCAGCAGCAGCCGGATGTTGCCCTGCGTCAGCAGGTACGAGGCGGTCTCGCGGCTGCCGGTCGTCAGGTCGTTGAACTGGTCGATCCGGAACCCGAAGGTGTGCGCGTAGAAGTACGCCGCCTGCTTCGCGTTGCCCACGAAGAAGCGGACGTGATCGACGTCGATGAGGGCCAGCGGATCGGTCGTGGCCGCGCCGGCCTCGCCCGGACGGGGCGTCGAGGCGGTGGTCATTGGCTCGTCTCCCTCGGCGACGGGGCTGGTGCGATCCCGGAAGACCCGTCCCCTGAACGAGCATGATAGTCGATGGGATGGCCACCTCCGAGACGGGAGGCCTTCCCGCTGCCGGCCGACGCGGGAGGGCCCGGCGCGGCCACGCCCGCGGCTGGTCCCGCGTGCGGTTCCGCGGCCGGATGCGGGCGAGGCCGGGGTGCGGCGGGGCACGCGGGGCGGTCCGCGGCGGCGGCGCCCGGGCGGGGCGCGTGGGCGGTCCGAGACGGAGTCCCCGCCGCCGGGCGCGACGTCGCGGCCGAACTCGGCGAGGCTCGGCCGCCCGCGGCCGACGGCGAGGGGACCGGCGGCCTCCCGGAACGCCCCCCCCCGGCGAGCGGACGAACGGACCTCGCGCTCGGTCGTCCACCCGCCGGCGAGCGGACGACCTACAGTCCCCATTCGGAGTCCGTGCATGACCGAAGGCAGTCCGTCCACCTCCGACCTCGAGACCGTCGAGCCCATCGGGCCGCGCGTCCTCATCCGCAAGGACGAGGACAAGAAGCAGACGAAGAGCGGCATCCACCTGCCCGACAAGATCGAGATCCCGACGCTCACCGGGCGGATCGTGACCGTCAGTCAGCACGTGGACAACGACGACGACTACCCGATCCGGCAGTACGATCGCGTGCTGTTCAATCCCAAGGGCGCGATCCCGGTCGACTTCGAGGGCGACAATCGGCTCTTCGTGGTTCCGGTGGAGAACGTCGTCGCGGTCTTCCGCCGCTCCTGAGCCCCTCCGCCGGGGTTCGCCGCCGGCCCGAATCACCGGCCCGAACCACGAGCGTCGCCGCGGCGCCCGCCGCCGCCCGCCGCCGCCCGCCGCCGCTCCCCGCGGCCCCGAGCGGCCGGTCGCCCGGGCCCCGGCGACGATCGCCCCGCCCGTCCCTTTCCCGCGGAGCCGTCCGACGTGCGGACGACCGACCTGCACGCCCCGCTCGATCGACTGCCCGACCCGCTGACGGTGCCGGTGCGGCCCGGCCCGTTCGACCTCACGCTGCGCCCGCCGGGCTCGAAGAGCGTCACCAATCGCCTGTACGTGCTCGCCGCCCTCGCCCGCGGGACGTCGGTCATCCGCCGGCCGCTGCGGTCGGACGACTGCGATCGCCTGCTCGGCGCCCTGCGGAGTCTCGGCGTCGAGGTGCGCTGGACCGGCGCCGACGGGACCGACGTGGAGATCGACGGCGTGGACGGCCGCTTTCCGCGGGGCGGACGCGTCGACCTCGGCGACGGCGGCACGCCGACGCGGTTCATGATCGCCGCCGCGACCCTCGCGGCCGAGCCGGTCATCATCGACGGCAGCCCGCGCATGCGCGAGCGGCCGGTGGCCGAGGGCGTCGGGCTGCTGCGGTCCCTGGGGGCCGACGTGCGGTTCCTCGAGGCCGACGGCCGCCTGCCGCTCGAGGTGCGGCCGTCCGACGCGCTGCGGGGGGGGCGGCTGCGGGTGGGGCGGACGGCGTCGAGCCAGTTCGTCTCCGCGCTGCTGCTCGTGGCCCCGTGGCTCGACGGCGGGCTCGAGCTCGAGGTCGCCGAGCCGCTCACGAGCCCGAGCTACGTCGAGCTGACCGCCGCCGTCCTCGCCGAGCGGGGGCTCGGCCCGCGCCTCGAGCCGCCGGACGCCGGACGCCGGCCGGGGACGATCACGCTGCCGCTGCCGCCCGCGGGCGGGCTCGCGGCGTTCGAGGCGACGGTCGAGCCCGATGCGAGCGGGGCGATCTACTGGCTCGCGGCCGCCGCGGTGGTGCCGGGCTCGGTCGCCCGCGTCGCCGGTCTCGACGTGGACGGACCGCAGCCCGACGCCCGGGCGGCGCGGGCGGTGGCGGCGATCGGCCCGCGGGCGGCGACGGTGCGCACCGCGGGCGAGCCGACGGCGGTCTTCGGCGGCGGGCTCGCGGCGGGCGGCGTGCTCGACGCGGCCGACTGGCCGGACGGGGCGCTCGCGGTGGCGGCGATGGCGGCCGCGGGCTCCGAGCCCGTCACGATCACCGGCCTGCGCACGCTGCGGGTGAAGGAGACGGACCGCATCGCGGCGCTGGCGACGGAGCTCGAGCGGATCGGGTGCACCGTCGCGTCCTCGGACGACCACCTCGCGATCGATCCATCCACGCGCCACGACCGGCCGGTGCTGATCGAGACCTACGACGACCACCGCATGGCGATGGCGTTCGCGGTGCTCGGCCTCGCGCGGCCGGAGATCTCGATTCGCGACCCCGCGTGCGTGGCCAAGAGCTACCCCGGCTTCTGGCGCGACCTCGCCCGGGTGCTCGAAGCGCCGCCTGCCTCGGCGGCGAGCGACGCCGGGGACTGAGCCGAGCGGCGGGCCGTCCCGCGCGCGACGACGCCCGCCGGGTGGGCGGGCGCCGGTCGTGCGTCGTGACGTCGTGGCGGCCGCGCCGGGCCGCGTCGACGTCAGATGATGATCGCGAGCAGGGCGGTGGCGACGGCGGCCACGGCGGCGCCACAGCAGCAGAGCACCGCGGTGATCATCCAGCGGCTCGCGGACTGGACGCTCTCGGCGAAGCGCTCCTCGCGCCGCCGGCTGTCCTCGCTCATCTGCGTGAAGACCTCGTGCGACCGCTCCTGGGTGCGGGTGAGCGCGACGAGCGAGCCCTCGAGCCCGTGCACGGCCTCGCCGAGCTGGCGGGTGCCCTCGTGGTTCGACTCGAGCTGGCCGCGGATCGCCTCGAGCATCTCGGCGTGATGGCGCGAGGTCTCGCAGAGCTCGACGATCGCCGACTGCATCCGCTCGTCGCGGCGGGAGATCTGGTCGAGGTGGTCCTGCACGGCCTCGACGAGGTGCACCTGGCGGCGGCTCATCTCGGGCAGCGTCTCGAGGCTGCTCGGCACGTCGCTGAGCAGCTCGACGATGCGGTCGCTGCGGCGGGCGTGCGCGTCGAGGCGATCGCCGATGTTCTCGACGAGCCGCTGCAGCTCCTCCTGCGTCCGCGAGCGACCGCCGACGCGACCGGTGGGCAGCAGCGACGTCGGCTCGACGACCGTGCCGCCGCGGGCGCCGTCGCTGCGTCCGTCGTCGCCGCGGGCGTCGCCGTCGCGCCGATCGCGCTGCGGCGCGTGCTCCTTCGCGGCGCGGGTGGCGGCCGCGGTGGCCGAGCCCTCCGAGCCCCCGCGGGTGGCGGCCGTGCCGTTGCTCGACCGCCGGGGCGTGGTCGTCGAGGTGGCGGTCGCGGTCGCGGTGCCGCCGCCCGATCCCGAGCCGTTGGAACGGGTCGCGGTCGAGCTCGTCGCGGTGCCGGCGTCGCCCTGCTTCATGGCGGAGACGAGGCCGGACGCCGGGGAGCCCTCGAGCGCCGGACGGGGGCGGCGGGAGAAGATCTTGCGCACTTCGGCGAGCAGGGCCATGGTCGAACCTCCGTGTCGTCGGCCTGTCTGCACGACCCGCGCGGGGTCGTCGTCCGGCACCCGATCGCTGCGTCGTCCCGTCCGTGGGACGACCCCGCATCGAGTCGGGCGGGACGCCGTGGCGCCCCGGGCGGTCGCGACGGACCGCGGGCCGGACGCTGCAAGTGTACCCCGGGGAGCGGGGCGACTGGGAGCGGGATTCCGCCGGTTCGCGCGGTTCTCACGGGATGGCAGCGCACCTCCGCCCTCGATGCCGGGCCGGAAGGCGGTCCCGTAGCATGAGCCCATGAACCGCATGCTCCTGACCGCACTGGCCGGCCTCGTGATCGGCGGTCTCCTGCTCGTGCTCGCCACGCGATGCGAGCCCCGCGCGGCCCCGGAGCCGGTCGAGCGGCGGACGGGGGAGCGGGCGTTCGACGCCGAGCTCCCCGACGACGTCGACCCCGGAGCGATCGGGGCCCCGATGCCCCCGCGGTTCACCGGACGCCTCCGGCTCGCGAGCCTCTCGCCCGCGATGAGCCGCGTGCTCGTCGACATGGGGCTCGAGGCCTCGATCGTGGGCCGCAGCGGCTTCTGCCGCTTCCTCGACCCGGACATCCCCGTGGCCGGCGACCTCCTGCGGGTGGACGCCGAGCGGCTCGTCGCCCTCGACCCGACCCACGTCCTGCGGCAGCCACCGGCCCGGGACGACGCCTCGGGCCTCCGGCGGCTGGCCGCGGACCGCGGCTGGGCCCCGCCGATCACGGCCCGCCTGAACGGCATCGCCGACGTCCGCGCGTTCGTGCGCACGCTCCCGCGCGAGCTCGCCCCGCCCACCTCGCCCATGGAGGCGGCCCTCGCGGCGCGGGCGGACGCGATCGACGCCCGGCTCGCCGCCCTCGTCGAGCCGCCCGCGGGAGGCGACCGCGTGCCGACCGGCGCCGACCCGGCCGCCCTCGACGGCGGGGTGCTGCTCGCCCACGCGGTGCGGCCGCCGGGCGTCTTCGGCCGGGGCACGTATCTGCACGAGATGCTCGCGGCCCGCGGGTTCGCCAACGCCTTCGGCGGCCTCGGCTGGCGGACGCTGGCGACCGAGGACCTCGTGCGGCTCGACCCCGCGGCCATCGTGCTCGTCACCGACCGCCCGCGGGAGGTGGCGGAGCTGGTCCGGTCGGCCCGGGACGCCTGGGCCGACCTCGGCCTGCGGGCGCTGGCGACCGGCCGGCTGGCGGTGCTCGGCCACGCCGATGCGCTGCGGCCGAGCTCGGGGCTGATCGAGGTCGGGGCCGCGCTCGACGCGGCGCTTCGGGAGGTGGTGGCGGGCGACGTCGACGGGCCGGCGACGACCGACGACGGAGCCGGGCCCGCGACGGGGGCGCCCACCGAGGACTCCGGCCCGGACGCCGCGGCCCCGGGGCCCGGCGACCGGATCGGTCCGGCGGACGGGCCGCCCGCGGCCGGCGATCCGCGGAGCGAGGCGCGGCGGTGACCGTCGCGGCCGCCTCGACGCTGCCCGCCTCGCCGCACGCTCGTCGTCCCGCCGCCGGGCTGCTGCTGCTCGGCGCCGCACTGCTGGTGGCGGTGGCGGCGCGGCTCACGGTCAGCGTCCCGATCGGGGGCGGGATCGAGGTGAGCTGGCCCGACGCCACGATTCGCGGGCTGCGGCTCACCGCGGTGGGGGCGGCCCTCGGCGTCGGCGCGTCGCTCGCGATCGCGGGCGTGCTGCTGCAGGCGCTGCTTCGCAATCCGCTCGCCTCGCCCTTCGTGCTCGGCGTGAGCGCGGGCGCGTCGCTCGGGGTCGCGCTCTCGCTCGCCGCGGTGGTCGGCGGCGGCCTCGGCGGGACGGTGCTGGGCCGGCTGCTCGGCGGCGACGGGGGGGCGGCGGGCGGGCAGGTCGTGCCGGCGATGATCGGGGCGGCGGCGGCCCTCGCGGTGGTGGCGGGCCTCGGGCGCGGTGGCCGCGGGTGGATCGACCCGCTGTCGGTGCTGCTCGCGGGCGTGGTCGTCTCCGCGGTGTGCGGCTCGCTCGTCCTCGCCCTCGAGCACGCGTTTCCGACGGGCCTCCGCCGGGGCATGCTCGCGTGGCTGACCGGCACGATCGACGACCTCCTGCCGCCGGGTCTGCTGCGGGCAGTGCTCGCGGCGGCGCTGGTCGGCGGCGGGCTCGCCGCGTGGACGGGCCCCGCCCTCGACGTGCTGTCGCTCGGCGAGGACGAGGCCCGCAGCGTGGGCGCCCCGGTGGACGCGGTGCGGCTGGGGCTCTTCGGCCTCGCCGGCGTGCTGACCGCGACCGCGGTGGCGGTGGCCGGCCCGATCGCGTTCGTGGGGCTGATCGCACCGCACGCGGCGCGGGGGCTCGTGGGCGCGCGGCACCGCGTGCTCGTGCCGGCCGCGGCGCTGGCGGGCGGGGCGCTGCTGGTGGGCGCGGACGCGGCGGTGCAGCTCGTCCGCGTCGGCGGGGGTCGGCTGCCGGTGGGCGTCTTCACGGCCCTGATCGGCGGGCCGCTGTTCCTCGTGCTGCTGCGGCGGGTGCGGGGGGCCACGGGATGAGCGCGGCGCCGGACGAGGACGTGGACGGCGGCGACGTGGTGCGGGGCGCGGGTGGTGCGGCGGGCGCGGGCGGTGAGCGCGGTGCGACGCGCGGCGACGCCGCGGATGGTGCGACGCGCGGCGACGCCGCGGCGCGCACGCACGCGGCGGACGGCGGCAGCGCGGGCGCCGCGGCCGCCGCGGCCGGCGCGGGCGCCGCGGCCGGCGCGGGCGCCGCGGGCGCTGCGGCCGCCGCGGCCGGCGCGGCCGGCACCGCGACGGTGTGCGTCCGGGGGCTCGCGGTGCGGCTCGGCGGCCGGCTCGTCCTGCGGGACGTCGACGCGGCCGCGGCGCCGGGGACGGTCACGGCCGTCGTGGGGCCGAACGCCTCGGGCAAGAGCACGCTGCTGCGGGCGATCGCCGGGCTCGTGCCGGCGGCGTCGGGCTCGATCGACGTCGGCGGCGATCCGCCCGGTCGCCTGCGCGGGCGGCGCCTCGCGGCGCGGCTGGCCTGGGTGCCGGCGCGTCCGTCGGTGGCCCTGCCGTTCACGGTGCGGGAGGTGGTGGCGATGGGTCGGCACGCCCTCCCCGCCGACCGGGCGGCGGTGGAGGGGGCGATCGAGGCGATGGACCTGGAGGACGTGCGCGATCGTCCGTGGCCGCAGCTGTCCACCGGGCAGCAGCAGCGGGTGGCGATCGCCCGCGGCCTCGCGCAGCGGGCCGGTCAGCCGCCGGGCGTCCTGCTGCTCGACGAGCCGGCGGGCCCGCTCGACCTGCGGCACGCGGACCGGCTCGGGGCGGTGGTGCGGGCCGAGGCGGCGGCGGGCTCGGCGGTGCTGCTGGCGATCCACGACCTCGGCCGGGCCGCGGACTGGGCGGATGCGGCCTGGGTCCTCGACCGCGGCCGCCTCGTGGCGGCCGGGGCGGTGCGGTCGGCGCTCGATCCGCCGCGGATCGCGGACGTCTTCGGCGTCGGGGCCCGCTGGGTCCGCCTCGACGGGCGCGACCATCTGCTGGCGGGCGGCGTGGGGGCCGGTGAGGCCATGGGCGCCGCGGGGGCCGGGACGCTCGAGGCGGCCGACGGGGCGGAGCGGCCGGGGCCCGGGCTCGCGCGGGGAGGGGCCCGACCGGGCCGGGAGGCGGGGCCCCGCCGCGAGGCCGGCTCTTCCGCCGCGGAGCGGGCGGACGAGTCGCCGCCCGCGTAGCATGGCGGCGTGAGCAACTGGTTCATCATCCTCCTGCTGGTGTCGGCCGCCTGGCAGATCATCGGGTCGATCGCCGAGAAGCAGGCGAAGAAGAAGCAGCAGGAGGAGCTTGCGCGGAAGCGGATGGAGGCCTCCGCCCGCCAGCGGGCCGGGGGCGGCCCCGACGCAACCGGCCCGGCCGGCGAGACGCGGGTGGGCGTGCCGTCCGGGGCTCGGCCCGGCGCGACCGACGCGCGGTCGCGGGCCGAGGAGATCGCGGCCCGTCGCAAGGCCCAGATCGAGGAGCTTCGGCGCCGTGCGGCCGAGCGGGCCCGGCCCGGCGGGCGGGCCGCGGATGCCGGAGCCGATCGCGGGGCGGCGGGACGCAGTCCCGCCCGCATGGCCGATGCCTCGCGGACCTCGCGCTCGCGCACGCACGCGCCGCCCGGCCGCCCGGAATCGACGCCGGCCGGCGGCGGAACGTCGGCGCGTGCGTCCTCGTCCCGGTCGGCCCCTCCGACCCAGCGGTCGGGAATGGCGCTCGACTGGGAGCAGATGTCCCGCCAGCGGGATCAGAAGCGAGCGCAGGGGCGCGAGCAGTTCGAGCAGAACACCGCCCGCGAGGAAGCCGAGTCCCGGCGTCGCCGCTCGGCCACCGACGCCCGCCGGGCCAAGGAGAAGGCCGACGCGATCGCCCGGCGCGATGCCCGTCTCGCGGTACGGGCCGCGAGCGGCACGCGGATCGGTGGCGCCGCATCGCTGCGGGGGACCCGGCTTCGGGAGATCGCCCGCAACCGCGAGTCGCTCCGCGATCTGATCGCGCTCAAGGAGATCCTCGACCCGCCGGTCTCCATGCGCGACTCCTCGGGCGTACCGGCCGACGGCCGACTCGGCGGCTGAGCCGGCTTCGTCGGGTCGATTTCCTCAGAACCGTGCGGAATGGCGTGTGAACGCGGCGCGTTCGCTGCATTTTGCTATGCTCTCGCCCTTCACTCGGGCGACCCGTGCCGGGATGGGCGCCGCCGCGGAACCGCGATCATGATCGACCTCCGGAAGCTCAAGGAACTGATCCGGCTGATGGTGAACAACGAGCTCACCGAGCTCGACCTGCGCGACAGCGAGGAACAGGTCACCCTCCGCCGCCAGCCCCCGCAGCCGCCCGCTCCGGCGATGGTGCCGATGGCGGCCCCGGCCGCGATGGCCGCGCCGCCCGCACCCGCGGGGGCGGCGGCCGCTCCCGCCGCCGACGCGGGGGCGGGGAGTGGGGGGGGCGGTGACGACGACGGCCTGCTCCGCATCGAGAGCCCGATCGTCGGCACCTTCTACGCCGCCCCGAATCCGGATGCGGGCCCGTTCGTGTCCCTGGGGGACCGCGTCTCCGACGAGACCACGGTCTGCATCATCGAGGCGATGAAGATCTTCAACGAGATCAAGGCCGAGACGTCGGGCACGATCGACCGTGTCCTCGTCGGCAACGGCGACGCCGTCGAGTTCGGCCAGCCGCTGTTCCTCGTCCGCCCCGACTGACCCGCCGTGCGTCGGGCGTGACGCGCTCGCCGTCGGGCGGCGGGTCACGGCGTCACGGCCGGCGGCCCGTGGTGGCCACGGGGGCGGGTCGATCGGCGGTGCCGGCCGTGGGCGGGTCCCCGGTCGCCTCACGATCGCGGAGCGCCGATGCCGCCCTTCCTGACGGGTCTCGGTCTCCGAGCGGCCCGCCCCACCGCGTCGACCCGCGGCCCGCCATCCCGGCCCGGGCCCGGCCCGGTGCGAGTGCAAGCGACGCCGTCCGCCGCCCGACTCCTTCGCCGCCCGTCTACGACGCCCGCCTTCGCCGCCGCCGCCCGTCTTCGAGGCCCGCCTTCCCCGCTACCGCCCGCCCTCGACGCCCGCCTTCCCCGCTGTCGCCCGTCTTCGACGCCCGCT
>CAYLNM010000099.1:0-16866 GCA_964385045.1 uncultured Isosphaeraceae bacterium
CGCGGCGATGGCGGGCGCGGGGAGGGCGTGCGCGCGAAACCGCCCCGGTCGGCCCGACGCCGGATCGCCGGCGGTATGATCGCCGCCGGATGGATCCGACTCGCCGGCCGCGACGGCCGGCAGGTGCCGGGAGCCCGTCGCCGCGCCGGATCGCGGTCGGCCGGCTCCGAGCAGGGACGCGCGATGGCCACCGGACGCGACAGTCCAGCGGGTGACGCGTGCCGCCCCGGCCCGCCCGGGAACGGACGGTGTCCCTTCTGCGGCCACCCCCTCGAGGAGGTGGTGGTCCACGGCCACGTGCAGTGCGCCCGGTGCGGGATGAACCTCGTGCCGTGCTGCAACGGCGAGACGGCCGCCCCGCTCCCGGCGGGCGAGCCCGACCTCGCCGCCATCCACCCGCCCCCGCCGGCCCGGACGCCGACGGGGGACGCGGACGCCCCGGACCGGCGCCGCGACGATCGAACGGATTCGAGCCCCGCATGAGCCCGACCACCGCGCCGCCGCCCCCCACGCCGATGCCCAAGAAGAAGCCCGCCGCCCGCCGTTCCGCCAACGCCGAGTCGATGGCGAAGATGCAGCGGGAGATCTCCGTCAGCGAGTTCTTCGCCAAGAACCGCCATCTCCTCGGCTTCGACAACCCCCGCAAGGCGATGCTCACCACCGTCAAGGAGGCGGTGGACAACGCCCTCGACGCCTGCGAGGAGGCGGGGATCCTGCCCGACGTGCGGGTGCAGCTGACGCAGCGGGGCGAGACGCGCTTCGTCATCCTCGTGCGCGACAACGGTCCCGGCATCGTCCGGAAGCAGATCGAGAACATCTTCGGCAAGCTGCTCTACGGCTCGAAGTTCCACCGGCTGAAGATGAGCCGCGGGCAGCAGGGGATCGGCATCTCCGCCGCGGGCATGTACGGGCTGATGACCACCGGCAAGCCGGTGCGGATCATCTCGAAGACCGGTCGCCGCAAGCCGGCCCACGAGCTGCTGCTCAAGATGGACACCTCGAAGAACCGGGCCGAGGTGGTGAAGGACATCGAGCGGCCGGCCGAGGACGAGCTGTTCCCGTCCGGCACCGGCACGCAGGTGGAGATCGAGCTCGAGGGCCGCTACCTGAAGGGGCGGCAGTCGATCGACGAGTACCTCGAGCAGACCGCGATCGCCAACCCGCACGCCGAGATCACCTGGGTCCCGCCCTCGGGCGAGGAGACGGTGTTCCCGCGGGCGATGGACGAGCTGCCGCCCGAGGCGACCGAGATCAAGCCGCACCCCAAGGGCATCGAGCTCGGCACCCTCATCCAGATGCTCGAGCGCACGCAGGAGAAGCATCTCGGCGGCTTCCTGCAGCGGGAGTTCTGCCGCGTCGGGCCCGGCAAGGCGAAGGAGCTCGCCGAGGGCGCCAGGCTGACCACCCGCACCTGGACGAGCGCGGTGCACCACGAGGAGGCCGAGCGGCTCTACGAGTCGATCCAGGCCGCCCGGATCACGTCGCCGCCCACGGACTGCCTGGTGCCGATCGGCTCCAAGGCGCTGCTCGCCGGCCTTCTGAAGGAGGTGCAGGCCGAGTTCTTCGCCGCCGCCACCCGGCCCCCGGCGGTCTACCGCGGCAACCCCTTCCAGATGGAGGTGGCGATCGCCTACGGC
Source organism: uncultured Isosphaeraceae bacterium (assembly GCA_964385045.1). GTDB lineage: Bacteria > Planctomycetota > Phycisphaerae > Phycisphaerales > SM1A02 > CAYLNM01. The sequence continues at coordinate 1,638 of CAYLNM010000099.1, forward strand.
GGGCAGCTCCCGGGCGAGGAGCCGGCCCGGGTCCTGCGGTTCGCCAACCGCGTGCCGCTGCTGTACCAGCAGTCCGCCTGCTGCTCGTTCAAGGCGGTGGTCGAGGCGGGCTGGAAGAACTACGGCCTCTCGCAGCCGCGGGGCAGCCTGCCGGTCGGCCCGCTGGTGGTCATGATCCACATGGCCAGCGTCTGGGTGCCGTTCACGAGCGAGTCGAAGGAGGCGATCGCCGACTACGACGAGATCCGCAAGGAGATGCGGCTCGCCCTCCAGGAGTGCGGCCGGAAGCTCGGCACGTACCTCCGCCGCCGCAAGCGGATGAAGCGCGAGGCCGAGCGACGCAGCGTCTTCGAGCGGTACATCGGCGAGATCGCGCGGAACTGCGAGGCGATCACCGGGGCGAGCGCCGAGGAGCTCTACGAGGCCCTCATGCGGCAGGCCCGCCGCAAGACCGAGGAGGCCGACCAGATGCTCGACGACGAGGGCAAGGTGATCGACGACGGCGGCCGGCTCGCCAAGGACGAGGACGTGGTGATCATCGACGAGGCCGGGGGCGCGGGCGCCGGCCCCGCGGGCGACGCCGTGGCCGGGGGGGAGGCGGCGCCGGACGACGCGGCCGCGGCGGACGAGTCCGGCGACGCCGCCGACGGCACCGGGCTCTTCGGCCAGCCCGTCGGCCAGCCCGTCGGCCAGCCCGTCGGTGGGGCCGCGACCCCGGCGGCGAGTCCCGCCGCCCCGGCCCGGCGGAAGACCACGCGGAAAACCAAGCCGAAGACCAAGCGGAAGACCAAGCGCACGGTCAAGCGGAAGACGAAGCGCTCCGCGACCCGGACGTCGACGCCGAAGACCACCGCGCGGCGATCGTCGTCCCGGCGGTCCTGAGGGCGAGGAAGGCAGCGATGGCGAAGAAGAAGACCAAGGCGAGGACCCGCCGGAAGACCACCCGTGCCGCCGCGGCGCCGGCCCGTGACCGATCGGTGGTGAGCAAGGAGCGCGACGCGATCACGCAGGGCAAGATCCGGGAGCTCGGCGACCGCATCGTGACCTCGGGCATGGCCCAGCGGGATCCCTTCGTGGACATCCCGCTCCGCACCGTCTCGAACATGCGGTGGAACAAGAGCCGCCGCATCCTCGAGATGGGCGCCTCCAAGCAGCGGCGCAACCTGTTCAACCTCGGGCAGGCGCGGAAGTTCATGCAGACGGTCCTGCACGCCAACTCCTGCCGGGAGCTGATCGACGCGGGCAAGACCACCAGCCTCCGCGGCATGTACTACAAGGCTCTGCACACGATCGCCGGGACGAAGGAGAAGACCTTCAACGACCAGACCGAGTCCGACGGCATCCTCGAGGACCTCGAGGTCGCGCTGGACGGGCTGCGGGAGGAGCTGCACGTCTTCGCCAAGAAGCGGGGCACGATGGTCGGCAACATCACGATCATCGACAACGGGGACGAGATCGACTGTCGGCGGATGGGCACCGGCGGCTACGCGATCCCGTCGATCTGCGAGCCGTCGGTGATCCAGTTCAAGGACTGCGAGGCCGACTTCGTCCTCCACGTCGAGAAGGACACCGTCTGGAGCCGGTTCAACGAGGACCGGTTCTGGGAGGAGCACAACTGCATCCTCACCGAGGGCTCGGGCCAGCCGCCGCGGGGCGTCCGGCGGCTGCTGCACCGGCTGAACACCGAGCTGGGCCTGCCGATCTACTGCCTGCTCGACTGCGATCCGTGGGGGCACTACATCTACAGCGTCATCAAGCAGGGCTCGATCAACCTCGCCTTCGAGTCCAAGCGGATGGCGGTGCCGGACGCGAAGTTCATGGGCATCCGGTCCATGGACTACACGCGGTGCGACCTCTCCGACGACGTCAAGATCGAGCTCAACGACCGCGACGTCTCGCGGGCGAAGCAGATCGCCGCCTATCCGTGGTTCGCGGACAAGAAGCCGTGGCAGAAGGAGATCCAGCTCCTCCTGAAGCAGGGCTTCAAGATGGAGGTCGAGGCGCTCATCACCAAGGACATCTCGTACGTCACCGAGACGTACGTGCCCGAGCGGCTCGAGCGGATGGACTTCCTGGACTGAGCCTGAAGCCGGAAGCCTGGGGGGGCGACGGGGCGGCCGGGGCCGGGTGGGACCTCGGGGCGTCCCGGGGGCGAGGGCCGCACGGCGGGGATGCCGGTGCGCCGTCGTCCGGTTGGGCGAATCCCGGTCGGCGCAGCCGGCGAACCACGGTGCGGACCACGACCGGGGTACGCCGCGGGGTACGGCCGAGCCGCCGGTCCGACTCGACACGAGGTGGAGCAGACCCATGCATCGACATCAGCGCGATCACCGCGCCGTCGCCCTCGCGGCCGGCGCCGTCGCCTCGATCCTCGCGGGCTCCGTCGTCGCCGACGACATCACCGTCCCGGGCGACGCGGCGACCATCCAGGCCGCGATCGACCTCGCCGTCGACGGCGACCGCATCCTCGTCGCCCCGGGCACGTACCTCGAGCGCCTCGACTTCCTCGGCAAGGACCTGATCCTCGAGTCGACGGGCGGGGCGGAGGCCACCGTCATCGACGGCGAGGGCGTCCCGGGCTGGGTGGTGACCGTCGGGGCGGGCACCGACGGCGACGCCGCCATCCGCGGCTTCACGATCACCGGCGGCCGCGGCTCGGCCGGCTCGGGGGGCGACGGCCCGGGCGGCGCCCTCCGCGTGGCCGGGGCGACCCTCCTCGTGGAGGACTGCGTGCTCACGGACAACACCGGCATCTCGGGGGCCGGCGTCTCGGCGTCGGGAGCGTTCCTGACGCTCCGCGGGACCACGATCTCGGACAACGCGGCCTCGAGCGGTGGCGGGCTGTCGGCCTCCGGCGGCTCGACCACGATCGAGGACGTCGTCTTCGAGGGGAACCACGGCAGCTCCAGCGGCGGCGGGGCGAGCTTCATCGGGGGCGAGGTCACCGTCCGCGGGGCCCGCTTCGCCGGCAACTCGGCGAGCAGCTTCGGCAGCGGCTTCTTCGTCAACCACGCCGTCGTGGACATGCGGGGCGTCGTCGCCGAGGCCAACGGCACCGTGATCGACCTCGACGGCGGCGCGCAGAACTTCCAGTCCTTCGCGGGCGGCGGGTTCTACGCGAAGGACGCCGACGGCCGGATCCAGGACGTGCGGGTGATCGACAACGCGTCGTTCGCGGGCGGCGGCATCTACGTCGCGGGCGGGGGCGAGCTGGAGATCGTGAACGCCCTCGTCACCGGCAGCGTCGCCGGCATCGGGGCCGTCTACTTCAACGCCTCGTCCCCGCGGCTCGTCGGCTGCACCGTCGCGGGCAACGACGCGATCGTGCAGCTCTTCACCACCTTCAACGCCGAGCCCACCGTGCTCAACTCGGTGATCGACGCGACCGGCATCCTCGCCGGGGCCGCCACCGGGGGCAACGGCACCATCACGATTCGCTGGTCGCTCGTGAGCAACGGGCTCTTCGCGGCCGAGCCGGGCGAGGGCGTGATCGAGGCCCCGCCGCTGCTCGACCCCGCCGACGACTTCGCTCCGCTGCCGGGCTCGCCCGCGATCGACGCCGGCGACAACCTGTCGGTGCCGGCCGACGTCGAGGGCGACCTGCTCGGCAACGAGCGGTTCTTCGACGACCCCGACACCCCGGACGGCGGCAACGGGACCGCGCCGATCGTCGACCTCGGCGCGATCGAGTTCGGCGCGCCGGCCCTGCCCGAGCCCGGGCTCGCGGTCGACATGAACGGCGACGGGACGGTGGGCATGGACGACCTGCTCATGGTGCTCGGCGCCTTCGGTCCCTGCGCCGGATGCCCGGAGGACCTCGACGGCGACGGCGTGGTGGGATTCTCCGACGTGCTCGAGCTGCTCGAATGGTGGGGTGTGAGCGTCGGCTGACGCACGGCCGCGGCGGGCCCGGCCAGCCCGTCGGGCGCCGCCCGCGACGACGGGCCCGCGACGACGGGCCCGCGGCCGTCCGGCTCGCGACCGACCGGCCGCACCACCATGGCGGCGAGCCCGCTCCCGATCCGGGGGCGGGCTCGTCGCGTGAAGGGGATGCGTGGGCAGGGGCGGAGGCGACCGATCCGCGGACCGGGGTCAGTCGCGGACGATCGCGGCCGCCCGGGCGGAGGCGGCGACGGGGCCGGACCGATCGCCGCCGGCCGCGGCCTCGGCGGACGTCGGCGTCTCCGGCGCCTCCTGCGGCAGCTCGATCACGAAGTCGCTGCCGCGGCCCGGCTCGCTGAACGCGCGCATCCGCCCGCCGTGCTCCTCGACGATGCGCCGGGCCGTCGGCAGCCCGAGGCCGGTGCCCCCGCGCCGCGCCGAGACGTACGGCCGGAAGATCTCCTCGAGCCGCTCCGGCTCGATGCCGGGGCCGGTGTCGATCACGTGCAGCCGGATCACGCCCCCCTCGTCGGGCTCGACGAGCCGCAGCATGAGCTCGCGCGGCGCGCGGCCGTCGCCCGCCTCGGCCGGCGTCATCCCCTCCATCGCCTGCACCGCGTTGATCATGAGGTTGAGGACCGCCTGCTTGAGGAGGTCGGGGTCCACGGCGGCCCGCACGGGGGCGGCGGGGAGCTGGCTGCGGAGCGTCACCCCGGCCTGGCGGGCCTGGGGGAGGAAGAAGTCGGTCATCTCCTCGACGAGGGCCGACACCGCCACGTCCTCGCGCGAGAGCCTCATGCGGCCGGCGAACCGCAGGAAGTCCTCGAGGATCCCGCGCAGCCGCTGGCACTCGCGCACGAGCGCGTCGATGCGGCGGAGGAACCGGTCCCGCTCCTCCTCGTCCAGCGCCGCGTCCGCCACGCCCTCGCGCAGCAGCTGGGCGTTGAGGAGCACCGTCGACAGCGGGTTCTTGATCTCGTGGGCGAGGCCCGAGGTCATCGAGCCGAGCTCGGCGAGGCGCTCGGCCCGCCGCGCCCGCCGCTCGGCCTCGCGGGCCCGGTGCTCCGCCCGCCGGGCGGCCACGCGGCCCGCCGGCAGCAGGATCAGCGCCGTGATCGCGGCGCCGAGGATGAACGCGAGGACCGGGTGCACGGCGGGGCGGGGCTCAGCCGATGCCGCCCTTGAGGTCGTCGCCGAACTTGTTGCCGAGCTGCGCCATGAGCTTCCGCAGCTCGGGGTCGCTGCCGCGGTCGTGCTCGACGTCGTCGGACCCCGCGTTCCGCATCGCCTTCAGCGAGAGGCCGATGCGGCGGCGGTCGTGATCGACCGAGACGACCTTCGCGGTCACGACCTCGCCCTCGTTCACCACGCTGCTCACGCGGCTGACCCGCTTGTCGCTGAGCTCGCTGATGTGGATGAGCCCCTCCACCCCGGGAGAGAGCTCCACGAACGCGCCGAAGGCGGCGAGCCGCGTGACGCGGCCGGTCACCTCGGCCCCGACCTCGATCTCGCCCGCCTGCTGCTGGTAGGGATCCTCGAGGCACTGCTTCATGCCCAGGCTGATCCGCGGCGGGTCCTGCGAGGCGTCGATGCGGAGCACCTTCACCGTGACCGTGTCGCCTTCCTTCACCACCTCCGAGGGATGCTTCACCCGCTCCCAGGCGAGGTCGGAGACGTGCACGAGTCCGTCGGCCCCGCCGAGGTCGACGAAGGCCCCGAAGTCGCGCACGGACACCACGGTGCCCTGCATCGTCGCTCCCTCCTGCAGGTCGGCGAGGAGCTGCTCCCGGGTGCGGGCCCGCTCGGCCTCGAGGTGGGCGCGGCGGCTGAGGATGATGCGATCCCGCGACCGGTCGAGCTCGACCACCTCGCACGGCATCTTCTCGCCCACGAAGACCGACAGGTCCTCGACGTGCCGCACGTCCACCATGCCCGCGGGCATGAAGGCCCGGTGGTTGGCGATCTCCATCTCGAGGCCGCCCTTGTTGGTGCCGGTGCAGCGGGCCTCGACCACCTGGCCGACCTCGAGGGCGTCCCACTCGGCCTTGCGCACCGCCCCGGTGCGCGAGAGCAGGAGCAGGCCCTCGTTCGCGTCGTAGCGCTCGACGACGAAGTCGAGCCGCTCGCCCGCCCGCGGCTTCTCCTGGAAGTGCGACAGCGGGCAGACGCCCTGGCTCTTGGGGCCGAACTCGACGAAGACGTCGTCGCGGTCGATCCGCACCACGGTGCCGGTGCGGGTCTCGCGGCCGCCGCCGCGGGCGTCGCCGCGGTCGGCGAAGTCGAGCATGTCCTCGACGCTCATGTCGCCGAGGGCGGCCTGGATCTCGGCCTCGAGGCCCTGGTCGAGACCGGGGCCGGGACCCGGGCCGGGGTCGGGGTTGGACGGGCGATCGGACGGATCGGCGGACATCGGGCCACTCCGGCGCGCGGGGGGGGGAAGGGTCGGGGACGAGCGAGCCGGTCCGTCGGGACCGGTCGGGGGGTGCCGCCGGGCGGCCGGGCGCGGGACGCGGCGTGCGGCCGGGCGGCGGCGGGGACTCAGGAGGCGGCGAGGACCGGCAGGGGGAGCGGGGCCCGTTCGGGCTCCGCGCCGACGATCGCATCGGAGGCCAGCTCGCTCGCCCGAAGGACCAGCATCGTACCGCGGGGGGCATTCGATCGGACCGTGACCATCGCGTAGTGGTCGCAGCGCCCGAGCACGTGTCCGGGGCGGTCGCGATCGGGCTGCTCGACCACGACCCGGAGGCGGCGACCGAGCAGGCGGCGGCGAAAGCGGTCGGCGAGCCCGGTGACGGGGGCGGTCTCGAGCGCGATGAGCCGCCGCACGCGGTCGCGGCGGACCCGCTCGGGGATCGCGGCCTCCCGCCAGCGGGCGGCCGCAGTGCCGCGCCGCTCGGAGTAGGGGAACGCGTGGACGTGCAGGAAGCCCACCCGCTCGGCCACCGCGAGGGTGGCCTCGAAGTCGGCCTCGGTCTCGCCGGGGAAGCCGCAGATGACGTCGGTCGTGATCGCCGGGGGAAGCCCGTCGCGGGTCAGGGCCGCCTCCACCTCGTCGATCATCGCGAGGTAGTCGCCCACCCGGTACTGGCGGTTCATGCGCCGGAGGATCCGGTCGGAGCCGGACTGCAGCGGCAGGTGCAGGTGCGGGACGACGACGTCGGGGTGGGCGAGCATGGCCTCGAGGACCGGTCCGGTCGCGTCCCCCGGCTCCATGGAGCTGATGCGCACGCGGCGGACGCCGGGGACCGACGCGACCGCGTCCAGCAGGTCCGCCAGCCGCCGCGGGGCGGGGTCGTGCTGCCGGCGGCGGAGGGCGGTCTCGTGCCCGTAGGCCCCGATGAAGACGCCCGAGAGCACGATCTCCACGTGCCCGGCGTCCACCAGGCGGCGGGCCTCGGCCACCGCGTCGTCGATCCGCTTGCTGCGGAGCGTGCGGCGGATGCGAGGGATCACGCAGAAGGTGCAGTGGGCGTCGCAGCCGTCCTGGATGCGCAGCTCCGCCCGCACGTGGCGGGCCCCGCCGGGCGGCGGGTCGATGACCGGCAGGGGATGGATGGCGGGGGTGCGGTCTTCGGGCGTGGCGGAGGCGGCGATCGCGGTCGCCTCGGCCGGGCGGCCCAGCCAGGCGTCCACCGCGGCGGCGAAGCGGTCGATCATCGGCGAGCCGGGCTCGGCGGCCGAGCTCGGCCCGACGCGGTCCTCGGGACCCCGGGCCGCCTCGTCGTGGGGGACCACCGCGTCGGCTCCCGCGGTGCGGGCGTCGCCGGGGTCGGTGCCCGTGAGGCACCCGGTGACGATGACGTGCGGCTCGGTGCCGCCGGACTCGTGCGCCCGCGGCGGTTCCGCCGGCTCGATGCGGCGCCGTGCCCGCCGCACGGCCCGGCGGCTCTTGGCCGCGGCGGCGTTGGTCACGCTGCAGGTGTGGACCACCTCGAGCTCGGCCGGCTCGTCCGTCGCCGCCGGACGCAGCCCGCGATCGGCCAGCACCCGCTGCATGTCGCGGGCCTCGGCGTGGTTCACGCGGCAGCCGAGGATCGTGATGCGGTAGCGGCGGTCCATGGGCCTTCGGCGGGGGCGTTGGGGGCGTCGGTCGGCCGGCGGCGGGCGGCCGGCCCGGGACGAGGTGGAGGGCGAGTCGCACGAGAATCGGCATTCGTTCGGGTCCGCTGGTCCCGATGCCGTAGGGTACGGACCGGCGGGCGACGCGATCCCGGGCCCGCCGAACGGAACCCGCGCGAGCTCCGGAACCCCCCGGGCGGCCCCGCGTATCGCAGGCCGGGCTCCGGAGCGGAGCTCCGTGGCGGTATCATCCCCGATTCGACCGCCGGGCGGGGGACGATCGGGGTCCGTTCGGACGCCGGCCGTCCGCGGCGGCGCGGCCGTGGCCGCGTCATGGCCGCTCCCGGTCGACGCACTCGGACAGCCCGTCGGGACCATCCCGGCCGGCAGGAGTCTTCCATGGCAGCACCGCGAGCGGCGTGGGGCATCGAGATCGGGGCGGACGCCCTCAAGGCGATCCGGCTCGAGCGGGACGGCGACGAGGTCCGGGTGTCGGACTTCGCCCACGTCCCCCACAAGAAGCCCCTGACCGACCCCGAGGCGGACTGGGACGACAGCGTCCGGATCACGCTCGGCGCGTTCATGAACCAGAAGGACCTCGAGGGCGAGCACGTCGTGATGAGCGTGCCCGGCCACGAGTCCTTCGCGAAGTTCGCGAAGCTCCCGCCGGTCGAGGCGAAGAAGATCCCGGACATCGTCAAGTTCGAGGCGGTGCAGCAGATCCCGTTCCCGATCGAGGAGGTCGAGTGGGACTACGAGACCTTCAAGCGGGCGGACTCCCCGGAGGTCGAGGTCGGGATCTTCGCGATCAAGCGTGACCGCATCGAGCGGCGGCTCGAGCTGTACCGCGACGTGAGCCTCGTCCCCGAGGCGGTGACGCTGAGCCCGGTCGCGCTGTTCAACGCGGTCAGCTACGACATGAAGGTGTCCGAGCGCGAGGAGCCCGTCGTCATCCTCGACATCGGCTCCCAGTCCACCGACGTGGTCATCGCCGACGGCGATCGCTGCTGGATCCGCACCTTCCCGCTCGGCGGCACGCACTTCACCGAGGCGATCAAGGAGACCTTCAAGCTCGGCTACGGCAAGGCCGATCGCCTGAAGCGCGAGGCCTCCACGAGCAAGTACGCCAAGCAGATCATGCAGGCGATGCGCCCGGTCTTCAGCGACCTGCTGCAGGACCTGCAGCGGTCGCTGAGCTACTACCAGCAGATGAACCGCGACGTGGAGCTCACCGAGATGGTGGGCGTGGGGTCGACGTTCAAGATCCCCGGACTCCGGAAGTTCATCGGCCAGCAGCTCCAGATCAACGTCACGCGGCTCGACGAGTTCCAGCGGATCGACGTGGCCGGTCGCGAGGCGGCCGACTTCGCCGAGCACGCCGTGAACATGGCGACCGCCTACGGCCTCGCCCTCCAGGGCGTGGGCCTCGCGACGATCGACGCGAACGTGGTGCCGGTCGGGTCGCTCCGCGAGAGCCTCTGGGCCCAGAAGACCAAGTGGTTCGCGGCCGCCGCGGCCATCGTGGTCGCGGGCGCCGCCACCACGATGTACCACCCGCTCGTCGGCGGGGCGGCGGTCTCGCCCGTGATGCCCAGCGCCGCCGACCGGGCCATCTCGGAGGCGCGGCAGTTCACGACCGAGCTCGAGGCGGTGCGGTCGCAGGCCGACGTCGGCTTCACCGGCACCAACATGGTGCGGCTGCTCGACCACCGCGACGTGTGGCCGCAGCTCGTGGCCGACGGTACCGCGGCCATCGCGTCGACCGAGCCGCGACCCGAGGAGCTCGACCCCTCGCCCGAGGTCCGCGCGAGCGTCGACCCCGGCGACGCGCGGCGCGTCCGACTCGCGGCGCTCGATGCGACCTACCGCGTCGAGGGCACGACGCGCCTCATGGACGTGACGCTCGACGTGCTCCTCACCCACGACCGTCCGATCGAGTTCCTCACCGAAACCGTCAGGGCGTGGATCCGCGAGCATGCGGACCGGCCGGACGCGCCGTACCGCATCCTGGTCGACGAGGATCCGGCGCTGAACGTCGCCGGCCTCAGCATGAATCCGCAGCTGCTGGAGCAGGCCGAGGTCGGGGAGGACGGACGGCTGCCCTCGGAGTTCGGGGAGATCACGATGCCCGGCGGTCGACGCGGCGGCGGTCCCGGGGCGCCGTCGGTGCCGGGCGGTGACCGGCCCGCTCCGGGCGGCAGCGTCGGCGGCGCACCGGGCGCGCCCGGCCTCGGCGGGGCCGGTGGCCGCGCCCGCGGCGGCGGCGGCCGGGCGGGGCCGGGAGGCGGCATCGGGGCCGGCCCGTCGCAGCCCGGATTCGGTGGCGGCGGCGGTCGGCGGGCCGGCGGCTCGACCCGCGGCGCGCCCGGCACCGGCATCGGTGGGGCCGGCGGCGGGGGTGGTCCGTCCCCCGGCGCCGGCGGCGGACAGCCCACGACGCCGGGATTCGGCGGCGCCCCGGCCGGTGGCACTCGCGGAGGCGGCGCACCGGCGCCGGGTGCCGGGCAGGCCGACCTCGAGACCATCGCGCCGCTCGACCCGCCGCCGGCGACGTGGCAGCCGGGTACGACCGTCTACCGCGGGCGGGTGAGCTTCACCGTCGAGCTTCGGCCGCCGTCGGTCGAGGACGATCCGAACGCCACCGCGGATGCCTCGCGTCCGTTCCCCGACTCGGAGGGTCGCTCGTGAACCTCGACGCCCGAACCATCCTGGCCTGGGTCAAGGCCAACGTCTTCATCGTCGTCTTCTCGGTGGTCATGCTCGCGGCCCTCGTCGCCCTGCCGATCGTGAGCAGCGGCATGAACGAGTCGGTCCGCGAGCGCGTGCAGGAGCGCGTCTCCAAGAAGCGTGAGATCGAGCGCTTCGAGCAGACCGACGTGCAGCTGCGTCTGCCCGACGGCTCGACCGAGAGCTGGTCGACGGTCGTCAACGAGGGGGTGATCGATCAGTACCGCGCGTACGTCGAGGCGGAGCGCCGCGACGCCGAGACGATCGTGTCGCAGGCCGTCGCGTTCAACTCCAAGGACCGCGAGACGCTCATGCCGGATCTCTTCCCGACCCCACGGGGATCGATCGAGATCCTGCCGCGGCGGTACTGGGAGCGGCTCGCCGGAGACGGCGGGGCGTACGACCAGCTGCTCGACCGGGTCGGCGCGGGCATGCCGCCGCAGGGTGAGGAGCCGGCCGAGCGTCTGCAGCGTCAGCGGCGGTTCTACATCTCCGAGCGGATCCAGAAGACCGAGGGGGAGGAGCTCACGGCCAAGGAGCAGGAGGAGCTGCAGGACTACCTCGCGGGCATCCGGCTCGGCATCTACTCCGATGCCGCGGACCGCACGCGGTTCTACCTCGACGAGTCGATCCTGCCGATCCCGGCGTGGAACCAGAACGTCGGCTACCAGGACGACCTGGACCTGCTGTTCACGTGGCAGTGGGACTACTGGGTGGTCGAGGACGTGCTCGAGGCGATCGCGGACGCGAATGCCGACGCCGGGTCGGTGCGGGTCGCGCCGGTGAAGCGCGTCGTTCGGCTGTCGGTGGGCCCGGTGCTCGGCGCCGAGGCCGCCGCGCCCGGCGGGGGGGGCAGCGGCGTCTCGCCGGCGGGGCCCCGCGGCGGCGGTCGGGGAGCGCCCACCGCCCCGCAGCCTCCGTCCGCGCCGCCGAACGAGTCGCGCGAGCTCGTGCCGGACTGGTCCTTCAGCCTCACCGGTCGAACCCCGAGCGAGGTCTACGACATTCGCATGGTCGAGCTGGTGGTGGTGGCCGAGACCGCTCGCCTGCCGGCGCTCTTCGACGCCCTCGGCCGCCGCAACTTCATCACCGTGGTGGACGCCGACGTGCAGCCGGCCGATCCCTACGCGGCGGTGGCTCAGGGCTACTACTTCGGCTCGGAGCCCGTCAGCGAGGTTCGGCTCCTGCTCGAGACGGTCTGGCTGAGGCGATGGACGCGCGAGTTCATGCCCGACGTGACCCGCGCCCGTCTCGGCGTGTACCGCCCGGACGCCACCGACGCGCCGCCGGCGAGCGGCTGAGTCCCGAGCGGCGTCCCGGCCGCCGTCCCGATCCCTTCCCGGCCCGCGGGTCCGACATCCCGCAGGAGTCCCCCCATGAAGAAGAAGGGCATCACCTTCTGGGAGCAGCACCTCGAGCACATCGTGCTCGGCGCCGCCGTCCTGTTCCTCCTCGGATTCGGCGGCTGGCAGCTGACCCGCTCGCCGAACGTCGTCAACGGCGTCGCCCCGGACGAGGCCGATCCGCAGCTCGAGGACGCGGTCGAGTCGCTGACCGCCCGCCTCGACGCCGAGCCGATCGACCTGCCGTCCTACCGGCCGAGCGCGGATCGATTCGTCTCGCGGTTCGACCGCTCGGTCTCGCCGGTGGAGCGTCTCGCGGTCGCGGCCCCGCCGGTGGACCTCGGGGACGGCACGCAGGGCGACGGCGGGGGGGAGCGTCTGTACGTGACGCTCGATCTTCCGGCGCCGGACAACGTCGGCGTTCGCACCGACTACGACGCCCTGCTCCCGCAGACGATCGAGCAGAACCCGGAGCTCCGGGAGCTGCTCGTCTCGTCGTCCATGGACCTGGAGTGGAACACGATCTCCGCCCGTCTCGACCTGGCGGCCCTGGAGGCCGAGTTTCGGCAGCCGGGCGACGACGATCGGGCCCAGATCCCGGAGAACTGGTACGGCGGCCGGGTATCGGTCATCGACGTTCGGGTCGAGCGGCAGCAGCGAACGGCGGACGGATGGAGCGAGTCCGAGCTGGTCTCCGTGCTGCCCGGCTCGGTGTCGCTGCGGCCGCTCGTGGACGAGCCGACCGAGGCGGCCCGCGAGCAGGCCTTCGCCGCCCTCGAGGATCCGCGCACGCGTCGCGAGGTGGTCCAGCCGGAGTTCCTGCCGACCCTCAACTCGGTATGGGTCGCCCCCGACCCGCTGGCGAGCGAGGACGACGAGGAGGCCGTCGCGGGTCTCAGCGAGGAGGAGCTCGAGATCCGGCGTCTCCTCGAGCGGCTGACCCGCGACCGCGTGGAGCGGGCCCGCCTGCTCGAGCGTCTGCTCGAGGCGGGCGGAACCGATCCGGCCGAGCGGGCCGGCGAGGAGGAGGAGCAGCCCGAGCGCCCGGGACGTGAACGCCAGCCCGAGCGAGGCGGTGGCGGCGGGATCGGGTTCGGGGGAGCCGGCGGCGAGGGCGGCGGACGTCGACGCGGCGGTGGTCAGCGTGGCGCCCCCGGCATGCCCGGCGGCGGCGGCGGCGGGGGCGGCGACGACGAGGCGGCCCGGGAGGAGCGCGATGCCGAGCGGCGGGAGCGGCTCATCCAGCGTCTCGAGTCCCAGATCATCCGGCTCGACGACCGCATCGAGCGGTGGGAGCAGCAGCTGACCGATCTCGGCGTGGATCTCGAGGCCTCCGGCGACGCCGACCAGGAGGAGATCGCCGACCCGTTCTCGGGCGACGAGCTGGCCGTCTGGGCCTTCGACGTGGGCGTCGAGCCGGGGGCGACGTATCGCTACCGGGTCGCGGTCGACGTGTACAACCCCTTCTTCCGTCGACGCATCGATCTCTCGGAGGAGCAGTACGACCTTGCCGAGTCGATGGTCGTGTCCACCCGCGCGAGCGAGTGGTCCGACCCGGTGGAGGTCCTGCCGCCGACGAGCTTCTACGTCACCGAGGCGTACCCGGAGTCCGGGACGCTCGGCCTGGGCACGCTGCGAGCGGAGGTCTATCGCTTCCAGCAGGGGCGGTGGTGGAAGGAGAGCTTCCTCCTCCAGCCCGGGGACGTCATCGGCGAGGAACGCCGGATTCGAGGCGCCGGGCCCGACGCGCCCGACGCCATCGACTTCGGCACCGGCTGGTACGTGCTCGACGTGCTGCAGGCCCTCGAGGCCGAGGGTGACGCCCGCGAGGAGGGCCTCGCGGCCGAGGTGATCGTCCAGCGGGTCGACAACGGCGAGCTCGTACGGGTCGCGCGGCCCCGGGAGACGCGGGTCGATCGACGGCGGCTCGACCTCGACCGCATGGTCGACGAGGCGGACGCCCAGGCGGCGCTGGAGCAGGCCACCGGCGAGTGATGCGCCGGGGCCGCGGGGGCGGCCGGGGATCCGCCGGGTGCGGGCCGTGCATCGGCATCCGCGGTGGCCGGATGCGCGGCGCCTCGTCTCGAGACGCTGAAGCACCGCCACGGCCACGGTCGCGGCCACGGCGGCACACGGGGCGATGGGGCTGGCCTATCTGGGACGAGCTCGCGACGCCCGCCACGGGGCGGAGCGGTGACGCCAGATCACGAAGCCGGGCCGTGGCGCACGCCCTGCGCCCGGGGGCGCCGCGGAGAGGTTCACGGCCGAGGGCCGAGAGGTCGAGGTCACCGGTCTGTTCGGGGGCGACCCCGGGGCCGACGCGGCCGTGGACAGCTCGTGGACGACACCGTTCGCGCGGTGCGAGGAGGCAAAAAATCTCCCCGCATCTCGACCCGCGGCGTTGACAGGACGATCGGCATCGCTACCCTACGTGACTCGCCCGTCGGGGAGACCCCCCGCCGGGGAGTGAGCGGACCCGAACGCCTCGTGTACGGGTCGTCAAGCTCCTTGAAAAGTCGTGTGCAGCATGATGGCCACCGCCTCCCCAAAGGTGGTGGCCAGACACCGAGAACGATCGAGCGGCCTCGGTTGCTTGCAGTCTCGAGCGGCTTCACGTTCCCGACCTTCTGGTCGGGTGCGTCGGGGTCCGGTCGGGGCGACCAAGCGACCAAGGGCTCACGGTGGATGTCTTGGCGTCGAGAGGCGATGAAGGACGTTGGAACCTGCGATAAGCCCAGGGAAGCTGGTAACCGAGCTGTGATCCTGGGATGTCCGAATGGGGAAACCCGGCCCTTCGGGGTCATCCGTGACTGAATGCATAGGTCACGGAGGCGAACGTGGCGAACTGAAACATCTCAGTAGCCATAGGAAAGGAAAGCAAACGCGACTCCGTAAGTAGCGGCGAGCGAAAGCGGATCAACCGGTAGCGAACTGAACCGTCTGGAAAGGCGGGCCGCAGAAGGTGACAGCCCTGTAGTTTCGTAGCCGGCCAGCCCTAGAGTAGCACGGGACTCGTGAAACCCCGTGTGAACATGGGGGGACCACCCTCCAAGGCTAAGTACTCCTCGACGACCGATAGTGAACCAGTAAGGTGACTGAACGATGAAAAGCACCCCGACAAGGGGAGTGAAAAGTACCTGAAACCGTGAGCCTACAAGCTGTGGGAGCCCTACGGGGTGACCGCGTGCCTTTTGCATAATGAGCCGACGAGTTACTCT
>CAYLNM010000100.1:0-16788 GCA_964385045.1 uncultured Isosphaeraceae bacterium
CTACTGTAGATGGCGGCACGGGCGGCACGGGCGGCACGGGCGGCGCGGGCGACACGGGCGGCACGGGCGGCGCGGGCGACACGGGCGGCGCGGGCAGCGCGAACACGCCGCGCACCGCCGCCGCCGCCGCCGCCGCCTCCGCCCCCGCCGTCGTCCGCCGCGAGCTCACCGCCCGCCGGCTCGTCGGGATCGCGGTCGAGATGGGCGAGCAGCTGCGCCGCACGGCCCGGTCGGTGAACGTCCGCGACCGCCTCGACTTCTCCTGCGGCGTGCTCGACCCCGAGGGCCGGCTGCTCGCGAGCGCGCCGCACGTGCCCGTCCATCTCGGCGCCCTCGGGGCCTGCGTGCGGGCGGTGATCGCCGACCGGCGGCCCGGGCCGGACGATGTCGTGGTCGTGAACCACCCGGCGTTCGGGGGCTCGCACCTGCCGGACGTCACCGTGATCGCGCCGGTCGACGACGAGGACGGTCGCCGCCTCGGGCACGTCGCCGCCCGCGCCCACCACGCCGAGCTCGGTGGGCTCCGGCCCGGATCGATGGCTCCGTCCGCCCGCACGCTCGCGGAGGAGGGCGTGGTGCTGCCGCCCACGCGCCTCGTCGAGGACGGGCGCGATCGCATGGACCGCATCGCCGAGCGGCTCGCCGCCGGACCGCATCCCTCGCGCCGGCCCGCCGACAACCTCGCCGACCTGCGGGCCCAGATGGCCGCGTGCCGCCGCGGGGCCGACGGGCTGCGGCGGCTCGCGGCCGAGCGGGGGCCCGACGGCCTCGCCGATGACGCCGCGGCCGTCCTCGCGGCCAGCCGCGACACGGCCGGCCGCGCCCTTCACGCCTTCGCCGGCCGCACGCTCGTCGCCGCGGACGTCCTCGACGACGGCACCGCGGTGCGCGTCCGCATCGCCGTGCCCGCCGACCCGCGCCGGGAGCCGGCGGTGGTCGATCTCGGCGGCAGCGGCGGCGTGCACCCCGGCTCGTTCAACGCCCCGCGGGCGGTCACCGCGGCCGCCGTCGCCTACGTCCTGCGGCTGCTCGTCGACGCCGACGTCTCGCTCGACGACGGGCTGCTCGACGCGGTGGACCTCCGCGTGCCGCGCGGCCTGCTCGACCCGCCCTTCGACCGCGATCCGGCGGGGTGCCCCGCGGTGTCGGCGGGCAACGTGGAGACGAGCCAGCGGGTGGTGGACGTCCTGCTCGCCGCCCTCGGCCTGCTCGCGGGCGGCCAGGGAACGATGAACAACGTGCTCTTCGGCGACGCGGGCTTCGGCTTCTACGAGACCGTGGGCGGCGGGGCGGGGGCCGGCCCGGGCGGGCCGGGGGCGAGCGGCGTCCACGTGCACATGACCAATACCGCGCTCACCGATCCCGAGATCCTCGAGCGTCGCCATCCGGTGCGGCTCGAGCGCTTCGGGCTCCGGCCGGGCACCGGCGGCGCCGGGCGGCATCGCGGCGGCGACGGGCTCGAGCGGGTCTACCGCTTCACCGCCCCGGTGCGCCTCTCGCTCGTCACCGGCCGCCGGACCACGGCGCCGCCCGGGCTCGACGGCGGCGGCGACGGGACTCCCGGCGAGCAGTGGATCGACCGGGCCACGGGCGGCCGCGAGCGGCTCGGCGCGGTGGCCGAGGCGGACCTCGCGGCGGGCGACCGGCTCGTCCTCCGCACGCCGGGCGGCGGGGGCTGGGGCGCCCCGCGTCCGGAGGACGACCCGGCCCCGGCCGCAGCGCCGCATCCGGGATGACCCGAGATGGCGCCCGCCGCGCCCGACCCGCCGGACGGCCGCTGCTAGCATCCGCCCGACCTTCCAGGATCCCACCGCGATGACGACGATCGACGCCGAGACGTCGCGTGCGGGCACCGATGGTGCTGCGCCCGCGTCCGACTCCCCCACGTACCTGGCCCATCCCGTCACCGAGGCGGTGCTCGGCGGGCTCAAGGAGCGGGCGCCGCACGAGTCCGAGTTCCTGCAGGCGGCCCGCGAGGTGCTCGGCACGCTCGCCCCGGTACTCGAGCGGCATCCCGAGTTCGTCGATCGCGGCGTGCTCGAGCGGATCGTCGAGCCCGAGCGCGTCATCCAGTTCCGCGTCCCGTGGCTCACCGACGACGGCACCGTGATGGTGAATCGCGGCTGGCGGGTGCAGTTCAACAGCACGATCGGCCCGTACAAGGGCGGGCTTCGCTTCCACCCGTCGGTGAATCTCTCGATCCTGAAGTTCCTCGGCTTCGAGCAGATCTTCAAGAACGCCCTCACCGGTCAGCCCATCGGGGGCGGCAAGGGCGGGGCCGACTTCGATCCCAAGGGCCGGAGCGACCGCGAGATCATGGGCTTCTGCCAGTCGTTCATGATCGAGCTGTGGCGGTCGGTCGGCCCCGACACCGACATTCCGGCCGGCGACATCGGGGTGGGCACCCGCGAGATCGGCTACCTGTTCGGCCAGTACAAGCGGCTCGCCCGCGAGTTCACCGGCGTCCTGACCGGCAAGGGCCTCACCTGGGGCGGCAGCAACCTCCGCGTCGAGGCCACCGGCTACGGCTGCGTGTACTTCGCCGCCGCGATGGCCGAGGCCGCCGGGTGGTCGCTGCAGGGTCGGAAGTGCCTCGTGTCCGGCTCGGGCAACGTGGCCCAGTACACCTGCGAGAAGCTGCTCGACCTCGGGGCGATGCCGATCGCCCTCAGCGACTCGGGCGGCTTCGTCCACGACCCGGACGGCATCGACGGCGAGAAGCTCGCCTTCGTCAAGGAGCTCAAGAACGAGCGCCGCGGACGCATCAGCGAGTACGCCGAGAGGTTCCCCTCGGCGACGTACACGGAGCGCGACACGTCCAGGGACACGCATCCCATCTGGGAGGTGCCCGCCGACTGCGCGTTCCCGTCCGCGACGCAGAACGAGATCCTCGAGGCCGACGCGCGGAACCTCGTGGAGGGCGGCGTGAAGCTCGTGGCCGAGGGCGCGAACATGCCCTCGACCCCCGAGGCGATCGACCATCTCATCGAGCACGGCGTGCTCTTCGGCCCCGGCAAGGCGGCCAACGCCGGCGGCGTCGCGGTGTCGGCGCTGGAGATGGCCCAGAACAGCCAGCGACAGGGCTGGGAGCGGGGCGAGGTCGATCGCCGGCTCCGCGACATCATGCGGTCGATCCACGAGCAGGCGGCCGACGCGGCGAGGTCCCACGGCCACGAGGGCAACTACGTCCTCGGCGCCAACGCCGCGGGCTTCGAGAAGGTGGGCCGGGCGATGATCGAGCAGGGCGTCGTATGAGGCACGGCACGACGAGGACGCGGCGCCGTCGGCCGGGGACGATGGGGCGGGCGATCCGCGCCGCGGCGCTGCTCGCGGGCGCGGTCGCCCTGCTCGGGGGCTGCGCCGCCCGGAGCGCCCCGCTCGAGGTGGCCCTCCGCGAGGCCGGCACCCGTCGTCCCGCGGCCGGATACGAGGTCCGCGTGGCGGGGGCCGACGTCATGGACCCGCGGACCAACCGGGCCGTCGACCCCGCGCTCGCCGCGGGGGCCGAGCTCGCCACCGGCGGCGCCGTCGAGGCCGCCACCGCGTTCCCCGGCGACTCGGCCGTGACCGACGTCTTCGGACTGGTGGTGGTCGAGGCGCCCCTCGACGCCCCGTTCGAGATCGCGGTCCGGCGCCGCGGCGAGCCGGTGCGCCGCCTGATGCTCGGGGGCGCCGAGCACCCCGCCCGCGGCGGGATCGCCGGTCCGTGGGTGACGCTCGACGGACCGCTCACCGCGGCCGAGACGGATGGGCCGGTGCTCGAGCTGCAGGTGCGGCCGACGCCCTACTGAGCCGTCCGACTGGCCCGATTCGTCGCAGGGACGCACGCCCCCGCGCCTAGAGTCTCCCCGATCCCCGGGATCGACCCCGAGGGGACGGAAGGGAGACCCGATGTCGATCATCGCCGCGCCACCGACCTCGCTCGCCTCGACCCTCGAGGAGCTGCGGGCGAGCGGGTGGCGGAGCCGCCCCGTCAAGACGGAGCTGCGGGAGAACCTCACGCGGATGCTCGCCGCCGGCGAGCCGCTGTTCCCCGGCATCGTCGGCTACGACGACACCGTCGTGCCCGAGATCGTCAACGCGATCCTCGCCGAGCACGACCTGCTGTTCCTCGGCGAGAAGGGGCAGGGCAAGAGCCGCCTGATGCGGATGCTCGTGCGGTTCCTCGACGAGTGGACGCCGTACGTGGACGTGCCCGGCTCGCCGGTGCACGAGGACCCGGAGCGGCCGATCACGCGGGCGGGCCGGGCGATGCTCGAGGAGGTGCCGGCGTCCGAGGTCCCGATCCGATGGTGGCACCGCGACGAGCGGTACGCCGAGCGGCTGGCCCCGGGCACGAAGTTCGCCGACATCATCGGCGAGATCGACCCCGCGAAGCTCGCCTCGGGCACCAGCATGTCCACCGAGGACGCCCTGCACTTCGGGCTGATCCCGCGGATGCACCGGGCGATCTTCGCCATGAACGAGCTGCCCGACCTCGACGACCTGGTGCAGGTCGGCCTCTTCAACATCCTCGAGGAGCGCGACGTGCAGATCCGGGGCTACCCGGTCTCGTTCGACCTCGACGTGATGATCCTCTTCTCGGCCAACCCCTCGACCTACAACCGCTCGGGCAAGGTGATCCCGCAGCTGAAGGACCGCATCGGCACCACGGTCATCACGCACTACCCACGCGAGCGCGAGCTCGGCATCGAGATCATGCGGCAGGAGTCCGGGATCGAGACCGACGGCGAGTTCCCGGTGGTCGTGCCGCCGTTCATGGAGGAGATCATCGAGCAGATCTCGATCCAGGCGCGGAAGTCGAACTACGTCGACCACGAGTCGGGCGTCTCGGCCCGCTTCAGCACCGCCAACTACCGCACGATGATCGCATCGGCCCGCCAGCGGGCGATCCGCCTCGGCGAGCGGCCGGCGGTGCCGCGGATCAGCGATCTCGCCCACCTGCAGGCCTCGGCGACGGGCAAGCTCGAGCTCGACCTGATGGGCACGCACCAGATGTCCGAGGCCCAGGTGCTCGACGCCATCGTGGCCGAGGCGATCGCCACCGTCTTCGGGGAGTACGTGGACGAGCACGGCCTCGGCGAGATCGGCGAGATCTTCGGGCAGGGGGTGCGGGTCGAGGTCGGCGACATGCTGCCTTCGTCCGCCTATGCCGAGCGGATGGAGCGGGTGCCGCCGGCCTGGGACAAGGCGTTCGAGGTCAACGCGAGCGCCGACCCCGCGGTGCGGGCCTCCTGCATCGAGTTCGTCCTCGCCGGGCTGTACGCGACCGACCGCATCTCGCGGTCGCAGCGGCACGGCGTGATCGAGTACGAGCTGTGAGCCCCTGCGGTCCCGGTGGCTGCCGTCCGCCCGGGCTCGCCCCGCCGCCGCCCGATCCCGAGGGGGAGGCGCGGGAGGGGTCGACCCTCGGCGTGGTCGGCGCGACGATGCTCGCGGTGGGCGGGGCGATGACGGTCGTCGGCGTGCTCGACGCGGCCGGCGTCGTGCGCCTGCTCGGCGGCTCGTCGCTCTTCCTCGGCCTGTGCGGCGTGCTCGGAGGCACGCTGCTGGTGCTCGTCGCGCGGTCCGAGTCGGCGGGTGACGAGGACGAGGCGCCGGCGGCCGGGGCCGGGGTGAACGCGAACGGCGTCCGCCGCGTCGCGCCCGATCCGGAGGACGTCTTCGACACCGAGGCGCCCTTCGGTCCGGTGGGCCGCGTCGGGCGGCGCGGCGCCGCGCCGGGCGCCCCGGCCCGGCCCGCGTCGGGCGCTCCGCCCGCGACGCCGACCGTCACGGCGCCGCCGCCCGCGGTCCGGCCGTCCACCCCCGCCCCCGGCGATCCGCCGCTGCCGCCGTTCCCCGGCGCCCTGCCCGCGGTCCGGAGGCGGCGCCGATGAGCGGCGATCAGGACCCGGCCCGTCGGGGCGACGCGGAGGCCGCGGGCGGTGGCGATGCGAACCGCCCGGGCGGCCCCCGCCTCGGCGGCGTCATCCACACGTACCTCGGCTACGACCCGGCGACGTTCCCGCCGCCCACGCAGCCGCCGGGCGACATGGTCTCCGGCGCGTTCGACCACCTGCTGACCTACGGCTCGACCGAGGGACTCACCCCCGAGCAGCTCGCCGACGCGATCGAGCTCGATCCGTCGCAGATCCAGGGCCTCGGACCCTCGCTGCAGTCGCTCATCGAGATGCTCGAGGAGCGGCGGCGCAAGATCCTCGCCACCTACGAGACCGACTCGGTGCAGGCCGAGGCGGGACGGGCGTTCCACGAGACCGCCGCCGGCGTGGACCCGCCGCCGGAGCTGCGGAAGGCCTACGACCGCGAGGTGCGGGGCGAGCAGCTCCGCGGGCTCGAGAAGCTCTGGTACGCCGCCGAGCGGCTCGACCGCGGGTTCGCGGCCCGGCTGCCGGCGGTGATCGAGGCCCTTGGCGACAAGTACCAGGTCGACCGCCTCGCCTCGAACTGGGATTTCACCGGCCGGGAGTCGCTCGACGTGGGGCGGGCGATCGAGGTCAAGCGCGAGCTCGAGACGATCGAGCAGCTCCTCGAGCAGCTCCGCGAGGCGATGAAGAACGCCAAGGTCGCGATCATCGACATGGAGAAGCTCGCCGAGTTCGCGAGCGAGCAGGATCTCGAGCAGCTCGATGGCCTGCGGAAGCAGGTCGAGCAGCTGATGGAGGAGATGGCCCGGCAGCAGGGGATCGAGCGGGAGGGCGACACCTATCGCCTCACGCCCAAGGCCCTGCGGACGTTTCAGGGCCGCCTGCTCGAGACGATCTTCGCCGACCTGCAGGCCTCGCGGAGCGGCCGGCACATGGGGCCGGTGATCGGCGAGGGCGCGGTCGAGACCCCGAAGACGCGGCCGTACGCCTTCGGCGACTCGGCCGCCCACCTCGACGTCACGGGCACGATCGTCAACGCGATGCTGCGGCGCGGCGGCCGGCCGGCGTCCGAGGACGGCGGCGCGCACTTCCGGGCCGACGACATCCTGGTGCACGAGACGCGCAACAATCCCAAGTGCGCGACCACCGTGATCATGGACATGTCGGGGTCGATGCGCTGGAGCGGGCTCTACGTCGGCTGCAAGCGGATGGCCCTCGCCCTCGACGGGCTGATCCGCCGCGAGTACCCCGGCGACTCGCTGCAGTTCATCGAGATGTACACGTTCGCCAAGCCGCGGCGCACCGGCGAGGTGGCCGAGCTGATGCCCAAGCCGGTGACGATCCGCCATCCGGTGGTGCAGCTCAAGGCCGACATGTCGGACCCCGACATCAGCGAGCTGCAGATCCCGCCGCACTTCACCAACATCCAGCACGCCCTGTCGCTGAGCCGCCGCTTCCTCGCGGCCCAGGACACGCCGAACCGGCAGGTGGTCCTCATCACCGACGGCCTGCCGACGGCCCACTTCGAGGGCGAGGAGCTCTTCCTCCTCTATCCGCCGCACCCGCGGACCGAGGAGGCCACGATGCGGGAGGCGATGCGCTGCCGGCAGGAGGGGATCACGATCAACGTCTTCCTGCTGCCGACCTGGAGCCAGTCCTCCGAGGACGTCCAGTTCGCCCACCGCATGGCCGAGCAGACGGGGGGGCGGGTCTTCTTCGCCGCCGGCGAGGAGCTCGACCGCTTCGTGCTCTGGGACTACGTCGAGCGGCGGCGATCGATCATCGGGTGAGCGGCGGGGGGCCGGCGGCGGCTGCGGCGGGGTTCCGCGCTCCCGAGTCGCGGCGGGTGGGCGGCGGGCCGCAAGGCAGGCCACCGCGGCGGTTGACTGCCCCCCGATCGCCTGCCAGAATCGTCGGCCCTCGCTCCGGACAGGTGGCAGAGCGGTTGAATGCGCCGGTCTCGAAAACCGGTATGTCCTTCGGGGCATCGTGGGTTCGAATCCCACCCTGTCCGCTTCCGGCGACGACCCCGGCCCCGCGGCCGGGGTCGTGTCGCGTCGGGCCGGTCGCGTCGCCCGGGCGCCTCGGCGCTCGCGGCCGCAGCGTCTCGGTCGCCCCGGGCCCCCGGCCCTCGAGCCCACGGCCCCGTCGTTCGCGGCGGCCCCGGTGCTCCGGAGGCCGCCTCCCGGGGGGGCGACGGGGCCTGGCGGTCCGGCGTCGGGCGGTCGGGCAGCCCGGGCGCCCTCGGCCACCCCGGAGCTCCCGGCCTTCCCGGTGGCCCCGGCGGCCGGGCGGTCTCGGCGGTTCGCACGGCCCCGACGCTCCTGCGGCCACCTCGAGGCGTTCGGGCGTATCCGGCGGCCGGGCGGTCTCGGCGGTTCGCGCGGCCCCGGGGGCCCGGCGGGCGGGCGGTCCCGGCGGCCCCGACGTTCCCGGCGGCGCGGCGGCCCGGCCGCCGGAGCTGGCCCGGTCCGCGTGCGACTCCCCCGCGGCCGCTCGGGGGCGTCGTCCGGGCTGCGTCCGGCGCCCGCCCCCCCCCCGCCGGCCTCCGGGACGACCGTGCGCCGGCCCCGCGACACGGGGTGATCCGGCCGCGCCGCCGCGTACACTGCGGCCATGGACTTCAATCCCGCCGACGCCGTCGACCAGCCCTCCGGCCCCCGCCTGCTCGACCCGGGCACCTACGAGCTCGTGGTGCGCGAGGCCGAGGAGCGGGTGAGCAGCAAGGGCAATCCGATGATCGCCCTCGAGCTCGAGCCGCCGGAGCATCCGGGCGTGCTCATCCGCGAGTACCTCGTCGCCACCCAGGCCGCGATGTTCCGCATCCGGAACTTCTGCGAGGCCGCCGGGCTCATGGACAAGTTCAACGCCGGTCGCCTCACCGAGGACGACTGCCGCAACGTCCGCGTCCGCGCCCGCGTGATGATCGAGGAGGGCGGGGAGTACCCCGACAAGAACCGCGTCGAGGAGTACCTCAAGCTCGGCGGCATCGCCACGAGCCCGGACGACGGGGGCGGGCAGCATGCGGCGAGCGGCGCTCCCGCCGGCCCGCACCAGGGCATCGACGAGGACGACATTCCCTTCTGATCCGAACGCGTCTCGCGCGTCCGTCCCGCGAGCGGGGTCGGTCGGGAACGATCGCGGCGATCCGGATCGACCGCCGGGCCGCCGCGGTCGATCGTGCGCGCCGCCGCGTCCCCGCGCCATGAACGCGCCGCCGATCCCGAGGCGGGGCTCGGGCCGACTCGCACCGCGCGGCGCGAAGGGGAACTCCCCCCCTCGATCTGCGTCGTGCCCCACGTCCGCCCGTCACTAGCGTCGAGCGCGGCGAGTCCGAGCAGCTTCGTGCGCCCGGTCGCCGTGATCGCGGGCCGCGCGCGTCGGCGGACCCGCGGGGCGCTTCCGGCGCCGTTCTCCGCCGCGACGCGACAGGAAGGAGCCACCGATGTCCTCGCACGTCGGATTCCCGAAGCCACCCAGCCCGAGCCCGCGCGCCGGCCGCCCCGGGGCGGCCCGCGGGGAGCGACCGTCCGCCGGCGCCCTCGCGATCGCGCTGGGCTTCTCCCTCGCCCTCGCCGGCTGCGGCGAGCCGCGGCCCGACGAGACCACCATGCTCGGCTCGCCGTCGTGGCCGGTCGAGCCCGGCGACGCGGTCGAGCGGCCGCGGGCCGGGGCCATGGCCACGCCCGAGCGGCGGATGGCCCCGGCCGCCGCGGACGGATGGGAGCGCATGGCGGTTCCCACCGGCGACCCCGCCACCAGCGCGATCGCGGTGTCCCGCCGGCTGCCCGAGACCGTCCGCGTGGACGAGACCTTCGGCTACCGCCTCGTGGTCGAGAACCTGACCGACATGACGTGGAACGACGTCCGCGTCGCCGAGGCCCCCGAGAACATGGAGATCGTGTCCGCCTCGCCCGAGCCGCGGATGACGGACGGGGCCGCCGAGTGGATGCTCGGCTCGCTCGGTCCCCGCGAACGCGAGGTCATCAACATCGAGGCCCGCCCGCGGGAGGCGTCCGACGTCACCGCCTGCGCGACGGTCTCGTACGAGACGGGCCTCTGCTCCAGCGCCCGGGTCGTGCGGCCGGCGGTGCAGCTCGTCAAGCGTGCGCGGGCCGAGGGCGAGCGGGTGCTTGCCTGCGACCCGACCGAGATCGTCCTCGAGGTGCAGAACACCGGCTCCGCGGTGCTCCGGGACCTCGAGGTCACCGACGAGCTGCCGCCGGGCCTCCGGCGCGTCGACGGTGGACGGACCGTGTCGCTGCAGATCGACGAGCTCGGCCCCGGCGAGACGGTGCGGTTCCCGGTGATGGTCCGGGCCGATGATCCCGGCCGCTACGCCAGCGTCGCCCGTGTCCGCGGCGACGGCGTGAACGCCTCCTCCGACGAGATGGAGCTCCGCTTCGTCCGGCCGCAGCTCGAGCTCGAGCTCTCGGCGCCGGAGACGTCCTACCTGCGCGAGCAGCTGTGCACCGAGCTGCTCGTGCGGAACGTCGGCGACGGCGTGGCCCGCGAGGGCATCGTGCAGCAAAGGATCCCGGAGGGGGCGGATCTGGTGAGCGTCGACGGGCCGGGCGGGGCCGACGGAGACCTGGTGACCTGGCGGCTGCCGCCGCTGGCTCCCGGCGAGGAGCGCACGCTCACGGCGTGCTTCGAGGTCCAGGAGCTCGGTGACTTCCGCACCCGGGCGACGGCGCGGGCGTACTGCGCCGACGCGGTCAGCGCCGAAGCCGAGACCAAGCTTCGCGGCATTCCGGCCATCCTCATCGAGGTCGTCGATCTGCGCGACCCGGTCCCGGTCGGCGAGAACACGACCTACGTCATCACCGTGACCAATCAGGGCACGCAGGCCGACACGGGCATCCGGCTCGTCGGGATCGGCGGCGAGGGCCAGCGACTCCTGTCGACCGACCGCGGCCGGATCGAGGGGCGGACCGCCCGGCTGGCGACCATCGCCTCGCTCGCGCCCGGCGCGTCCGAGGAGTTCCGGGTCGAGGTCCGGGCCGACGTCGCGGGCGACATCCGCTTCACGGTCGAGATGACCAGCGACCAGCTGACCGAGCCGGTCGTGGTGGAGGAGGCGACCCGCGCCTTCGAGTGATCCCTGGAGCGCCGGGCCCGCACGCCGCGGCACCTGATCGCGACGCCCCGTCGCCGGCGACCCCCGCGGTCGATCGGCGGCGGGGCGTCGTCGCGCGCACGGCATCGCGGCGTCTGCGGCGTCACCGAGTGCACGGCGACGCGGCGTCTGCGGCGTCGCCGAGTGCATGGCGACGCGGCGCGCTGGGCGTGGCGCGCAGCACCGGCGGCCGATCGGCCGCGGCCCCGTCCGTCAGTCCAGCAACCGGTCGAGGGTGCGAATCCCGCGTCGGCGGGCCCGGGCGAGCAGGGGCATCAGCACCATCGCGGTGGCGAGGGCGTCGCCGGCGGCGGTGTGGCGGCCGTGGATCCGCACCCCGTACCGCTCGCACACCGCGTCGAGTCCGAGCGAGCCCGACTCGGGCGTCGCCCCGCCGTGCCCGTCGCCGTGGCGGCCGGTGCCGAGCTCCACCCGGCGGGCGAGCAGGGCGGTGTCGAGCGACGGGTTCCAGAGCACGCGGCCGCGGCGGCCCCGGCCCGCGAGGCCCGGGAAGGCCTCGGCGAGGTGACGGTCGAGGATCGCCGCGTCGAAGGCCACGTGGTGGGCCACGAGCACCGCGTCGCCGAGCCACTCGAGCAGCCCCGCGAGGGCCTCGGGCAGCGGCCGTCCGGCCCGCACGTCGCGGCGGGTCATCCCGTGGATCGTCGCGGCCGTGCCGCCCACGTCGTCGCCGGTGACGACGCACTCGTACGAGTCCGCGGCCCGCACCACGCCCTCGACCACCGCGACGCCGCCGATCGACAGCAGCCGGTCGCTCCGGGCGTCGAGCCCGGTGGTCTCGGTGTCGAGGACCGCGAACCGCGTCGTCGCGATGGGCACGCCGCGGACCGCGGACCGGGGCCGGGCGAGGTAGTCGCGGACCGCCGCCGGCAGCTCGGCCGGCAGCCCCGCGGCTCGCCGGCGGCGGTCGCGGTCCTGCCGGTGCCAGCGCAGGGTGCGAAGCAGCGTCATCGGTCGCTCCGTCGGGTGGCCACGGCCTCAGCGTGCCATGAGGTCGAGCTGGAAGCGCAGCCGCAGGAACCGCTGCACCTCGCTCACCACGGTGAAGGTCGTCCGCAGCGTCTGACGCTCGAGCTTGTTGAGGCGGTCGATCTCGAGGTAGCGGCCCGAGGAGCCCTCGCGGAGGCCCTCGCGGGCCCGCAGCCGCACCAGGATGCCGTAGGCCATCGCCGCCTCGTCGAAGAGCCCGGCGTGGTCGGGGATCGCCCGGGCGAGGGCCTCGTAGCGGGCGAAGGTGCCGCCGTCGACGTCGAGCCGCTGCTCGTAGGCCAGGACGCGGGCGGCGTCGCACAGCGGCATCATCGCCCGCGCCTTGACGTCGAACTCGCGGGCGTGCTCGCCGGACTTCTCGAGGACGAAACCGCGGAAGAAGCTCAGGGGCGGCGGGTTCCGGAGGGCCTCGGCGGCGAGGAACGGGACGAACGACCGGCATCGGTCCATCTCGGCGAAGCAGTGTCGCCGCAGCTCGCCCGCGAGCTCCGCGTGACCGTGGGAGCCGCGCAGGTCGAAGAAGATGTTCGAGTGCATCACCGCCTCGCGCGACGGCGTCTCGATCCAGCGGCTGAAGGTCCGCCGCCACTCCGAGAGCGGACGATTCCACTCGGGGTTGCTCGCCATCATGTCCGCGGGGCAGCGGCTGAACCCGAAGGCCTCCAGCAGGTCGACGGTGCGGCGGCCCACGTCGAGCCAGTAGGCCCGCGTGCGGCCCTCGTCCTCGGGGGCCGGGTCCTCGTAGACGATCGCGTTGTCCTGATCCGTCCGCAGCAGCTGCTCGCGCCGGCCCTCGCTGCCCATCGCGAGCCAGCAGGCGCGGGCGGCGGGGCGACCGCCGTGGACCGCGTCGGCCTCCACCTTCGCCCGCTCGAAGGCCCGGTGCACGAGGGCGTCGTTGATCTCGGTGATCATCGAGGCGACGAACTCGATCGCGACCTCCTGCTCGAGGTAGCTGCGGAGCAGGGTCTCGGCCCGGTCGCGGAGGGCCCGCAGCCGGTCGGGCTCGCTCGCCCGCATGATCTCGTTGAGCAGCACCGTCGGATGGCTGCCCTGGGTGGTCAGGACGTCGTGCTCGCTCGTGATGCCGACGATCGGCGTGGCGGGGGTGCCGTCCTCGGTCACGATGAAGTGGTGCACGCGGCGGCGGAGGACGAGGCCGATGAGCTCGGTCACGGACCGTCCCTCGGGGACGGTGATCGGCGGGGCGGACATCACCTCGGCCACGGGCACCGCCGCGGGATCGAGCCCGCCGGCGACGACCTTGCGCCGCAGATCCGAGTCGGTGAGGATGCCGATCGGCCGCCGCTCGTCGTCGGCGATCACGATGGAGCCGATGTTCCGCTCGGCCATCACGCCCGCCGCGTCCTGGATGGTTGCGCCGGGACCGCAGGTGGCGACGTTCCGCACCGGCTCGACGACGCGGAAGTCGTTCTCGTTGGCCGAGAGGACGCGGTCGTCCCGCCCCGCCCGCGCGACCTCGCGGGCGCGGCCGAGCAGCCGCTCGAATCGCTGCGGCAGCTCGGCCGCGAAGCCCGCCGCGAACCAGGCCGCCACCGCCGGCTGCTCGTCCATGATGCGGCGGAAGGGCTCCCACGGGACCTCGTGGAGCAGGCAGTCCTCGACCGCGATCGCGGTGGCCGAGTAGTCGCTGCCCGCGAGCAGGGGGCGGATGCCGAAGACCTCGCCCTCGTCGCTGCGGTCGACCAGCACGCCGTCCTCGTGCGTCTCGATCGTCTCCGGGATCGGATCGCCCTCGACGGCCTCGGCCCCCGCCCGCCGCCGCAGCTCCACCATGCCCTTCTTCACCACGAAGAAGGCGGGGCCGGTCGGCTCGCCCTCGCGGAAGACGCGCTCGCCCTCGTCGACGTACCGCACCGAGACCCGGCCCGCGAGCTCGCGGAGCTCGGCCGGATCCATCCGGTCGAACGGCGGGTGGGCGGCGAGCTCCTCGGCGAGGGCGGCGACGACGGTCGGGGCGGCCATGGGACGGGCTCCGCGCGGGAGGCCGCCGCGCCGCGTCGGCGCGGGCCCGTCGGCCCGTGGCGCGGTGGTCCTTCCCGCCGCGGTTCTCTCCGGCCGGGAGCCGTTCGTCAAGCGTGGGGCGGCGGGGAGTCGGCGGGGGGCCCCGCCGGGGACCTTCCGGGCGGGGCCCCCCGCCGAAGCCGGGCGGCGCGGCGCGGCCGAGGCCGTCGAGGGCGATCCGATCCCGGACGTCGATCGTCTTCCGTCGGGCTCGCCTCCACTCGGCGCTCGGGCGGCCCGACGCCGCCCGGGCGGGCGGCCCGCACCGGCTGCGCGGATGGGGGCGGAGCCGCGATCGGCCGGCGAGTCCGTGGCGGGAGCCGCGGTTCGCGTCGGCCCCGGCGCCCGCGCACGAAGAAGGGCCGGACGCCCGGGGAGGCATCCGGCCCTTCGTTCGATCGTGGCCGGCGGACGGACCCCCGCGGGGAACTCCCGCCGGCGTCCGGGAATCAGTAGTCGAAGTCGTCCATGCCCGCCCCGGCCCCGGCCTTCTCCTTCTTCTCCGGGATCTCGGTGATGGCGCAGTCGGTGGTCAGCAGCAGGCCCGCGATCGAGCCGGCGTTCTGCAGGGCGATCCGCTCGACCTTGGTCGGGACGATGACGCCCTGGGCCACGAGGTCGCCGTACTCCTGCGTCAGGGCGTTGAAGCCGAAGGCGTCGTCGGTCGCCTCCTCGACCTTCGAGGCGACGATCGAGCCGTCGAGGCCGCAGTTGGCCGCGATCTGCTTGATCGGGGCCGAGAGGGCCCGGTGGACGATGTCGACGCCGAGCTTCTCGTCGCCGCGGGCCTTCTTGCGGGCGGCCTCGAGGGCGCGGCGGGCCCGGAGGACGGCGACGCCGCCGCCCGGCAGGATGCCCTCCTCGACCGCGGCCCGGCAGGCGTGCAGCGCGTCCTCGACGCGGGCCTTCTTCTCCTTCATCTCGCTCTCGGTGGCCGCGCCCACGTTGATCTGGGCCACGCCGCCGGAGAGCTTGGCCAGCCGCTCCTGGAGCTTCTCGGCGTCGTACTCGCTCGAGGTGTTCTCGATCTGGGCCTTGATCTGCTCGATGCGGTCCTTGATCGCCTTGGAGCTGCCGGCGCCCTCGACGATGGTGGTGGCGTCCTTGTCGACGGTGACCTTCTTGGCCCGGCCGAGATCCGAGAGGCTCATGCTCTCGAGGTCGATGCCGAGCTCCTCCATGACCGCGGTGCCGCCGGTGAGGGTCGCGATGTCCTGGAGCATCTCCTTGCGGCGGTCGCCGAAGCCCGGGGCCTTGACGGCCGCGACCTTGAGGACGCCGCGGAGGCGATTGACGACCAGGGTCGCGAGGGCCTCGCCGTCGATGTCCTCGGCGATGATCAGGAGGCTCTTGCCGCTCTCGGCGACCTTGCCGAGCACCGGCAGCAGGTCCTTGGCGCTGGAGAGCTTCTTCTCGTGGATGAGGACGTAGCAGTCCTCGAGCTCGCACTCCATGTTGCCGGCGTCGGTGACGAAGTGCGGCGAGAGGTAGCCCTTGTCGAACTGCATGCCCTCGACGAGCTCGACCTCGGTCTCGAGGCTGCGGCCCTCCTCGACCGTGATCACGCCGTCCTTGCCGACCTTGTCCATCGCCTCGGCGATGATGTCGCCGATCCGCTGGTCCTGGTTGGCGGCGCACATGCCGACCTGGGCGATCTCCTTCGAGTCCTTCACCGGCTTGCTCATGGACTCGAGCTCGGCCACGAGCGTGTCCACCGCGACGTCGATGCCGCGCTTGATCTCGTGGGCGTGGGCGCCGGCGGTGATGTTCTTGAGGCCCTCGGTGAAGATCGCCTCGGCGTAGACGGTGGCGGTGGTGGTGCCGTCGCCGGCGTCCTTCGACGCCTTGCTCGCGACCTCCTTGACCATCTGGGCGCCCATGTTCTCGTACGGGTCGTCGAGCTCGATCTCCTTGGCCACGGTCACGCCGTCCTTGGTGACGGTCGGGGAGCCGAAGGACTTCTCGAGGATGACGACGCGGCCGGACGGGCCGAGCGTGGTCTTGACGGCCTTGGCCAGCTTCTGGATGCCGCGGAGCATGCGCTCCCGGGCGTCGATGTCGTAGGCGATCTGCTTGGCAGCCATGGGTGGGTTCTCTCCTGCGTGTCGCGTGGTCGCGGTGGCGTGTGTCGTTCGGGGGGGATGCGTCGGGAGCGGGTCGGGCGGGCCGGTCCGGCGAGCCGGACGGGCGGCGGGCGAGGCGGGCCGGGTCAGACGGGGCTGAACCGCGGGCCGATCTCGATCCACACCACGCGGTCCGCGTCGACCAGGTACTCCCGGGTGCCGTCGGTCAGCTTGACGAGCCGGTCGGCCTCGGCGGGCACGAGCAGCGCCTTGGGCACGACGCACGCGTCGGCGTGCTCGAACTCCACCCGCACGTCGCGGGTGCCGTCGAGATCGCCGAGGGCGGTGCGGAGCTGGTCGCTGGTCATGGACACGTCGGGGTCTCGGGTCGCCGGGCCGGGCCGCGGCGGGGAAGGTCGGCGGGGAGGCGGCGACGACGCCGCCTCGCGAGGTCAGACGTCGTCGCGGGCCTGCCACGCCGCATTGACGTGGCTGGCGTCGAGCCAGATGTAGTTCTGCTTGGTGACGAGCTTGATCCCGTGCGAGCTGGTGAGGGGCTCGACCGCCTGCACGTTGCGGATCTCCATCGGGGTGTCCTCGCCGGTCATGACGATGGTCAGCTCCTTGTCGGTGCCGACCATCGACTCGAGGATGCTCATGAGGGGGCCGCGTTCCATGTGGGGGGTCCAGTCGGGGCGAAGGG
>CAYLNM010000101.1:0-6137 GCA_964385045.1 uncultured Isosphaeraceae bacterium
CTGGGAGCGGGCGACGGCGATCGACCTCGCCGGGCGCGACATCCTCGACGCGGTGAAGACCTCGGTCGACCCGAAGGTCATCGACTGCCCGCAGCCCTCGGCGACCAAGAGCACCGTCGACGCGGTCGCCCGCGACGGCATCCAGCTCAAGGCCCGCGCTCGCGTGACCGTCCGCACCAACATCGAGCGGCTCGTCGGCGGTGCCACCGAGGAGACGATCATCGCCCGCGTCGGCGAGGGCATCGTCTCGGCGATCGGCTCCTCGAGCACCCACAAGGAGGTGCTCGAGAACCCGGACAAGATCTCCAAGGCGGTGCTCAGCCGCGGCCTCGACTCCGGCACCGCGTTCGAGATCCTCTCGATCGACATCGCCGACGTCGACGTGGGCGAGAACATCGGCGCGGGCCTGCAGACCGACCAGGCCGAGGCGGACAAGAAGCGCTTCCAGGCCGAGGCCGAGAAGCGGCGCGCCCTCGCGGTCGCCCAGGCGGCCGAGTACACGGCCGAGGTCGAGAAGAACCGTGCGCTCGTGGTGCTCGCCGAGGCCGAGGTGCCCAAGGCGATGGCCGACGCGTTCCGCAGCGGCCGGCTCGGCGTGATGGACTACTACCGTCTCGAGAACGTCGAGGCCGACACCAAGATGCGGTCGTCGATCGCCGGCGAGGACAACGGCGCCGCGGAGCGGGAGGAGATCTGATCCGCCCCGGCGAACGGCCGGGCGGACGGCTCCGCCGCCGCCGGCGGGCCGGCGCGGCTCCGCGGAGCCCGCTCCCGCGGGTCCGGTGAGCGCGAGTCCCGTGCGCGGACTGCGGCCCGCGGCCGATCCCGCCGATGAAGGCTTTCATGCCGACCCTGCACGTCGTCATCCCGCACTACGAGGAGGGCGCCACCGTCGCCCCCTGCCTCGAGCGCGTGGCGGCGGCGCCCCTGCCCGAGGGATGGACCCTGCGCCTCCACGTGGTGGACGACGGCTCCTCGCCCGAGGCCGCCAGGCAGGCCGAGCGGGTGGTGGCGGGGCTCGCCGAGGGCGGCGTCGACGCCGAGCTCCTGCGACACCCCGTCAATCGCGGCAAGGGGGCCGCGGTGCGCACCGGGTTCGCCCGGGCGGTGGAGACGGCGCGGGAGGATGACCTCGTCGTGATCCAGGACGCCGACCTCGAGTACGACCCGGCGGACTTCGCCGCGCTGATGCAGCCGCTCGTCGCCGGCGAGGCCGACGCGGTGCTCGGGACCCGCTGGGGAGCCCACCGGCCGGTGGCCGGCTTCGTGGCCCGGGTCCACCGCCTCGGCAACCGGGCCCTCACCGAGCTCAGCAACCTCGCGACCGGCGAGCGGGTCACGGACATGGAGTGCTGCTACAAGCTCTTCACCGTCCCGGTCCTGCGGGCGCTCCTGCCGCGCCTGACCGAGGAGCGGTTCGGGATCGAGCCGCAGATCGTCGCCGGACTCGCCCGCGAGGGCGCCCGAATCGCGGAGGTGCCGGTGCGCTACGAGCCCCGCGGCTTCGAGTCCGGCAAGAAGATCGGCGTGAAGGACCTCGTGCAGGCGCTGTGGGTGATCGCCCGCGAGCGGGTCGCCCCGGCGGCCGGGCGCTCGCCCGCGCCGTGGGCGGGGGCGGACGATCCGCGGGGCCGGGCACCGGGGCCGGCCGCCGGGGCGCGCCGCGCCGCCGAGGCGGCGGGGACGTGAGCGCCCCCGGGAGCGAGCCGGACCGGGGAGCCGCAGCGCCGGTGCGCGGGGGGACGCGGGCCTCCGGCCGAGGTGGGGCCGGGGCCGGGGCCGGGGCCGGGGATGGGGATGGGGCCCGCCCGACGACGCCGGACGCGAGCGCCGAAGCCATGCGGCGATCGTGGCGCGAGCCCCGCAAGCTCGCCATCAGCCTGCTCGGCTTCGCGGCCGGGATCGCGCTGCTGGTCTGGGTGATCGCGCGGGCGGTGGGCGACGAGCAGGCCCGCGAGGGCTGGGACCGGATGCGGGACGCGAGCCCGTGGCTGGTGCTCGCGATGCTCGCGTGCACGCTCGCGAGCTCGGTGGTCAACGCCCTGTCGTTCCAGCTCACCGCCCGGCCCATCGGCGGCGTCAGCGGCTGGGACCTGCAGCGGCTGAACTTCGTGGCCGGCTTCCTCAACTACCTGCCCGTGCGGCTGGGACCGCTCGCCCGCATCGGCTGGCACCTGACGGTCGACCGCATGCGGGTGCTGGCCCTCACCGGCTGGTTCGCGGTCATGGGGATCATGGTGATCCTCGTCCTCGGCCCCGCCCTCGTGGCGACCTTCGCCCGCCCGCAGCTCGACTGGATCTGGGCCGCGCTGCTCGTGGTGCAGATCGCGATCGCGGTGCTCATGCTCCGCTGGACCGGGGCGATCCTCCTGCGGCGCCACGGCCGCGACGCGGAGCGGATCCTCCGGGCCCGCGGCGTCCTGTGGGGGGCGGCGGCGCTGCGTCTCTGCGACGTGGCGGCGTTCTGGGGCCGGATGTGGGCCGCGTCGGCCATCCTCGGGATGGCGTTCACCCCCGGCGAGCTGCTGCTGCTCGCGCTCGTCGCCTACGTCGGCAGCCTCGTGCCCTTCGGGCGGGCCGGCTTCCAGCAGTTCCTCGTCGCCTCCGCCGCGGGGTGGATCCAGATGGAGGCCGAGGCCCTCGGGTCGGGCATGGCCCAGCTCGCCCTGCTCGAGTCCGCGGCCGAGTTCGGCTTCTACCTCGTCACCGGGGCGATCTGTCTGCCGTGGTATCGCACCGGCATGACCCGGGCGGCCGAGCGGCGGCGGGCGGAGAAGGCGGCGGAGGCGGCGGCTCGGACGTCGCCCCCGGGGGGGGCGGCGATCCCGGAGGCCGGGGCTTCCGACGGCGGACCGGGCCCGGCCGCCGCCGAGCGGGACGAGCCGCTGAACGACCCCCGCCGCTGAGCCGGCGGGCCGCGATTCTCGGACGCGGCGGGGCGGCGGGCGACGGGGCGAGCCACTCCCGGCGGGCGGCCGATGACGCTCCCATGCTCCCCGCCCCCGAGACCGACGATCGCCATCGCGATCACGCCCACGACGTCCCGGCCGCGGGTCCGGCGGCCGCGCCGGCCCGCGCCGCCCCGGCGGCCGACGCGCCTGCCGCCGACGGAGTCCCGAGCGGCGGTCCAGCCGCCGCCCCGGCGACCCCCGCCGCGCCCCGGCCACTGCCGTCCGCCGACCGCCTCGTCCGCGTCGTCGCATCGATCGTGGTCGACGAGCTGCGGTTCCAGCGGGGCGAGGACCTCTCGGCCGACGTCGCCCGCTGGACGAGCGACACCGAGCTGACGGGCCCGGCGATCCGCGGCGACTCGCTGGAGCTGATCGGCCTCGCGGCCCGGGTCACGGAGGCCTTCCACCTGCACGAGTGCGGGCTCGACGCGGTCCTGCGCGAGCGGCCGACCCTCGGCGGCTGGGCCGCGGCGGCGGCGGAGGCCCTCGCGCGGCCCGGGGCCCGGGCGAGCTTCCTGACCAGCGGCAGCACCGGCGAGCCCACGCGCTGCACGCATGCGGTGGCCGATCTCGGCCGCGAGGTCGCGGCGCTCGCCGACCGCTTCGCGGGCCGCCGCCGCGTGGTGGCGACGGTCCCCGCCCACCACATCTACGGGTTCCTGTTCACCGTCATGCTGCCCGCGGCCCTCGGGATCGAGGTCGTCGAGGCCCGCGGCCTGCCGGGCTCGGCGGTGCGGCGCGAGCTTCGGGCCGCCGACCTCGTGGTGTCGTTCCCGCTGGGCTGGGACGAGCTCGGCCGCGCAGTCGGCGAGCCCCCGCCCGGCGACGTGCGCGGCACCTGCTCCACCGCCCCCTGTCCGCCCGCGGTGATCGAGCAGGCCCGCGCGGCCGGCTTCGGCCCGATCACCGAGGTGTACGGCTCGAGCGAGACCGGGGGCATCGGCTGGCGCGACGACCCGGCCGACGCGTACGAGCTCATGCCCCACCGGGATCGCGAGGACGTGGCGACGGCGGCGATGGACCGGCTGCGGTGGGAGGACGAGCGGCGTTTCCGCGTGCTCGGCCGCCGCGACCGCGTGGTGCAGGTGGGCGGCGTGAACGTGTTCCCCGATCGGGTGGCCTCCGTGCTCCGCGAGCACCCGGCGGTCGCGGCCGCCGCGGTACGGCTCATGCGACCGGACGAGGGGGCGCGGCTGAAGGCGTTCGTGGTGCCGGCGGACGATGCGGCGACGTGCAGTGCGGGCGCGGGCGAGAGCGCCGACCCGACCGCGGCCGAGGGCCTGCGACGATCGATCGATGCGTGGTGCGCGGAGCGCCTCGACGCCCCGTCGCGGCCGCGGGCGATTCGCGTGGGCCCGTCGCTTCCGGTCACGGATGCGGGGAAGGCGGCGGACTGGGACGCCTTCCCGGCGGCGCCGGACGGGCGGGCGGGCGAGGCGGCCTGATCCGGGATCGTCGCGGTGGCCGTGGCGCGGCGCGCGCGGCCCCGCGGCTCCGGCGCCTCGGACGGCCCCGACGCCTCGGCGGCTGCGGCGGCGTCGACGTCCCGCCGGGTCACCGCCCCAGCAGCACGATCCGGAAGTCCAGCGGCAGCGTGCCGTCCTCGGGCAGGGCGGCGAGCCGTTCGCCGGATGCCCGCCAGCGGTAGAGGCTCGAGAGGATCGCCTGGTCGATTCGCTGGTCGCCGGTGGGCACGAGCAGCACCGCATCGACCGGCACGCCGTCGCGGCCGAAGACGAGCCGCACCTCGGGGTTGCGCGGGCTGGCGGTGAGCCGCTCGATCGACAGGAAGCGCGGCTCGCGGGGGCGGATCTCCAGTCCCTCGCGGGCGATGGGCCGATCCGGCCGAAGCTGCTCACGGGGCACGTCGATGCGGCTCGTCGCGGGCGACTCGCGGTCCGCGACCACGCCCTCGCGGGGCGGCGACTCGCCGTCGGCGACATCGGTGCCGAGCCCGTCGCTCCGCCGGGCGGCGTCGCCGCGGCGGCCGCCCGGCGCCGCGCTCGCGGTGGGGGGCGCGATCGCGGCGATCGCCGCCTCGAAGCGGCGCAGCACCCGACCGAGGGCGGCCGGATCGGGACGCCGTCCCGCGATCGCCTCACGGTCCGCATCGGCGTCGACGGCCTCACCCGGGACGTCGGCGGGCACCGCGGGCACGGTGGACGGCGGCGGCGGTGACCCCCCGCCGTCGGCCGGCGCCGGGCTCGCCGGGGCGGGCACCGGCACCACGACCTCGGCGAGAGCGGGCCGGTCGAGTGTCGCCGGGCCCTCGGCCGCGGGCTCGAGCGGGGCCCGGGCAAGCTCGAGCACGTCGACCGCGTCGGATCCGGTGGCCGCCACGTCGGTGGCGAGCTCGTCCGGCGCTCCCGGCTCGGCGCCGGGAGCGGGCGGGCGATCCACCGGCTCGGATGCGGGGCGGCCGGCAGCGGCCGTGGCATCCGTCTCGGGCGTGCCCCGGCTCGCGGCCGCGGCCGCGTCGGCGGGCTCGGTGGGCTCGACGGGCTCGGCGGACTCGGCGGGCTCGGCGGGCTCGGCGGGCTCGACGGGCTCGGACGCCGCGTCCCCGCTCGCCGCGGCGTCCGCCTGCGCCGCCAGCGCGGCCGACGTCGACGCGGACGCCGCCGCTCCCCCGGCCACGGGCCGTCCGGAGGCGCCCGCCGCCTCGGCGGCCGCCGCGGCGCTGCCCGGCGCGGTGGTGAACGCCGCCTGATCGACCGCGGCGAGACGGGCGAGGTGCTCGCGGTACTCCTCGTAGCCGACCCACGTCAGGGTCGCGGCATCGGAGCGATCGATCCCCGGCTCCACCGGGAGCGGCTCGGGCGGGGCGACGGGCGGCGGCGGGTCGTCGGCACCCGGCGGAGTCGAGCCGAGGGCCCGACCCATCGCCGGCCACAGCACCGTCAGGTGCAGCAGGACCGAGGCGGCGAGGCACACCGCCAGCCGGATGGCAGGTCGGGACCGCATTGGCGGAATGGTAGGTCGACCCTCGACCCGGCCCCTCCGCCGTCCCCATGCCCCGGGCGGGGGGGCCACCGTGGGCCCGGCCACCCGACTCGGTCCGGCCGCCGGCAGGATCACCGCCGTCGGCGGCATCGGGGCCTCTGGCCGGATCACCGCCGCCCGCGGCATCTCGGCCACCGGCAGCATCACCGCCGCCCGCGGCATCTCGGCCGCCGGCAGGATCAC
>CAYLNM010000101.1:6237-16636 GCA_964385045.1 uncultured Isosphaeraceae bacterium
AGGATCACCGCCGCCCGCGGCATCTCGGCCGCCGGCAGGATCACCGCCGCCCGCGAAATCTCAGCCACCGGCAGGATCACCGCCGCCCGCGGCATCTCGGCCGCCGGCAGGATCACCGCCGCCCGCGGCATCTCGGCCGCCGGCAGGATCACCGCCGGCGGCGGCGTCGCGAGCCTCGGCGGCCGCCCACGCGGCCGCTCGACCGCCCCCGCCACGCTCAGAACGGCGGCGGGGCCGACAGCACCACCGGCGAGGCGTCGTCGGGATGGGCGAGCTCGAGCCGCTCGGCGTGCAGCAGCAGCCGCGGGGCGGCGTCGCGGGTCCGCGCGTCGCCGTACAGGTCGTCCCCGAGGATCGGGTGCCCGATCGCGGTGAAGTGCAGCCGCAGCTGGTGCGACCGCCCGGTCACCGGGCGCACCTCGAGCCGGGTGCGATCGGCCGCGCGATCCAGCACCCGCCATCGGGTCAGCGACGGGCGGCCGTGCTCGTGGCAGACCCGCTGCCGCGGCGGATCGTCGAG
Source organism: uncultured Isosphaeraceae bacterium (assembly GCA_964385045.1). Lineage (GTDB taxonomy): Bacteria > Planctomycetota > Phycisphaerae > Phycisphaerales > SM1A02 > CAYLNM01. The sequence continues at coordinate 6,758 of CAYLNM010000101.1, forward strand.
GTCCTTGCGGATCGGCAGATCGACCTCACCTTGGTCCCCCGCGACTGTCCCCGCCACGACCGCCACGTACCGCTTCGCCACCCGCCGCTCCTGGAACTCGATGCTGAGGAAGCGGTGCGTGTCGGCGTCCCGGGCGAGCACGATCACCCCGGACGTGTCGCGGTCGAGCCGGTGCACGATGCGGGCCCCGGGCCACCACTCCTGGGCGCGAGCCACCAGGCAGTCGGCCTTCTCGGGGCCGATGCCCGGCACCGAGAGCAGGCCGGAGGGCTTGTCGAAGGCCAGCAGCCGTCCGTCGTCCCGAAGCGGCGCAGGGAGGCCGGGGGGCACGCAGGAGGCCGTCGCACCGGGCACCGCCAGCCCGCCCGCCTGCGTCCCGACGGGCGCGTCCGGAGCCCCGTCGCGGCGTCCCGTCGGCCCGTCCTCGGCGGCGGACCGGTCGCCGGCATCCGGCGCGTCGTCGTCGGCGGGCGAGGGCGTGCTCACGAGGTCACCATAGGATCGGGCATCCGTCCCCGGCCGCCGCTCGTACAGTGACGGCGTGCCCCCGGCCCTGCCGCCCCATCCTGCGCCCGACGAGCCGGCCGCGTCGACGCGGTGCTCGCACCGAGCCGCGGCTCGTCCCGCCACCCGTCCCGCCGCACAGCCGAGGCTCCGGCCTCGCGCCCCCGACCTGCCGCCCCGCGGCGGAACGGCGCTCCCCCGGCCCCTCGGCCTCCTCGCCGCGGCTGCGGGCCTCGCCGGCGTCCTCGCCGGCTGCGAGCCCTACCGCATCGAGTACCACCGACGTCCGGCCTTCTACGAGGAGATGTCGGAGGAGCCGCTCCCGGATCAGGTCGTGCTGCCGGACGGCACGCTGGTCGTGTACAGCACGCGGGGCGAGAACCGCAACGACCCGGTTCGCCGCCGGGCCGAGGACGACGAGTTCACGCTGCGGGCCGAGGGCGAGGACGGATCGGTCGAGCTCCGCTCGCTGCTGCCCGAGCACGTCCTCGCCCACGCCCTCACGTGCATCCGCGCGGGCGAGTACCGCCTGATGTGGGACCAGCTCGTGGCCGAGCGGACGAAGCTCGCCTACGCCGAGCAGGGCCTCGGCTTCGAGGACTTCGAGGCGTTCATGATCGAGCACCGGGTGGAGCTCGCCCGGATGCTCAACCGCATGTCGCTCGGGATCAACATGCACGAGTGCGCCCAGGGCTACGCCGCCCCCGGCATCTACCGCGTGCAGTTCCACCCGCGGGTGGTGATGAACAGCGACGGCTCGCGGCAGTTCCGGTTCACGAAGGTGGACATGACGCAGGAGGGCTTCCAGATGAAGCTGGTCCTCATCCACTGAGGTCCGGAAACGGCGGCCACCGCCTTCCCTCGCGACACAGACCGTGCCCGGCTCGGGGGAGCCCTCGTCGCCGCCGCGTCGCACCGCTCGGGCGTCCGATGACACCGGCGTGCCTCTCTCCCCGAACGCCCCCGGCCGCCTGCTGGTGGTCGATCCGTCCCCGCTGATCCGGCGCACCGTTCGCCGTGTCGCCCGTGACATCGGCCTGTCGGTCCGGGAAGCGGACTCCGTGGTCGACGGGCTCGGGGCCGTGGTTCGAGAGCGGCCGAGCGCCCTCGCGATCTCCCGCGGCTCGTGCGAGCTCCCGGCCGATGCACTGATCGCCGCGATCCGGGCGACCCCGCACCTCGCGGCCACCCCGATCGCCGTTCTCGCCAACGCGGACGGCCGTCCCGGCCGGACGCCCGGTGGCCCGACGGCGCCGCTGGTGCCGGGATCCGACGCGCTCATCCACAAGGACGAACGACTGGACGCCGCGCTCCGGAGGTTCCTCGAGCCACTCGGCCTCGTCGCCGACGGGACGGAGGGCCCGCGACTCTCGGGTCACATCCTGCTGGTGGAGGACGCCGAGCTCATCCAACGCCTGCTGTCGCGCGTCCTGCACGCCGCCGGGGCCACCGTGGTCGTGGCCCGCGACGGCATCGAGGCGATCGTGGCGGCGGCCCGGGATCGATTCGATCTCGTGCTCATGGACATCGAGCTGCCGCGACTCGACGGGCCCGGCGCCCTGCGGGCGATCCGCGAGGCGGGAATCCGCACGCCCGTGGTGGCCGCCACGGCGCACGGACACGCCTACGCGGACCGCGCGCTCCAGCTCGGCTTCGCGGACGTCATCGACAAGCGTCGCAGCCCACGCGAGATCGTGGACGCGTGCAGCCGCTGGCTGTGAGCGAACCTCGCGTGCGGAGACGTCCGGCGCCACGCCCCCTCGCGACCGCGATGGCCTGCCGCCGGCGGGTCGTCGAGCCCTCCCCGGCCGGCGCGTCGTCCTGCCGCGCCCGATGTCGCGCCATCCATGAAACCCGATTCATCGCCCCCTCACGTCCGGTCGCCCGCGGCACGCGATGCTCCTGGCCGGAGGTTCAACCCATGACCACGACGTGGAAGAAGAAGTCCACCATCGAGCCGAATCCGATCGGGATCGACCGCGAGACGGTCGAGGACCTGGCCCCGGGCCTCGACGCGATCCTCGCCTCGATGTTCGTGCTGTTCCACCAGTACCAGAAGCACCATTGGCTCGTCGAGGGCCCGCAGTTCCGCGACCTGCACCACTTCCTCCAGGAAGGCTACGAGCAGGTGCACAAGGCCTGCGACCAGGTCGCCGAGCGCATGACCGCCCTCGGCCTCGTGCCCACGAGCTCGCCCACGGCGCTGGCCGAGACCAGCTTCATCGAGCACGAGCCGGAGGGCATCTACCGCATCCGCGACATGATCGACCGCGACCGGGAGGCCGAGGGCATGCTCGCCCGCCGCATGCGCGAGGTCATCGCCACCTGCACCAACCACGGCGACTACGGCACCGAGACGCTGCTGAAGAAGCTGCTGCTCAAGACCGAGGACCGGGCCCACCACCTCGACCACTTCCTCGGCGAGGACTCGCTCGCCCTGGGCTTCGTCGAGCACGAGCTCAAGCCCGAGCCCGCCGGCGGCTGACCCCCGGCATCGCCCGGCATCCGAACCGACGCCCGCGGCCCCGATCCCTCGCGAGTCGGGGCCGCGGCCGTGCGCACCGGACGCGTCGCCCGGCGGCACGGTCCCCCCGCCCGGCCATCTCCGCCGGCTCAGCCACCCCCGCCGGCCCCGATCCCTCGCCATGAAGCCGCGCTCGCGCCCATCGGACGTGTCGCCCCGCGGCCCCTCGCCTCCGCGGCCCGCGCCGGCCACGCCGGCCGCGCCGGCCCCACCGCCCGCGCACGAACGCGGCCCCCGATCCGAGGATCGAGGGCCACGCGTCGGTGTCGTGATGTCGGCGGGCCGCGAAGGCCGCGACGTCAGGCCGTCGCCTTCTGCTCCGCGCCCGAGCCCGAGGGACTCGTGCCGCCGTCGTCGTCGCCGCCCCCGTCCTCGTCGTCGTCCCCACCCTCGTCGGCCGGCAGGTCGCTGGCCTCGAAGAACAGGTTGTCGGCGTCGTCCTTGCGGGTGACGGTGATGAGCTGGCCCGGCTTGAAGTCGCCCGAGAGCAGGCTCTCGGCGAGCGGATCCTCGATGTGGGTCCCGATCGCCCGGCGGAGCGGACGGGCACCGAAGTCCGGGTTGTAGCCCTTCTCGATGAGGAAGTCCTTGGCCTTGTCGTCGAGCTCGAGCTTCATCTCCTTGGCCGCGAGCCGCTCGCGCACCTTGGACAGCTCGATGTCGATGATGCCGGTGAGGTCGTCCTTCACCAGCGGGCGGAAGACGATCACCTCGTCGAGGCGGTTGATGAACTCCGGGCGGAAGAACTTCTCGACCTCGCCCATGAGCGCGTCCTTGATGCGCTCGTAGTCCTGGACCTCCTCGCGCTTGCCGAAGCCGAAGGCCGCTCCGCCCTTGATCAGGTCCGCGCCGATGTTCGACGTCATGATGAGCACGACGTTCTTGAAGTCGACGTGGCGCCCGAACGAGTCGGTGAGCCGCCCCTCCTCCATGATCTGGAGGAGCATGTTGAAGACGTCCGGGTGGGCCTTCTCGACCTCGTCCAGCAGCACGACGGCGTAGGGACGACGGCGGATGCGCTCGGTGAGCTGCCCGCCCTCCTCGTAGCCGACGTAGCCGGGAGGCGCGCCGATGAGCCGCGAGACGTTGTGCTTCTCCATGTACTCGCTCATGTCGAGGTAGATCAGCGCGTCGCTGTCCCCGAACATGAACTCGGCGAGGGCCTTGGCGAGCAGCGTCTTGCCGACGCCGGAGGGGCCGATGAAGATGAACGAGCCCATCGGACGCTGCGGGTCCTTGAGGCCCGACCGCGCCTTGCGGATCGCCTTGGAGACTGCCTTCACGGCGTCCTCCTGGCTGACCACCTTCTTGTGGAGCTCGGCCTCGAGCTGGAGCAGACGCTCGGTCTCCTCCTTCTCGAGCCGCGTCAGCGGCACGCCGGTCATCTTGCTGACGACCTCGGCGATGACCTCCTCGTCGACCTCGCCCGAGGTCTCCTGGAGCTTGTCGCGCCACTCCTTCTGCAGCTCCTCCTTCTGCTTGCGGAGCTTCTCGGCCTGGTCGCGCAGCTCGGCGGCCCGCTCGTAGTCCGCGTTCTTGACCGCCTCCTCCTTGGAGATCGAGAGCTTCTCGATCTCCTCCTCGAGGTCGGCGAGGTCCGGCGGCTTGCTCATCGACTTCAGGCGGACGCGGGCCCCCGCCTCGTCGATCACGTCGATCGACTTGTCGGGCTGCACGCGGCCGGTGATGTAGCGGCCGGAGAGCTCCACCGCCGAGCGCAGCGCCTCGTCGGTGATGGTCACGCGGTGGTGCTGCTCGTAGCGGTCCCGCAGGCCCTTGAGGATCTCGACCGTCTGCTCCGGGGTCGGAGGCTCGACCGGGATCGACTGGAAGCGGCGCTCGAGGGCCGAGTCCTTCTCGATGTACTTGCGGTACTCGTCGAAGGTCGTGGCCCCGATGCACTGGATCTCGCCGCGGCTGAGGGCGGGCTTGAGGACGTTGGACGCGTCGATCGCGCCCTCGGCCCCGCCGGCCCCGACGAGGGTGTGCAGCTCGTCGATGAAGAGGATCACGTTCTTGGCCCGGCGGACCTCGTTCATGACCGCCTTGATCCGCTCCTCGAACTGGCCGCGGTACTTGGTGCCGGCGACCATCATCGCGAGGTCGAGGACCACCAGCCGGCGGTCGTGCAGGATGTCCGGGACGTCCTGCGAGACGATCCGCTGGGCGAGGCCCTCGACGATGGCGGTCTTGCCGACGCCGGCCTCGCCGAGGAGGACCGGGTTGTTCTTGGTGCGGCGGCAGAGGACCTGCACCAGCCGCTCGATCTCGCCGGCCCGGCCGATCACCGGGTCCAGCTCGCTGTTGCGGGCGAGCTCGGTGAGGTCGCGACCGAAGCTGTCGAGGGCCGGCGTCTTGCTCTTGCCGCGACGCGGGGAGCCGGACGGGCCGCCCTCGCCGGGGCCGCCGCCGCCCGACGGCTCCATGCCCTCGACGCCCTCCTCCGGCTCGACGCCGGCCCCGAGCAGGTTGAGCACCTCCTCGCGGACCTCCTCGAGCTTGAGGCCGAGGTTCATGAGGACCTGGGCCGCCACGCCGTCCTGCTCGCGGAGCAGGCCGAGCAGCAGGTGCTCGGTGCCGACGTAGTTGTGGTTGAGGCTTCGCGCCTCCTCGATCGCGTACTCGATGACCTTCTTGGCCCGCGGGGTCTGGGGCAGCTTGCCCATCGTGACCATGTCGGGGCCGCTCTTGACGAGCTTCTCGACCTCGAGACGGACCTTGCGGAGATCGATGTCGAGGTTCTTCAGCACGTTCGCGCCGACCCCCGACCCCTCCTTCACCAGGCCGAGCAGGATGTGCTCGGTCCCGATGTACTCGTGATTGAACCGCTGGGCCTCCTGGTTGGCCAGGGCCATGACCTTGCGGGCGCGGTCGGTGAGTCGTTCGAACATGACGTGCTCCGGGGGGCTCCGGGTGCTCCGGCGGGCTCCCTGCCTCGGTCACGATACGGCCGGCTTCTCGGACCTTCCACCGAGGGCCGGATCTCGTGCCACCTCCAACGGGGCAAGCCCCGTTCCTCCCTTCATCGGCCCACCGGGGCGGGTCCCTGTTCCCAGGACCGCGATCCGGGCGGCGAAAGCGCGATCGCACCGGTCGTTCACGCCGGCCGACCGACGTGTCCGCGATGGGGCGGCCTGCCATTCCGACACATCGGACGTGGAGGAACCGGGAGGTGGACGTGGAGGATCGGTGGACGCCCGCCACCCCGCATTCGGTGCGCGACCGATGCGGGGATCGGGACCGTCGTCAGGGATCGGAGGTCGCGGGGGCGGCGTCGCCCGCGGGGCCGGTGCCGCCGGCCGTGGCGTCCGCGGCCGCGGACGCGGTGCCCGGGGTCTCCACCCTGCCCTCGTGGAGCACCACCACGCGGTCGGCCCGCTCGGCGATCGCCCGATCGTGCGTCACCATGACGATGGTGAGGCCCTCGGCGTGCCGGGCCTCGAGCAGGGCGAGGATCTCGGCTCCCGTCGCCGCGTCGAGATTGCCGGTGGGCTCGTCGGCCAGCAGCACGTCGGGACCGTTGACGAGCGCGCGGGCCATCGCGACCCGCTGGCGCTCGCCGCCGGAGAGCTCCGACGGACGGTGGGCGAGCCGATGGCCGAGGCCGAAGGACTCGAGCAGGTCGCGGGCCCGGGCGCGGGCCGCGGCCCGCGCCGACAGCCACGCGAGTCGGCCGCGCCCGACCATCGCCGGCAGCACCGCGTTCTCGAGCACGTTCAGCTCGGGCAGCAGGTGGTAGAACTGGAAGACGATCCCGACCGAGCGGTTGCGGAATCGGTCGCGTCGCCGCCCCGAGAGGGTGTCGATCCGCTCCCCGCGGAACCGGATCTCGCCGCCGTCCGGCCCCGCGTCGGGCCGGTCGAGGTCGGCCATGAGGTGCAGCAGGGTGCTCTTGCCGCTGCCGGAGGCCCCGAGCACGGCCACGAACTCGCCCGGCCGCACCGAGATCGACGCCCCGCGGAGCACCGGCACGTCGACGCGGCCCATGCGGTAGGTCTTGCGGATGTCGCGGGCCTCGATCAGCGGCGATGCGTCGCCGGCCGCGGTCGGCGCGGAGGCCGCGGCCACGGCGGCGGCGGCAGCGGCGGCGGCCGGCGCGGCGGCGGCGGACTCGGGGCGCTCGGCGGCGGCGGGGGCGGCGAACTCACTCATAGCGAAGGGCCCGCACCGGGTCGGTGTCCGCCGCCCGTGCGGCCGGGAAGAATGCCCCGAGGATGCTGAAGAGGATCGCCCCCACCATGGTCGTGACCGCGGTGAAGCCGTCCATGCGGCTGGGAATGCGGTCGAAGTAGTAGGTCTCGGGGTTCCAGATCGTCACGCCGCTGAAGAGCAGCACCCCCGCGGCGAGCCCGCCGAGGACGAGCGTGCCGAGAGCGGCGAGGACGAGCGGCAGGAGTCGCCCGCGGCGGATCGTGATCCCCAGGCCCGCGAGCGAGGCGGCCGCCCCGACCGCCAGGACCACGCCGAGCCAGGTCGGGGGATCGCCGAGGGCGTCGTGGATCGCGTTGATGTTGCCCACCACCAGAGCCCCGAGACCGAGGCCGACGAAGGCCCCCAGGATCCCGATGATCAGGCCGTAGCGCACGAAGATCATCGCGATCCCCAGCCGCGAGGCCCCCACCGCCCGCAGGATGCCGATGTCCCGCGTCTTCTCGTGGACGATCGCCCAGAAGATCGCGAGCACGAGCCCGGCGCAGACCACGTAGACGAGCGAGAAGAGCGTGCGCATCAGCTCGCGCTCCTTCTCGATCGGCCCGATCAGGCCGGCCTGCTGCTGCTCCCACGTCTGGACGAGCACGCCCAGCCCCTCCTCCCGGGCCTGCACGCCGTCGGCGAGGGTCGCATCGTCCTCGAGGGTCTCCCGCCACGTCGCATAGAGCTCGGACACCCGGTCGCGGAGCACGTCGGCCCTCGTGCCGTCCGTCGCCCGGACCAGCACCATCGTCGCCCGCGCGGGGTCGACCCGCCCCGTGGGCTCGTCGGTGAGGACGTCGACCTCCTCGGCCGCGTCGAGCATCGTCAGCCGCTGGGCGACGTCGATGGGAATGATGATCCGCTTGTCGTCGATCAGGAAGATGCCCGAGCGGAACTCGTTGACGACCGCGAGCTGCTCGCGGATCGGCTCGGGGCTCGGGCCGCCCGCCGCGGGCAGGGCGGTGAGCTGCACCGTGTACCGCGGCATCCACCAGCCGCCCTCGGCCGCCGGCATCACGCTGCCGTCGGGCTGCCGGATGTTGAACTCGCTCACGTGCAGGCCGAGGACCGCCCCCGCGAGGCCGGGCTGGCCGGAGTCGAGCATCAGGCCCGCCGCCGCGAGCCGCTCGAGCCCGTCGCGACCGACGTTCTCCAGCAGACGGCCGCGGAAGTCGCGCTCGCCGAGCTCGACCCCGTCGTCCGGCGGGGCCCAGTGCAGCGTCTCGCCGTAGCCGGTCACGGCGGCGAAGCGGGCGGGGTCGACCCCCCAGAACTGCACCGGCTGCGTGTCCTTGGCCCCCTCGGCGGGGTACGGCATCCGCAGGAGTCCCCAGCCGTCGACCACCGGGCAGGCCGCGGCGACGAGCGGGTCGCGCTCGAGCTCGGTCACCAGCCGGTCGTAGCCGGGGATCCCGTCGACCGGGGCGGAGATCACGACGTCCCCCACGAGGGTGCGGCCGCTGGAGCGCACCTCCTCGAGGAAGCCGCTCATCACCGAGACCACGATGATCACGAGGGCGACGCACAGGCCCACCGCGGCCACCGCCACCAGCGGGATCACGCGGCTGGTGAGATAGCGGTTGGCGAGCAGGGCGTGGTACATCGCGGGCGGTCCCTCGCCCCCGCGCGGCGGGGAGCCCGGACGGGGCCGGGCGGCGGGCCCTCCTCGGGTCGCGTCGCGGCGCGGGGGAGAGCGGAGTCTACGCGGACCCGCCCCGCAGGGTCGCGTGCCGGTCGAGCAGCGCCCGCGGCACGCCGATGTCGCCCACCACGACGCGGCCGAGGTGGTCGGCCGCGGACGGCGCGTCGAATCCGGCCTTGGGGCCGAGGAAGCTGACCGTCACGTCCGCCCGCACCGCGGAGCCGCCGCCCGCAGGGGCTCCGGTGTCCGCGTCGAGCCCCGACGGCACGTCCACCGCCACCACGCGGGCCCCCGCCCCGCGCCAGGCGTCGACGGCCGCGATCGCCCGGGCCGCCGCGCCGGCCGCGGGGCGGTCGACCCCGGTGCCGAGCACCGCGTCGACCACCACCGCGGGGGCGGGGCGCCGGGGCCGGCCGTCCTCGCCCGCCGCCGCGTCGAGCTCGATGACCGGCACGCCCATGCGGCGGGTGACGGCGGCGTTGAGCGCCGCGTCGCTCCCGGCCCGCGGCGCGCCGACGGCGACGACCCGCACCGGCGCGATCGCCTCGCCGTCGGCCCGGCGATTGGCGAGGTGGCGGGCCGCGGTCCAGCCGTCGCCGCCGTTGTTGCCGGGGCCGCACACGAGGAGCACCTCGTCCGCGACGTCCGGCGCCGCGGCGGGGCCCCCCGCGCCGCGAGCCCCGGCTCGCGCCGCGGCGAGCTCGGCGACCACCACGTCGGCCACCGCCCGCGCGGCGTTCTCCATCAGGACGGGTCCGGGGATCCCCCACGAGTCCATCGCCTCGCGGTCGACCGCCCGGGCGGCGTCGCGGGTGAAGCGGCGCGCGGAGGGCGGGATCGCGGACGGCTCGGGCGAGGCGCACATGCCGCGAGCGTACACTGCCCGCCGCCCTGAACGGGACGGACCGCGTCGTCGGGCCCGCCCCGACCCGGACGGCCGTCGCCCGCCGCCATCGCCCGTCGTCCGTCCCGCCGGACCGGGTCAGACCGGTTCCCCCGGCGGGCCGCCCCCGCC
>CAYLNM010000102.1:0-16541 GCA_964385045.1 uncultured Isosphaeraceae bacterium
CCGCCCGCCTGCGGCGGCCCGGCCGGGGCCTCGGCGATCCGCACGTCGCCCCGGGCGCCGGGCCCGCGTTCGCGGCCGGAGGTCGGGCTCGTCACGCGGTGGCTCCCGCGGCGTAGCGAGTCGGGTCCGGCACGCCGGCCTCGGCGAACCCGCGGCGCCGGAGGCGGCACGCGTCGCATCCGCCGCACGCGGCGCCGTCCGTCGCCGGGTCGTAGCACGAGTGGGTCAGGCCGTAGTCGACGCCGAGCGCGGTGCCGGCGCGGATGATCTCCGCCTTGGTGAGGTCGATCAGTGGGGTGTGCACCCGGAGTGGCCGGCCCTCCGTGCCGGCCCGCGTGGCCAGCGTCGCCGCCGCCTCGAACGCGTCGACGAAGGGCCGCCGACAGTCGGGGTAGCCCGAGTAGTCGACCGCGTTGACGCCGGTGAAGACATCCGCCGCCCCGAGCGTCTCCGCGTGCCCGGCCGCGATCGAGAGCATGATCAGGTTCCGGGCCGGCACGTACGTCACCGGGATCCCGCCCGCGACCGGCGCGTCCGGCTCGTCCTTCGGGACCGCGATCGCGGCGTCGGTCAGGGCGGAGCCGCCGATCGCCCGCAGGTCGATCACGATCGTCCGCAGGTCGACGGCTCCGGTCGCCTCGGCCACCGCGGCCGCCGCCACGAGCTCGTGCCGGTGCCGCTGTCCGTAGTCCACGACGAGGGCGTGACAGCGAAAGCCGCGATCGCGGGCGATCGCGAGCGTGGTGGCACTGTCGAGGCCGCCGGAGAGCAGCACGACGGCGGGGGCGTCGGCCGGGGGCTCGCCGGCCGGTCGGTCTTCGGGGAACATCGGGCGGTCGACGGGGGTCATCGCGGCCCCAAGTCTACGGGCCGGGCCGCGCGTGGCTCGACCGCGTGGTCGCCCCCCGTCCGTCCGACCGATCGCACCCCGCCCACTCGCCCATCGCGCGGGATGCCGCGCTCCCGGCTCCGGTCCGGGGGGGCCCCGAGCACTCAGGAGCACGAGCGTGAACCATGCCACCTCCCGCCGCCCTCGTCACCACGCCGCCGACGCGGCCGACGCGGCCGACGCGGCGAACGTCCCCATGCCGCTCGAGCCGCTGGTCGCCGTCCGCGCGGCGGCGGCCACGTCGGCGGGGGCGGCCCCGAGGCCGCCACGTCGTCCGTCGCCCCGCCTCGCGATCGTCGCCGCCGCGAGCCTCCTCGCCGGCTCGGGCGCGGGAGCGGTCGCCGGGCGGCTGGCGTCCGTCGATCGGTCGGAGCCACCGGTGCTGCTGCGGGACGTGGACCGCGGGGTCGCCGCCGACGTCGCGCGATCGGGCAAGGGCCCGTTCGACGACGCGACCCGCGAGGAGGTCGCGCTGGCGCTGGGGGCCGTGTTCCTGGCCCTCGAGCGCAGCGCGGTCCGGCTCGCCGAGCCGCTGATCCGCGAGGCGGCCCGGGACGGCCGCGACGTCACCCTCGACCTGCGGATCGCCGACGTGGACCCCGTGCTCGCCTCGGAGGTCGATCTGCTGCGGCTGCGGGAGGCGGTCGACGCGGTCGAGGCCGCGGTGCTCGCGATCGACGGCACGGATCCGTCCGTCGCCGCGCGGCTCGACGCGTGGGCCGAGGTCTCCGCGGCGCGGCTGCGCGCGGAGCAGGCCGCGGTCCTCGTCGGCCGCGTGGCCGAGCCCGTCGTCGTCCGGCGCGGCGACGGCGGGAGCCGGCCGTCGGCGGTGGTGCCGTTCCGGCTCGCCGCGCAGGTGCTGGCCGCGATCGATCGCCGGCTCGAGCGCGATGTGGCGGCCCTCCGCGAGCTCGAGGCGGCCGCCTTCCGCGAGGAGGTGCGGCTGCGGCTCGAGCGTCTCGGCGGCTGAGGGGATTCCGGGCTCGCGTCCGTCGTTCGAAGTCGACCGGGCGAGGTCCGTCACCTCGGTCACCGGTCGCCGGCCACCGGTCGCCGGCCACCGGTCACCGGTCGCTGGGCGGCGGGCAACGGGCTTCGTCCGCCCCGACGGTGGCCACGGCGATCCGGGCGGACCGGGGCTCGCTCGGAGCGGCCGTCCCGAGCCCGGGTCCGGCTCGACGACACGATCTGGGCTTCGCGGGCCCGCGCCGATCCGTCGAGGAGGAGCGAGCCTCCCCCATGACTCCACTCGGTGGCGCCGTGCAGCTCGTCCGGTTCCGCGACGATCTGCGGACGCACGAGCATTCCGCCCTCGCGGTGGCGGCCTCACGGGGCCCGGTGGCGGCGCTCGCGGTCCTCGACCCGGACCGGTTCCGTCCCGTGGACCACGACTTCCCGCGGCAGGGGGCCTTCTTCGCTCGCTTCCGGCTCGAGGCGCGCGCGGACCTGCGGGCCCGCCTGCGGGCCCGCGGTGGCGACCTCGTCGTGCGCCGCGGGCGGGCCGAGGACGTGGTGCCGGAGGCGGCCGCCGCGGTGGGGGCGCGGGCCGTGCACGTGACGATGATGCCGTGCTCGGAGGAGCAGGCCGAAGAGCGGCGGGTCGGCCGGGCGCTCGAGCGACTGGCGGACGCGCCGCGACTGGAGCGGCACGCGGGCGCCACGCTGGTGGATCCGGACGCCGTGCCGGCGCCGGACGGGCGGCCTCCGCGTGTGTTCACGAAGTTTCGCCGCCTCGTCGAGAAGAAGATCGCGATCGAGGCGGCGATTCCGCCACCGAACGAGATCGTGCCGGCCGCCGGCCTCGAGGCGGGCGCGATGCCGACCCTCGAGGACCTCGAGCTCTCGGATCCGCCCGAGGACGAGCGCGGGGTGCGGCTCTTCCGCGGTGGCGAGAGCGCGGGTCTGGAGCGACTGCACGGCTGGATCTGCGAGGGCGATCGTCTTCGGCACGACACGGAGACGCGGAACGGCCTGCTCGGCGCGGCGTACTCCTGGAAGCTCTCGCCTTGGCTCGCCCACGACGGCCTCGGTCCGCGCACGGTGCACGCGGCGGTGCGCCGCTACGAGGAGGAGCGGGTGCGCAACGACTCGACGCACTGGCTCGTGGTCGAGCTGCCGTGGCGGGACTTCTTCCATCATGGCGCCCGCGACGCGGGCGCGAGGCTGTTCCGGGCGGGTGGGCTGCGCGGGCTCCGGCTGCCGTGGTCACGGGACGAGGAGCGATTCGCGGCGTAACGCGAGGGCCGCACCGGCGTCTCCATGGTCGACGCGAGCATGCGCGAGCTCGACGCCACCGGATCCATGTTCAACCGCGGCCGGCTTGCCGTCGCGTCGTTCCCGGCGAAGAATCCGGGCGTCGACTGGCGGCTCGGCGCGGCGTGGTTCGAGTCGCGGCTCGTCGACCACGACCCGGCGAGCAACGACGGCAACTGGACCTCCGTGACGGGGGTCGGCAACGACGCCCGCGAGTTCCGATGGTTCAACCCGATCTCGCAGGCCGATCGGCACGACCTCGACGGCGAGCACGCCCGCACCTGGATCCCGGAGCTGCGGTCGTCCGGCCGGGGTGACGCCGGGGGGCGACGGGGCACCCGGAGAGGGGTCCTCTGCCGACCCCACGGTCGACGTCCATGGGTCGGCGGACGACGCCCGACGGCGGCACGAGCTCGCCCTCGCCGCGATGGACGGGGACGGCTGACCGAGCGCCCCCAGCGCCCGCCCGCGTCTCACCCCTCGGGGTCGCCGCGGTCCGTGACGCCGGGGCCCGCGTCGGCGGCCCGGCCCGGGCCCGCCGCCGCTCGCCGCGCCGCGGCGGTTCGTCGCCGGTCGTGCAGCCACGGTCGCACGGCCGGGATCGCGGCGACCAGCGTGACGCCGGCGAGGAGCAGGATCGCGGTGGTGATGCCCTCGGCGCCGGTCCCCGGGGCTCCTCCCGCCGCGCCCGCGGGATCCGCTCCTCCTCCGCCGCCGCCGGCACCGCCGCCGGTCACGCCGATGAGCGCCACCATCGGCCCGAGGCAGTATCCGAGTCCGATGAGTCCCTCGTGGGTGCCCCCGGCATCGACGCCCGCCCGGCCCACCGTCATGCCGTAGTAGAGGGCCGCGTAGTAGACGACGCCGAGGCCCGCACCGAAGACGGTGAAGGCGGCGAGCACCGCGGGCAGGCTCGGGAGCAGCATGACGCCCGCGAACCCGCCGACGGTGGCGAGTCCGCCGCCGAGGAGCACGTCCCAGCGGCCGTGCCAGACGGGCAGTCGCCACATCAGGACGAGCACCGCGATCCGAGCGGCCATCCAGGTGGTGGTGGCCGGCGTCGCCCACTCGATCGCCACCTCGAGGTCGCGGAACCGGAAGGGGAGCAGGGGGCTCATCGCGGAGGTGAGGACGTAGCTGAGGGGCAGCAGGATCCGGGCGCTGCGGAGGAGGGCCGGATACGAGTCGCCGGTCGCCACCGCGGCGAGCCCCTCGTCGTGGGCCCCGGGACGGCGCGGCATCCACGCCACCGCGAGGGCGGCGAGCAGGGCGAGGGGGGCCATCAGCGCGATGCTGCGGGCCTGCAGCTCGTCCATGAGCGGCCCGACCACGAACATGGGCACCGCGACCGCCGGCATCCACGTCACGTTGAAGGCGGCGATGGCCCGACGCATCGCGCGGCCGTGCCGGCCCGCGGCGAGGTACGCCTCGACCAGCGGCCAGGTGAGCGACGAGGCGACCGTGCCGACGAGGGCGGCGAGCCAGAGCGTCCAGACGCCCGACCAGATCGCCACGGGCACGCACGCCGCGGCCTGGACGATCAACGTGCCGGCGAGCACGGTCCGTGGCGTGGCCGCGCGCTCGAGGAGGGCGGTGACGCGATGGGTCGAGAACGCGCCGGCGACGTACGCGGCGCCCATCACCGCGAACAGCACGAGGTTGTCGGCGGGGCCGAAGCCGTGGACCGACTCGGCGATGAAGCCCAGCCCGTGCCAGAAGAGCCCGGTGCCGAACGAGGCGAGCAGCGTGACGAGCAGCACCGGCAGGATGGGGCACCGCGTCCCGGCGGGCGCGGTCGCCGCCCGCGCGTCCGGCGGCGGCGGCTCGGCCGGAGCGGCCGGGGACGTGGGGTCGCGGGCGGCGGCGCCGCCATCGCCTCGACCGGGCGTCGCGCGGGAGTCGCGCGCGGTGGGCGGATCGGGCGTTCCGCGGGAGTCGGGCTCGGCGGTCGGCGGCATGAGGCCTCGATGGTAGCGCCAGACGGCACGCGGTCCCGTGGTCGCGTGATGCCGTGACTCCTTCTTCGCGCGATGCGGTGACTCCGCGCTCGGCGTCGGGAGCTCGTGCGACGCCGGGCGGACCGTCGGCGGCCGCGATTCGGGGGGGGGGGGGTGACGGCGGTTCCGCGTCCATGGCGGGCCGCGACCCGGGGCGCGGTATGCTCGGCCCGCCCGGGACGGTCGCGCCCGGTGGAACGGCGACGCGCCCCGTCGAGTGCTCGCATCACGCTGGATCCGGATCCCGCTCGCACCGAGCGAGCACGCGGCCGGATCCCGCGGCGAATGCCACGGCGGATCGGCGCCGGCGGCGCGACCGAAGGCCACGTCGGCCACGGATCGGGCAGGCATGGAGGTTCGCGATGACGCCATCGTCCGCCGAGGCCGCCCGTGAGGCGGGCTCGAGCTCCCGGGCCGAGGCCGGGTCCGGGAACGCACCTGGACCTGCGCGCACGGCACCCGCCGTCGTCCCCTCCGACCCACGGGTCGCCGAGATGCTGGGGCGGGTCTGGGGCTACGAGACGCTCCGCCCGCTGCAGGCCGAGGCGATCGCCCTCGGCATCGACGGCCGCGACGGGCTCGTGGTCATGCCGACCGGTGCGGGCAAGAGCCTCTGCTACCAGGTTCCGCCGCTGGTGGACGGCCGGCTCCGGGTCGTCGTGTGCCCGCTGATCTCGCTCATGAAGGATCAGGTCGACGGCCTGCGGGCCCTCGGCTACCCCGCGGCGGCGCTGCACAGCGCGTTGGAGCGGGACGAGCGCGAGGCGGTGGTCGAGGGGCTGCGGGAGGGGCGGTGGCGTCTGCTCTACGTGAGTCCGGAGCGCCTGGCGCTCGAGGGCTTCCGCGAGGCCCTGCGCCGGGCCGACGTCGCCGCGTTCGCGGTCGACGAGGCCCACTGCATCTCGCACTGGGGGCACGACTTCCGGCCGGACTATCGGCAGCTGGAGGGCCTGCGGGAGCGATTCCCCGACGTCCGGGTGCAGGCGTTCACCGCCACCGCGACGCCTCGGGTGCGCGAGGACATCTGCCGCCAGCTCGGCCTTCGCGATCCCGAGGTGCTCGTCGGCTCGTTCGACCGCCCGAACCTGACCTACCGCATGCGCCACCGCGAGGACCTGCCGGGACAGGCCGCCGAGGCGATCGCTCGCCACGAGGGCGAGGCGTGCATCGTCTACTGCATCAGCCGACGCGACACCGAGCAGCTCGCGGAGCAGCTCGGACGCCGCGGAGTGGATGCGGTGCCCTACCACGCTGGGCTGCCGCCGCGGCGGCGGCTGAAGGTGCAGGAGGACTTCTCGGCGGAGCGGCGCAACGTGGTCGTCGCCACCGTGGCCTTCGGGATGGGGATCGATCGGAGCGACGTGCGCTGCGTGGTGCACGCGGCGATGCCGAAGTCGATCGACCACTACCAGCAGGAGACGGGCCGCGCGGGCCGGGACGGGCTCGCGGCCGAGTGTCTGCTGCTGCACGGCTGGTCCGACGTGGAGCGATGGCGCTCGCTCGCCCGCCGCAGCGTGGAGGAGTCGGGGGCCGGCCGTGAAGCGCTCGCGGTCCACGAGGAGCATCTGCAGGACATGGTGCGACTCTGCGGCACGCCCACCTGCCGCCGCCGCGCGATCCTGGCGTACTTCGGCGAGCACCGACCGGACGGTCCCTGCGGGGCGTGCGACGTCTGCCTCGGGGAGGTCCCCGGCATGCGGGACGGCACCGATGCGGCGCGGCGGATCCTCTCGTGCGTCTGGCGTCTGCGGGAGCGCTTCGGTGTCGGCCAGCTCGTCGACGTCCTTCGTGGTCGATCGACGGACGCGGTGCGGCGGTGGGGGCACGACGAGCTCAGTACCTTCGGCATCATGTCCGAGGAGCCGGCCCGCCGGATCCGCCACCTCATCCATCAGCTGGTGTCGCTCGGCCTCCTCGAGCGCAGCGGCGGCGACCGGCCGATCGTCCAGCTCGGGGTGGGCGCGGCGGACGTCCTGCGCGGTGATCGATCCGTCGAGCTCTTCGAGCCCCCGGGCAGCGTGCGGCGGGCCGCGGCCGGCGAGGAGGCGGAGTGGGACGGCGTGGACCGCGACCTCTTCGAGCGGCTGCGGGCGCTGCGCCGGCGTCTCGCGGCCGAGGCCGGCATCCCCGCCTACGCGGTCTTCAATGATCGCAGCCTGCGCGAGATGGCGGCGGTCGGTCCGCTCACGCCGGCGGCCCTTCGGGGCATCCACGGCGTCGGCGAGCAGAAGCTCGCCCGCTGGGGCGGTCCGTTCCTGTCGGCGATCGCCGATCATCGGGCGGAGTCCTCCGATCCGGGGGCGGGGTCGTCGGACGGGGGCATCCGGCTCCCGTCGGCGTCATCGACCGCGGATGCCGACCCCGAGGCGGCCGAGGCCACGGCGGCGAGCACGTCGCGGGCCGACGCGGGCGCGTAGCCGCGCACGCCCCACGCGCCGCGGCCGAGAACGCCCACGAGCACATCCTCGTGGCTCACGAGGATCGAGCCGGCCCGGTGGCCGGCGCGGGGCGACGCGGCGTCCGGGGCGGGGTCCTCCGCGGCCGCGGCTCGGGCGGCCCGCACCCGTGGCTCGGTCGCCCGGGGGCCGAGCGTCTCGCGGAGGGCGTGGGTCCACCGGACCGATGCGACCGGCCACGGGGCGGACTCGAGCACGGCTCTCGCCGGCCCGCGGGCCGGGGCCGTGCAGCCCGCCGCGGGCAGTGCGTGCTCGACCGCCCGGCTGAATCCTTCGGCCCGCCCCCCGGCGGTGGTCAGGAGCACGGTGGCCCCGGCGCGGGCGGCCGCGGCCACGGCCTCGGCGATGCGCCGCGCCGCGGACGGATCGGGAGCATCGACGCCCGCCACCAGCAGCAGGTCGCCGGGGCCGAGGGCGTCGCCGGCGGCCGCGTCGAGCGAGACCGCCGCCGCGGGCGTGACGGCGAGCCGGCGTGCCGCCTCGGCCCACGCGGCGAAGGCCGGCTCCGCCCCCGGCACCGCGTCCCAGTGGCCGCCGTGCCGCAGCCGGCGAATGCGGACCGGCGGGAGCGATCGCTCCGTCGCCGCGTCCGCGGTCGACTCGAGGACCGCCCGCCCGGCGGCCCGGGGGTCGCCGGGACGGGCGGCCAGTCGCGGCCGCGGCGGACCGTCCGCCGTGGCCGCCAGCGCGAGGTTCAGGAGCACCGTGGCCCGCGGGTCGGCGGGGGCCCGGTCGCGGCCACGGCGGCGCGGCCGTGCGTCGGTGACCGCGAGCGGCGGGAGCCAGTCGTCGCCGCGGACGATCACCGCGAGGTCACGAACGCCGTCCGAGACGATGCGGACCGGCAGCCGGCGACGGAGCGGGCGGTGGAACGTGAAGGCGGGGTGCTCGCGATCGGCCCGGTCCGCGGCGGCCCGTGGCCGGATCTCGGCGACGAGGTCCGCGACGTCGCGACCGAGCCGGCCGCGGCCGGTGTCCACCACCAGGAGCCAGCCGCCGGCGTCGAGGAATGACCCGGTGCGGGCCCGCAGGCGATCGCCGATCGGCGTGTCGGGCGGTGGCAGTGGATCGCTCCCGACCAGTACGAGCATCGGCACCGAGAGCCAGTCCTCGACGGGCTCGTCGAGCGCGACACGGCGCCACCCGAGCTCCCGCTCCATCGCCGTCCCCACGACCCGGGCCACCGCCGCCACGTCGCGCGGCCGGGCGTCGCTCGCGGCCTCGGGCACCACCAGCTTGCCCGCCACCAGCGGCACGCGGCCGCGGGTGAGCAGCATCAGGGCGAAGGCGAGGTCGTCGACGCGGTTGCGGCGGTCGCGCCGGAGCACGAGCGTGCCCGAGGCGTCGCGGCGGCAGGTGCGGGCCAGCGCCTCGTGGGCGAGCTCGCGGAACCAGTCACGGCCGCCGATCCGGACGCGCCCCGTGGCCAGCCCGACCCGCTCGATCGAGTAGGCGTAGTAGAACCACCACTTGTCGGTTCCGGGGTTGCGGGACGGGTCGAAGTGCCGATCGAGCCACGCGAGCCCGCGGTCGATCGCCGTGCGCCGGCGAGCGGCGAGCTCGCGGGCCTCGGGTGCGCGGATGCCGGCGAGGCGATCGTCCGTGACCAGGAGCGTTGCGATCGCCGCCGCCGTCATGCTTCCGCGCGCGGGGGCATCGTTCTCGCGGTAGTTCCAGCCGCCGTCCGGCCGCTGGGCGTCCAGGAACGCCAGGTCGAGCTCCAGCCACGCCCGCTCGGGCACCGGGATGCCCGCGGCGGACGCGTCCCAGAGTGCGAGGGCCCCGAACTGCCGGAGACTGTTGTCGCGTCGACCCCACGTCTCCTCGAGGCGGTAGTTCCAGCCCCGGACGTCGAGGTGGAACCCGCGCAGCAGTCGCTCGACGTCCCGGGCGAGTCCGTCGCGCCGGTCGGGAGGCAGCCGCGTGAGCAGGCACGCCCGCGTCGCAACCGCGTAGGTGCCGGGCAGCTCGGCCCGTCTGACGAGGTCGATCGCCCTCGCCACCGACGGCTCGTGCACGCTGACACCGGCCTGGACGAGGGCGAGGGCGGCGAGCGCCGTGTAGCCGCCCGACTGCGACCGGCTGCCCCATGAGTCGGTCCAGCGGGCCGGGTCCCATCCGTGTCGGGGATCGAACGTCGCGAGCATCTCCGAGGCGATCACGTCGATCGCGGCGCGGACGTCGCCGTCGGTCAGGGCCTCCGGGGCCGGCGGCCAGTCGTCGGCGGCGGCGGGAGCGGCCGCGATCAGTCCGGCCGCCGCGCCGGCGGCGGCGAGATCCCGCCACGTGGGTCGCCGGCGCCGACGTGGGCTCCTCGCCCGCCTCCGCCTGCCACCCGCCCCTCGCCTCGTCGTCGGCTCGTGCACCTCGCCCCCCCGCCTCCGATGGTGGACGTCCCCTCGGGACGTTCACGCGCGCCGATTCCCCGCCCTCGCTTCGACCGCCCGGCGCACGGGTCCGCTCGCGTGCCGCGTCGACGCATCCGGGAGCGAGGCTACCGCTCACCGCCCGGGGTCCCGACGACGACGGCGAAAGTTCCTGCGAATTCCCCCCCGCGGCGCGCCGGACGAGCGGTGCGCGAGCGCCGGGCCGCGTCCGCCACGCGGGCCGCGTCCGCGGCGACGCCCGCGGGCGGATCGCACGCGGCGCGACGCCCGGTACCATCGGAGCCGTGATGAGCGATGGACCGCCCGAACCCTGCGAGCACCCGGCGACACGGCACGCCCATGACTACCTCGCGCCGTACCGCGAGGCACTCGCGGAGCACGGTCCCGGTTTCGCCGCGACCCTCTGGCGGAGCGAGGACGCCCAGCGCGTGCGGTTCGACGCGCTCGATGCCCTCCTGCCGATGCGGGACCGCTCGGTGGTGGACGTGGGGTGCGGCCTCGGCGACCTGCTCGTGCACCTCCGGGAGCGCGGCCACGCGCCGCGGGCGTACGTGGGACTCGATGCGATGCCGGAGATGATCGGCCGCGCCCGGGCCCGTGGGCTGCGTGGCGCGAGCTTCGCGGCGGCCGATGTGCTGGCCGACGATGGGGCCCTGCGGTCGGCGGACGCGGACGTGGCGTGCCTCTCGGGCACGCTGAACACGATGGACGACCCGACGGCCCGCCGGCTGATCGACGTCGCCCTCGCCGCGGTCCGGATCGGCGTGGTGTTCAACTTCCTGTCGGACCGGCCGCACCCGCGCTGGCACGGTGGCGACCTCCGTCCGGCGCGGCGTTTCGACACGGCGGACTGGGTGGACTGGGCGTTGTCACGCTCGAGCCGGGTCCGCTTCGACCAGTCCTACCTCGACGGCCACGACGCGACGATCGCCATCCTGCGCGAGTGAGGCCCGTGTCCCGCGCCGGCCGCCCGCCCCCGCGCCGGCCGCCCGCCCCGCGCCCGCGACCCTCATCGGCTCGGTCGCCGCGCGCTGCACTCACCGCCTGCCGCTCGCCCGCCGCGCGCCGGCCTCGCCCGCCGCGCCGGCGTCCCCGGCGAGCTCCGGGCCTCTCGCCCGTCGACCCCGCCGCCGGGCAGGACAGCCCCGCTCCGGGACGCTACCTTCCTCGGCATGCCGACTCTCATCCTCGAGCACTCGGACCATGCCGGGGCCGACCGCCTCGCCCCGCTGCTCCGCGATCGCGGCCATCGTCTGGACGTGCGCCGACTTCACGCGGGCGATCCACTCCCGCCCGACCTCGACGACGTCGACGGCGTGATCAGCTGCGGCGGTCCCGCCGACCCCACGGACGAGGCGGGCCACGACTGGATGGCGGGCGAGGTCGCGCTGCTGCGCGAGGCGCACGCGTCGGGGCTTCCGGTGGTGGGCCTCTGTCTCGGCAGCCAGCTGCTCGCGCGGGCCCTCGGAGGCACCGTCGCCCGGCTCGAGGACGGGATCGAGCTGGGCTGGCATCCGGTGCGGCTGACGCCGGTCGGCCGCGAGGACCCCGTGTACGCGGGCGTGGCCTGGGACAGCATGCAGCTGCACCACCACCGATGGCACGTGACGGCCCCGCCGGACGGAGCCCGCGTGCTCGCGGGCAGCGACCGCACGCCGGTCCAGGCCTGGGGGCTCGGGCTCCGGACGTACGCGTTCCAGTACCACCTCGAGGCCCACCGGGATCGACTCGCCGGGTGGTGCGAGGCGGACCCGCAGGCGATCACCGAGGCGGGGACGGACCGCGCGGCGCTCGACGCCGGCACCGAGGCCCACTGGGAGGCGGCCGCCCGGCTCGCCGACCGGGTCTTCGACCGCCTCGCCCTGCTGGTCATGCCGCTGGACCGGCGGGTCGCCGGGGTGGCCCGCGACCTGCACCACTGACGCCGGCGCCGCGCCGGCGGACGACCAGGCCGCGCCCGCCGCCGGCGCTCCGCGACCAGGCCGAACCCGCTGCCCACTCCCCGCGACGGGGCCGGGGGGCCGGTCTCGATCCGCGCGGGACCTACGGGTGCCCCCCGCGCCGCGTCGCCCCGCTCCCGCATCGGCCATCCCGCGTCCGCCGCGTCCGATCACTCCCGCGGGGCCGCCGCCTCGCCGTCGCCGTACCACACCTCGAGGCCGCGGCGGCGACGCACCGCGCCCGGGCCGAGGATCGCCACCCGCACCATCAGCAGCAGGATGCGCCCGAGACCGAACAGCGCGACCTTGCGGGCGCTGGTCTCGACCTCCGCGGGCACGATCACCACCCGCCCCGCCCGGCGCAGGGCCCGGCTGAAGACGAGCTCCTCGGTGGCGTAGTACCGCTCGTCGAAGCCGCCGGCGACGTCGAACGCCTCGCGGCTGCAGAAGACGAAGCAGCCGGTCGCGAGGCGGCCCACGCGACTGACGAGCATCACCGCCGCGAGGATCGTCCGGGCCCAGATCGGGACCGGACGGTCGAATCGGACCCGGGCGCCACCGCCGGCCGCGCCCGCCGCGAGGGCATCGAGGGCCGCCCGCACCGCCTCGGGGCTCACCCGGGTGTCCGCGTCCACGAAGACGAGCACCTCGCCGCGGGCGATTGCCGCCCCCTCGTTGCGGACGGCCGCGATCTGCCGCCGCCGCACCCGCCGGACCCGGGCCCCGAGGGCCTCGGCGATCGCCGCCGTCCCGTCGCTCGAGTCATCGTCGACCACGATTCGCTCGACGTGGCCGCGAAGGCCGCAGGCCTCGGCCGCACGGTCGATCGCCTCGAGGGTCGGCCCGATCTCGGACGCCTCGTTCCAGGCCGGCACGACGAAGCTGACGCGGGGCGGATGGCTGGACACGGCGGAGGGTACGCCTCCGGGCCCCTCGCCGCCGCGGCCCCGGTTCGTCGGCCGCCGCCGAGTGCGGCGGAGGGGCCCGCGGCCGGCGACTCCCGTCCCGCCGGACGACCGGCGGACCGCACGCCCGGCCCCGGGGGAACCCGCCGGGACCGTCGATCGATCGCGGATCCGGCTTGCCGTCCCCTCGGCCTTCCCCTAGCGTCCCCGCGGTCGCATCCGCACGGACGCGAGGAGCGATGTCCGCGGTGACCAACGTTCCAAGGGGGATGGAGACGCTTCGTGCCCGCGACGACGACGCCTGCTCGGCGACGAGCCTGGAACCCGCTCGGCTGGTTCGACAACTCTCGCATCGAGCGGCCCCCGGCCGTCGACGACCCCGATCCGGGGCGCGATCCCGCGCCCGGGGGGGAGCGGGAGCCCGAGGCGGCCCGGGAGGCCGCCCACCGGATCGACTGGGTTCGCTGCATCCCGTTCATCGCCCTGCACGTGGCGTGCCTGGCCGTCGTCCTCGTCGGCTGGAGCTGGATCGCGGTCGGGGTGGCGGTGGGGCTCTACGTGATCCGCATGTTCGCGATCACGGGCTTCTACCACCGGTACTTCTCGCACCGCACCTTCCGCACCTCGCGGCCGATGCAGCTCGTGATGGCAGTCCTCGGCGCGTCCGCGGCCCAGCGGGGGCCGATGTGGTGGGCGGCGCACCACCGGCACCACCACAAGCACTCCGACGATCCCAGCGACATCCACTCGCCGGAGCAGCACGGGTTCTGGATGGCCCACATGGGCTGGTTCATGACCGAGGCGGGCTTCGGGACCAACGAGCGGCTCGTCCGCGACTGGTCGCGGTATCCCGAGCTCCGCTTCCTCGACCGGTTCGACTGGCTGGTGCCGACCCTGCTGGGCGTCGGCTGCTTCGGGCTCGGCGCGCTGCTGGAGTGGCTCGCCCCCGGCCTCGGGACCGGCGGGTGGCAGATGTTCGTCTGGGGCTTCCTCATCTCGACCGTGGCCTGCTACCACGGGACCTACACGATCAACAGCCTCGCCCACACCTGGGGGCGCCGCCGATTCGCCACCGAGGACGACAGCCGCAACAACCTCGTGCTCGCCCTCATCACCCTCGGCGAGGGATGGCACAACAACCACCACCACTACCCGGCCGCGGCGCGGCAGGGCTTCTACTGGTGGGAGATCGACCCCACCTACTACGGCCTCAAGCTCATGCAGTGGCTCGGCCTGATCTGGGACCTCAACGGCGTCCCGCAGCGGGCCCTCGAGCGGAACCGGGTCGACGCGTGATCGCCGCGCCGGATCGGTTCGCGTGTCTCCGACGGCGCGGGCGGCGGGGAGCCCGTCCGTGACGCCGCCGCGGCGGATCGCGGTGGTGGGCACCGGCGTCGCGGGCATGACCGCCGCCGCGCTGCTGCACCGTGCGGGACACGAGCTCGTGGTCTACGAGGCGGGCGCCCACGTCGGCGGCCACGTCAACACGATCGACGTCGAGCACGACGGCGAGCGGCACGCGATCGACACCGGCTTCATCGTCTTCAACGACCTCAACTACCCGCACCTGGTGCGGCTCTTCGCCCGCCTCGGGATCGAGAGCCGCGCGACGACGATGAGCTTCTCGGTCCGCGACGAGGCGAGCGGCCTCGAGTACAACGGCACGAACCTCGACGGCCTCTTCGCCCAGCGGCGGAATCTCGTGCGCCCGCGGTTCCTGCGCATGCTCCGCGACATCCTTCGGTTCAACCGCGTCGCCCTCGGGTGGCTCGAGGCCGAGGAGGCGGCGGGACGGCCGGACGACGGCACCACCGTGGCCGAGTTCACCGCCCGTCACGGCCTCGGGGCCGACGTCCGCGAGCGGTACCTGCTGCCGATCGGGGCGAGCATCTGGTCGTGCCCGGCCGGCACCTTCGCCGGCTTCCCGGTGCGCTTCGTGCTCGAGTTCATGCGGCACCACCGCATGCTCCACCTCACCGACCGGCCGGTCTGGCGCACCGTGGTCGGCGGATCGGTCCGCTACGTCGAGCGCCTCACCGCGCCGTTCGCCGACCGCATCCGGCTCCGGACGCCGGTCCGTCGCCTGCTCCGCGACGCGGGCGGGGTGACGGTCGAGACCGACGCCCACGCGCCCGAGCGGTTCGACGAGGTCGTCGTCGCCGCCCACGCCGACGACGCCCTGGCGATGCTCGGCGATCCCACGCCGCGTGAGCGCGAGCTGCTCGGGGCCTTCCCGTACCAGCGCAACGAGGCCATCCTGCACGTCGACCCGTCCGTCCTCCCACGCTCGCGGCGGGCCTGGGCGGCGTGGAACTACCTGCTGCCGGCGGAGACCGGGCGGGACGTCCGCATCACCTACGACATGAACATCCTGCAGGGGCTCGTCTCGCGGCACGAGTACTGCGTGACGCTCAACGACGACGGGCGCATCGATCCGGACCGGGTGATCGGCCGCTACGACTACGCGCACCCCGTGTACGTGCCGGGCCGCGCCGCCGCCCAGGCGCGGCACGCCGAGGTGGTCCGGGCGAACCGCACGAGCTTCTGCGGTGCCTACTGGGGCTACGGCTTCCACGAGGACGGCTGCGCGAGCGGGGCGCGGGTCGCCGAGGCGTTCGGGGCCACGCTCGAGGCGTGGGAGGCGGAGGGCGCGATGGAGCAGGGCGCCACGACGGAGGGCGACGCGGATCCCGCGACCGGAGCCGGGGCCCCGCCGGAGCCGGCGATCGGGGCGGGGGCGTCGTGAGCGGAGGAGCGGGCGAGGGCGATCCCGGACGGCGGCGAAGCTGCCTCTTCGCGGGCTGGGTGCGGCATCGCCGCTTCGGGCGGGCGGCCAACGCGTTCCGGTACCGCGTGGTCCAGCCGATGCTGGATCTCGGCGAGCTCGACGAGGTCTTCCGCGGCCGGCTGCTCTGGTCGACCCGCCGGCCGAACTGGGTGTGGTTCCGCCGGGCCGATCACCTCGGCGACCCGGCGCGGCCGCTCGAGGACTGCGTGCGCGAGCTGGTGGAGGACCGTCTCGGTCGCCGCCCCGCGGGTGGGATCCGGCTGCTGACGCATCCCCGGTACCTCGGCTACGTGATGAACCCGGTGTCGTTCTACTACTGCGACGACGCCCGCGGAACGCTCGAGGCGATCGTCGCCGAGGTGCACAACACGCCGTGGGGCGAGCGGCACTGCTACGTGCTCGACGTCGCGGCGGCTCGCGCCGCGGCCGGCGGCCGGCGGCGGGGAGTGTGGCGGTTCGACTTCGACAAGGCCTTCCACGTCTCGCCGTTCCAGCCGATGGAGCAGCGGTACGTGTGGCGGTTCTCCGAGCCGGGGGACCGGCTGCTCGTGCACATGGAGAATCACCCGCGTCCGGTGGCGGCCTCGACCGAGCCGTCGGCCGCGCCCCGGCCTCCCCGGCCGTTCGACGCCACCCTCGTGATGCGGCGGCGACCGATCACCGGCCCGTCGCTCGCCCGGGCCCTCGCCGCCCATCCCGTCATGACCGGCTCGGTGATCGCCGGGATCTACTGGCAGGCCCTTCGGCTGTGGGTGAAGGGCGCCGCCTTCCACCCGCACCCGGGCCGCCTCGCGGAGACCGCCCCATGAGCCGCCTCGCCGCCGACACCATCGCCGCCCCGCGCCGTCACGAGGCCGGCGCTTCGGCCGCGACCGCGGCGCCGTCCGGGCCGGCCGGCGACCCGGCCGCGGGCCCGCGGGCTCGCG
>CAYLNM010000103.1:0-16419 GCA_964385045.1 uncultured Isosphaeraceae bacterium
CGCGGGGTCGGGTCGCGGGATTGGGCCGCGGGGAGGGCACGGGGGTCGGGGGGCGGCCGGGCGACCCTCGCCCGGTCGCGGCGCGGGCGGGGTCAGAGGTCGACGTTCTCGGCGATGAGGGTCTCGGCCTGGGCGAAGCGGGCGACCTCGGCGGGCGTGGTGACGCCGCGGAGGACCTTGATCTTGCCGTCCTCCACGAGCGTCTTCATGCCGTTGCGGATCGCGGCGTCGCGGATGGTGTCGATGCCGGCACGGTTGAACGCCAGCTCGCGCACCTCGGAGTTCATCCGCATCATCTCGAAGATCGCCTTCCGGCCCTTGAAGCCGACCTTGTTGCACTGGCTGCAGCCGACGGGCCGCCGCACGTCCGCCCCCGGCAGCTCGGACGGGTCGATGCCGATCACCCGGCAGAGCTTCTCGTCCGGCGCGTCGTCCGGCTCCTTGCAGCGGTCGCACAGGATGCGGACGAGTCGCTGGGCCATGATCGCCTGGATCGAGGAGGCGACGAGGAACGGCTTCACGCCCATGTCGATGAGACGCGTGATCGCCGAGGGCGCGTCGTTGGTGTGGAGCGTCGAGAACACCAGGTGGCCGGTGAGGGCGGCCTGGATCGCGATGTCCGCCACCTCGCGGTCGCGGATCTCGCCGACGAGGATGATGTTGGGGGCCTGTCGCAGCATCGACCGGAGGATGGCCGGGAACGTCAGGCCGATCGCGTCCCGCACCTGGCACTGGTTGATGCCGTTGAAGTTGTACTCGACCGGGTCCTCGGCGGTGATGATCTTCTTGTCCGGCCGGTTCAGCGTGTCGAGCGCCGAGTAGAGCGTCGTCGTCTTGCCCGAGCCCGTCGGGCCGGTGACGAGGAAGATCCCGTTGGGCCGCCGGATGATCCGGTTGAACTCGTCGAGGTTCTCGCGCTCGAAGCCGAGGTTCTCGAGGCCGATGCGCACCGAGTCGGGGCGGAGGATCCGGAGGACGATCGACTCGCCGTGGTACGCCGGGCACGCGCTGACGCGGAAGTCGATCTGCGTGCCGTCGACCTCCATCTTGATGCGGCCGTCCTGCGGCACGCGGCGCTCGGCGATGTTCACGCCCGCCATCAGCTTCATGCGGGCGAGCAGCGCGGCCTGCATCCGCTTGGGCAGGTTGTCGCGGACGTGGCAGACGCCGTCGATCCGGTAGCGGAGCATCACGCGATCGGCCATCGGCTCGACGTGGATGTCCGAGGCCCGCCCCCGCACCGCCTCGGAGATGATCCGCGAGACCAGCCGGATGATCGGGGCGTCCTCGCCGGCGGCGATGTCGATCGAGGCGTCGACCGACTTGTCCATCGTCACGTCGACCGAGTCGGTGACCAGCGAGTCCTGCTTGAACATCGAGCTCGCGGCGGACGGCCCGCCGCCGCTGCCGCCGCCCCGCGACTCGTCGAGGTAGTCTCGGATCGCGTCGGGCACCGCGATCGCGGTCACGACCTCGGTGTTGAGCCGGAACCGGAGCAGGTCCAGCAGCTCGAGGTCCATCGGGTCGGCCACCGCGAGCTTCAGGCGGCCGCCCTCCTGCCCCAGGGGGAGCACGAGGTGCTTCCGGGCCAGGTCGGCCGGGACCAGGGACATGTCGATCCGCTCCCGGACCGACTCGTCCTCGACGTCCACGAACTCCATGTCGAGCTGGGCCGCGAGAGCGCGGACGACGTCCCGCTCCTTGACCGCCCCCGACTCCACGAGGGCCTCGCCGAGCCGCTGACCGCTCGCCCGGGCCTTCTGGACCGCCTGCTCGACCTGATCGGCGTCGACCAGACCCCACTCGGCCAGGATCTCACCGAGCTTCCGCCGCTGCTTTCGTGCCATCCGCGTGCTGCCGTCCCTGTGGTGAAGCGGGTCCCGAAGGCGGTCCGGACCGCCGGATCACGTAGTATGGGTGCCCCCTACCCGGACGGCAACCGGCCGCAACGTCGGCCCCCACGCCGATCCGTCCCCGAGCGCCGCCGGGGCGACCGACTCTTCGCCGGAGTCCCCCCGGAGCCCCCGGAGCCCCCCGGAGCCCCCCGGAGCCTCCCATGTCCCCCGGCCACTCCGGTCCGCCCGGATCCCCGGCGTCGCCTCCCGTTCCGACCGGCGACGCCCCGAGCATCCTCGTCACCGCGGGCCCGACGCACGAGCCCATCGACGAGGTCCGGTTCATCGGCAACCGCTCCTCCGGACGCATGGGCATGGCCATCGCGGAGGCCGCGGCGGCCCGCGGGTGTCCCGTGACGCTCCTGCTCGGGCCGGTGGGAACGATGCCGACGGAGGTCGGTTCGTCCGTCCGCCTCGAGCGGTTCCGGACGACGGCCGACCTGCAGGCCGCCCTCGGCGAGCACTGGCCGCGGCACGACGTGCTCGTGATGGCGGCCGCGGTGGCCGACTACCGGCCCCGGCCCGAGGCGGCCGGGGCGGCCCGCGACGCGGGCGGCAAGCTGCGGCGCACCGGCGACGCGCTCCACCTCGAGCTCGAGCCCACGCCCGACCTGCTTGCCGGCGCGGCCGCCGCGAGCCGGCCGGACCAGACGCTGGTCGGCTTCGCCCTCGAGCCCTCCGAGCGCCTGCTCGCCTCGGCCCGCGACAAGCTCGTCCGCAAGGGGGTCCACGCGATCGTGGCCAACCCGCTGGAGACGATGGATCACGCGGGGATCGCGGGGACGCTCGTCACCCCCGACGGCCTGCGCCGGCCGGAGCTCGAGCGACTGCCCAAGCCGGAGTTCGCCCGCTGGCTCGTCGAGCGGGTCCTGGAACTGCACGCGGACCGGACGCGGCCGGCGGCCGCCGCCGCCCGGCCGGTCGCCGGGCCGCGTCACGAGGGCCCGTAGCGGCGGACCGCGATCTCCAGGAGGGTGCGGAGCATCTCCTGCTCCTCGCTGACGATGCTCTCCTGCCGCAGGCGGGCCTCGTAGCGGCCGAGCTCCTCGGCGATCTTGCGGTTCCGCAGCTCCGCCTTCAGGATCCGCTGGACGTCCTCGTCGAAGAGCGGTCGACCCGGCTGCTCGTCCACGCGACTGACGAAGAACCACGAGACGCTGCGGGTGCCGGACATCGGACCGCCCCAGTCGCCGACCCGCTCCCAGCCCTCGGTGAAGCGGCGGAAGAGCTCGCTCACCGCCTCCGACTCCGAGAGGCCCGCCGGCCGGACGGCGAACTGCCCGAGCTCGCTCCGGATGCCGTCGCCCGAGGCCACGAGCTCCTCCGCGATCTCGAGGATCGACTCGCCCTGCTCGAGCCGTGCGTTCACCGCCTCGATCGTGTCCTCGCGGCTCTGCCGGACGATCAGCCGCTCGATCGTCGTGCTCGGCGGCGGATTGAACTCGTCGTACCGCCGCTCGTACTCGCGCTCGATCTCGTACTTGGAGACGATCACGCGGGGCAGGATCTCCTCGCGGATGAGCTTCGACTGGAGCCCCTCGTCCCGCATCCGCTGGATCTCCTCCTCGAGCGTACGGTTCTGCTCGGTCCGCAGCCGAAGATCGGCCTCGGCCCGGCTGCCTCCCTTGCGGGCGACCGTCTGGCCCTGCAGCTCGTTGAGCCAGAACCGCAGCCCCTGCCGCTCCTCGGGGCTGAGGGCGGCCTCGGCCTCCGCGAGGTAGAGAGCCTGGTCGACCCGCCGCTCGAGGTCGAGCCGGATGATCGGCAGGGCCTGCTGGACGAACGCGGTCCGGGTCGTCGCGTCGCGGCCGAGGGCCCGCAGCCGGTCCGCCAGCGGCTCGAAGAACTCCTCGGCGAAGATCGGACGGCCGTTGATCTGGCCGACCAGCGCGTCGACGACGAATGCGTCGCCCGGGGCGAGCGGACGGCGGTCGGATCGCGGCGCCCGCCCCGCGTCCGCGGCGGCCCGTTCCGCCGCCCCGGGGGGGATCACCCGCGGGGCCTCGATCGACCCGGCGCCAAGCACCGGGCGGGCGGGCGGCGCCTCGCCGGAGGCCCCGGAGGCCCCGGCGGCACCGGCATCCGCCGCCGCGTCCCCGGCTCCGGGGCCGGAGCGAGGGTCCGAGCCCGGGCCCGACGAGGACTCCGCGGCCGCGACGTCGCCGGCCGCTCCGTCCGCCTCGGGCGCGATGACGAAGGCATCGAGCCCGATCCGCCGCCCCTCGGGCAGGGAGGGACGCGTGGTGCAGGCGGCGAGCAGTCCGGCGGTCAGGATCGCGGCCACGGCCGGGCCGGCCCCCCGCCCCGGTGGCCGTCGCCCGCCCGTCCTGACGCCCCCCGATACCGCGGCGTGCGGGCGCGTGCTCGTGTTCGTGCTCATCCTCGTCCGAATCCGCGTGCGCTGCGCGTCCATGCGTCACCCTCCGTCGATCACGCCTCGGCCTGGCGGGCGCGGCGGTCGCCGCCGGCTCCACGGCCGGGCACGACGTACCCGGAGGAGCGGCGGCCCCGCGGTCCTATAGTAAGGGTTCACGATCTCGATCCTCTCGCCCGCGGCGGTTTCGCCCGCGATCGGATCACCCTTCCCCGCGCCGCGTTCGCCGCCGGCGGCCGCGACGCCCTGCCCCCGGACCACGGAGTGCCCATGAACGACCCGACCCCCGAGACCCCGGGCGACGACGCCCCGCAGCTGCACGTCGACGCCGACTGGAAGGCGGAGGCCGAGCGCGAGCGCCAGCGGCTGGCCGAGGCCGAGGCCAAGGCGCGGGACGCGGGCGGCGCGGCCGCGGGCGGCGAGGGCCAGGAGCTGCCGCCGGCGGACTTCCGCGGCCTCGTGAGCATGCTCGCCAGCCAGGCGCTGATGGGGCTGGGCACGATGACCGACCCGCAGAGCCGCGGGGTGATCGTGGACCTCGAGGGCTCGCGGTTCGCGATCGACCTGCTGGGCGTGCTCGAGGAGAAGACGGCGGGCAACCTCAGCGAGGAGGAGTCGTCCGAGCTCACCCAGGCGCTCGGCGCCCTCCGCTCGCGGTACGTGGAGATCGCCCAGCTCGTCAGCCAGCAGATGGCCGGCGGCGGAGGCGCGGGCGGAGCCGGCATGCCGCCCGGGGCCGCTCCGGGCGCGCCCGGCGGCCTGGGCGGCATCGGCGGCATGGGCGGTCCCGGCGTCCCGGGTGGTCCCGGCGGCCCCGGTCCGATCATCGACCCGAACGGCTGAGCTGCGCCGCGGGCCGGGCCGGGCCGGGCCGGCGCCATGCGACGGCTGCGCCGCGGTGATGCAGCCGCGCGGCCGGTCCGCCGCGCGCCCGCGCGCCCACGCGCCGGCGCGCGGATCCCGAACGAAGTCCGTCCCGATCGATATACTCCCGCCCGCGAAGGTCCGCCCCGCACCCGCTGCGAACGCGGTCTTCGCCGGCCCGCGTCGTGGACGGCCGCGCGGGTGCGCGAATATCCTCGATCAGGGTCGTCCGCAGTCCCGCCCGGGGCATGCCCGGGCGGCCGTTCCGAACCACGCCGTTCCGAACCAAGGGGTGCCCCCGTGGCGAGCGCGAGCGAGTCCTTTCTCGACCGACACTACTTCCTGCTCCGGCGGCTCCACTCGCTCAGCGGCGTGGCCCCGATCGGCATCTTCCTCTTCCCGCACCTGACGACCAACTCGTCGATCGTGTGGGGAGCGCGGCTCAACAAGAGCGAGGTCTCCGCCGACGCCCTCGCCGACGCCGGGCACGCCCCGCACGCGGGCGTCGAGACCTTCCAGCACGAGGTCGAGTTCATCCACAACCTGCCGGCGCTGATCCTGATCGAGATCGGCGTGCTCTTCATCCCGATCGCCTTCCACGCGATCCTCGGGGTGTGGTTCGCCACCACCGGCCGGTTCAACAACGACCGCTACGCCTACCAGGACAACTGGCGCTACACGCTCCAGCGGCTCTCGGGCTACCTGGGCGTGATCTTCATCTTCCTGCACATCACGAGCCTGAGGTTCGGCTGGACGTACGGCGGACTGATGCCGGCCTTCGACCCCGCGGCCGCCTCCTCGAGCACGGCCGTCCACATGCAGGAGGGCAGGCTCGGCTACCTGATCCCGGCGTTCTACCTCGTCTCGGTGCTCGCGCTCGTGTTCCACTTCGCCAACGGGCTGTGGACGGCCGCGATCACGTGGGGCCTGACGATCTCGGCCCAGGCCCAGCGCCGCTGGGGCTACGTCTGCGCCGCCATCGGGATTCTTCTCTCGGGTGCCGGCGTCGCCGCGATCGCCGGCTTCACCGTGCTCGACATCGACCAGGCCCGGGCGATCGAGCAGGCGATGCAGGCGGAGAAGGCCGGCCTCGTCGAGCCGCTCGAGCCCGCCGAGCCCGCCCCCGCCGCGGAGGCCGCCGCGGAGGCCGCCGCCCCGGCGCCGGCCGCGGACCGCGGATCCGCCGCCGGCTGAGCGGCGATTCCCCCCCCGGGGACGATGGACCGTCCCCGTCCCGCCCGCCGGTCGCGGCTCCGCCCGCCGGCACCCCGGAGCCATTCCGCTCCGGCGATCGAAAGGTTCGCTCCATGGCAGCCAATGGACACGTCAACGCATCGCAGCGCGTCATCGTCGTCGGTGGCGGCCTCGCCGGACTCGCGGCCGCCGTCCGCGTGGCCGAGGCCGGGCTGCCCGTCGACCTGTTCTCGCTCGTCCCGGTGAAGCGCTCGCACAGCGTCTGTGCCCAGGGCGGCATCAACGCGTGCAACGACGTGGCCCGGCAGCAGGGCTACTCGGAGTACCAGCACTTCGACGAGACCCTGTACGGCGGCGACTTCCTGCAGCACCAGCCACCGGTCTACGAGATGGCCCACTGGGCCCCGAAGATCATCGATCTGCTCGACCGCATGGGCGTGCCCTTCAACCGCACCCCCGAGGGCAACCGCGACCTGCGGCTCTTCGGCGGCTCGCTCTTCAAGCGGACGCACTTCGCCGGCGCCACGACGGGCCAGCAGCTGCTGTACGCCCTCGACGAGCAGACCCGCCGCTGGGAGGCCGAGGGCTCGGTCAACAAGTACGAGCACTGGGAGTTCCTGTGGCCGATCCTCGACGACGACGGCCGCTGCCGCGGCATCGTCGCCCAGGACCTCCGGTCCATGCAGATCCGCTCGTTCCGCGCCGGCGCGGTCGTGATGGCCACCGGCGGTCCGGGCCTCGTCTTCGGCAAGAGCACCAACTCGGTGATGTGCACCGGCGGCGCGGCCAGCCGCTGCTACCAGGCCGGCGTGCACTACGCCAACGGCGAGTTCATCCAGGTCCACCCGACCGCGATCCCGGGCGCCGACAAGCTGCGGCTGATGTCCGAGTCGGCCCGCGGCGAGGGCGGACGCGTGTGGGTGCCCCGCACCAAGGGCGACACCCGTGACCCGCGGCAGATCCCCGACGCCGAGCGGTGGTACTTCCTCGAGGAGAAGTATCCGGCCTACGGCAACCTGGTCCCGCGCGACATCGCGACCCGCGAGATCTTCGACGTCTGCGTGAACCACGGCATGGGCATCGGCGGCGGGAACATGGTCTACCTCGACCTGACCCACAAGCCCAAGGAGTACCTCGAGACGAAGCTCGGCGGGATCATGGAGATCTACCGCAAGTTCGTCGGCGAGGACCCGACCGAGATGCCCATGAAGATCTTCCCGGGCGTCCACTACTCGATGGGCGGCCTCTGGACGACCTACACGCCCGCCGGGGACGGCAAGGGCATGGAGCACGGGGCCCCGAACTCGATGATGACGAACGTCGAGGGGCTCTACGCCTTCGGCGAGGTCAACTACCAGTACCACGGCGGCACCCGCCTCGGCGCCAACGCCCTGCTCTCGTGCATCTTCGACGGCCTGTTCTGCGGCCTCGGGGTGGCGAACTACGTCCGCGAGGTCGCCCCGCACGCGGCCGACGCGCCGGCGAGCCTCTTCGATGCCGCCCGCGAGGCGGAGGAGGCCAAGCAGAAGAAGCTCATCGACGGCGGCGGCGAGGAGAACCCGTACCACATCGGCAAGGAGCTCGGCGACGAGATGACCGCCTGCTCCACCGTGGTCAAGACCGAGGAGCGGATGCTCGAGGGCATGGAGAAGCTCGCCGAGCTCAAGGATCGCTTCCAGCGGGTCCGCCTCTCCGACACCGGGCTCTGGACGAACCAGAACCTCTCGTACGCCCGGGCCGTCGGCGACATGCTCCGCCTCGGCGAGGCCATCCTCAAGGGCGGCATCGAGCGCAAGGAGTCGCGGGGCAGCCACTACCGCCTCGACTACCCCGAGCGCGACGACTCGAAGTTCCTCAAGACGACGCTCGCGACCTACGACGCCGAGGCCGACTCCGTGACCATCTCGTGGGAGGACATCGACCTGTCCCTCGTCGAGCCGCGGGCCCGCACCTACGGCAAGGTCGATGCGAAGCCCGATGGCGACGCCAAGGGCGAGGAGTCGAAGGACTCGGCCAAGGGCGGCGCGGTGGCCGGGGCCGCCATGCGGACGCCGGACGCCCCGGACGCTCGCAGCTGACCGACCGGTCGGACGCGATCCCGCCGCGGGCGCACGGCCGGCGGCGCTGCCCGCGGGCGGCGCCGGTCATCGTTCGGGAGACACGCGGCCGACGACGCGGCGCGTGCTCAGCCCGCGGCGAGCCGGTCGACGAACGCCCGGAACCGGCGGTAGAGCTGACGGGCCACGGTGGCGGGCTCGCCCGGCATCCGCACGGCGGCGCGGCTCCCGTCGCGGCCGGCGGGCGGCGGCTCGTCGAGTGCGATCGTGACCGTGAAGAACGGCTGGTCGAAGGCCGTCCCCTCCGCATCGGTGGCGATGCCGCCGCCGCCGACGGCGGTGAGGGCCGCGAGATCGACGTCCCGGCTTCCCGCCGGCGCCACCGAGCGAATGCGCCCGAGGCGCGGCGGCCCGGTCTCCCCCGGCAGGCGGATCTCGACCGGCTGACCCGGCGCCGGCGACGCGTCCACGAGGTCCGCCTCCGTCAGCAGCATGCGCACCACGGCCGGCCCCCCGCCCACGACGGCGATCGGCTCCCCCGCCTCGACCCAGCGGCCGCGCTCCCGGGGCTCCGGGCCCGACAGCAGACGCCCCGCCGAGGGCACCGTGACCGCGAGCCGCTCGCGGTCGTCACGGCGCTCCTCGCGGACGCGGGCGGCGTGGACGACCATGCGGCGAGCCTGCTCGATCGCGGCCGGCCGCTCGGGCTCGGCCTCGGCCAGCCGGCGGCGGATCCGGGCGGCCTCGAGGCGGGCCTCGGCCGCGGCGATCACCGCGTCGAGGCTCGGGTCGGCGAGCCGGACGACCGGCGTCTCCGGCTCCACCGCGTCGCCGGGGCGGACGAGGACCCCGTCGAGCGTCCCGCTCACCGGGGCGTGGACGACCTCCCGCCGCTCGGGCTGCACCACGCCGTCGGCCCGGACCACGCTCGGCACCGGGATCGCCAGCATCGCCGCCGGAATGCCCAGCACCGCGAGTGCCGCCGCCGCCACCGCGCGGCCGCGGACGGGCCGGGTCTCCTCGTCCGCCACGAGGTAGCGGACGAGCCGGCGGAGGCGGCCGAGGACGTTGGCGGCGACGTAGACCGAGGCAGCCAGCAGTCCGACCGTCCCGAAGCGGACCGCCAGCAGCGTCGCGATCGCCAGGATCAGGACGACGCGGTAGGCGATCGCGGCCACGCCGTAGGCGAGCAGGATCGCGCGGTCCGGCCGCGGCACCGGCGGCACCTCGAGTCCGAGCAGGCGCCGCCGGGCCACCGTGCCGACCGCCTCGAACGACCGTGACTGGAGGTTCGGCATCCCCGAGGCGTCGGCGAGCACGTGGTAGCCGTCGAACTTCATGAGCGGGTTGAGGTTGAACCCGATCGTCGTGACGCTCGCGGTCATCGCGATCAGGAACAGCACGTCGCGCAGTGGCCCCGGATCGACCGCCGCCCACACCAGGACGGCGGGGATCGCGACGAGCGACTCGAAGTACATCCCGCCGAGATTGACCAGCTGCCGGTCCCGCAGCCGCGAGAAGCCCCAGGCCGCGCTGGCGTCGACGTACGCGCACGGCGTGAGCAGGATCATGAACACGCCCATCTCGGGCACCGCCCCGCCCCGGAGCCGGCACGCGTAGCCGTGGCCGAGCTCGTGGAAGAGCTTGAGCAGGACCAGGACCACCCAGGTGACCGCGAGCGACTCGAGCCGGAGCAGGCCCGCCGCCGCCTCCACGACCTCCCGCCACCGGGCGGCGACGACGACGAGGGCCAGGAGCCCGAGCACCGCCCAGGCGAGCATGAACGCACGGCTGAACAGCGGCCGCACCAGGCCGACGGTGGACTCGAGGAACCGGTCGGGATTCCAGACCGGGATCCGGAAGAACAGCGGGGCCGAGAGGACCCGCCGGCGCGCGAGGGCGCGCTTGCGCAGGTGTCGCTCGTAGAGGACGTCGGCGTTGGAGACCGGCAGGCTGAGGAAGCCGGCCGAGTGCAGCTCGAGGACGAAGGCGTAGAAGTCCTCGGCCCCGTCGGGGGAGATCACGCCCGAGGCGGTCAGCCAGTCGAGGGTGGAGCCGAGCGGCTCGTCCCGCCGGATCGCGGCGAACAGCTGGTAGTCGCCGACGCCGAGCGAGTGGGAGCGGAAGTTGACGGGGTCCGTGACCACGTAGGACACGCGGCCGCGGAAGACGTGCCGCGTGACCTCGAGGTCGTCGCGGGTGTCGACGCGGACGTGGGCGAGACGGTCCGCCAGCGACGGCTGCGCGGCGGCGCTCACAGCCAGAGCGTCCGGCGGACCCAGCTGATCGCGCGGCGTCCGAGGACCCACCAGACCGCGCGGCGTCCGGTGTCGATGCGGGCCACGCCCTCCATGCCCGGACGCATCCAGTCCGCCGGCTCCGCGAGGCTCGCCTCGCCCACGAACGCGTTGGTGCCGTCGGCCGGGGTGGCCGACGCGGCGATCCGGTCCACCCGCACCTCGTGCCGCACGTCGGGGCGAGCGCGGGTGGCGAACCGGCCCGTCATCCCCGCCGCGACCAGGTCGGCGTCCCGCTCGGGCACCGAGACCTCGACCGTCCAGCCCTCGTCGCCGGCGACGACGAACAGGGTCTCGCCCCGGCTGATCGCCCGGCCGATCTCGCGGTCGGGGCGGCTCGACACGACCGTGCCGTCGATCGGCGAGCGGATCACGGATCGGGCGATCCGCTCCTCGACGAGGGCCAGCTCGCCCTCGAGCGCCCGCGCCTCGGACTCGG
Organism: uncultured Isosphaeraceae bacterium; assembly: GCA_964385045.1. Lineage (GTDB taxonomy): Bacteria > Planctomycetota > Phycisphaerae > Phycisphaerales > SM1A02 > CAYLNM01. Next base: position 11,121 of record CAYLNM010000103.1, read on the forward strand.
CGAGGCGAGAGCCGGCGAGGTCGCCCTCGACGAGGCGGCGCCGCGCCTCGAGCCGCTGGACCTCGATCGACGCCGCGAGACGGCTCCGCTCCAGCTCCAGCGCGTCGGTGCGCAGGCGGGCGAGGACCTCGCCCACGGCGACGCGGGCACCGTCGTCCACCTCGACCGCGGCAAGCACGCCGTCCGCGGCCGCGGCCACGTGCCGCGACACCGCCGGCTCCAGCCGCGCGTCCGCCGCCACCCGGAGCTCGAGCCGGCCGAAGGCCAGCCAGCCTGCGAGCAGCAGGACCGACGCGGCGACGAGGGTGCGCCGGACGAGCGTCCGAGGGCCGGCGAGCTCGGCGATCCAGCCGCGGGTGGCGTCCGCCGCGTGCGCGACGAGCGAGCGGTCCGCGCGGGCGAGGGTCCGGATCAGCAGTCCGTAGGGAGCCAGGCTCCGCTCGATGCGCTCCAGCTCGTCGCCCGCGATCGGGCCCCCCGGACGGGCGCGGACGGAGGCGATCCCGACGATCGAGGCCTCGGGCCCGTCCCCGTCGCGGAGCGGGATCGAGAGCACGGCGGCGCCGCCGGTCGAGCGGTGCCACGCCACGTGCAGGCGGTGGCGGGTCGAGGCGGCGGCGTCGTCCTCCCACGCCGCGTCGGGCTGCATGACGATGCGGTGGCCGGCGTCGAGGCACTCCTCCATCGCCGCCACGATCCCCCGGGCCCCGGGGCTCCGGGCCTTCACCTCGTCGAACCCGGAGATCGCCAGCAGCCGCACGCGGGGCCCCTCGACGGCACCGACGGCGACCATCTCGGTTCCCGTCCGGGCCCGCAGGCCGTTGGCGAGGGCGAAGGCGAGATGACGGCGGGACCGCACCCGGCCGGCCTCGGTGAGCGCGGCCATCGCGAACCGGTCAGGGGCACCGTCACGGCCCGGGGCGGCCTCCAGGCGCGACATCAGGAAGGCGTTGGTGGCGAGGACCCGTCCCAGCTCGCTCGTCGTGCCCGCCACGAGTCCGTCGTCGACGCCGGGAACGACCAGGACGAGACCGCCGATCGTGGCGCCGCCCGCGTCCGGGACCGGGTGCCCGATGATGGCGACCGTCCCGCCCCCACCCTTCGACGCGTACAGCCGCGCCCGCGGTCGCCCGGACGCGATCACCTCGTCGAGCAGCGCGGTCGCCGGTCCGCGCCAGAGTCCGGGATCCACGCCCCGGCGATGCCAGGCGTCCTCGAGCACCGCCGAGCCCGTCCGGACATCCAGGAGTCCGTAGGGTGCGTCGACGGCATCGCAGAGCACGCGCAGCAGCTCGCGGAGCATGGGCGTGCGGCCCGATGCCGACGCGGCGATCGCGGCGAGCCGGGCCGGCACGCCGGCGAGGGCCGCGGGCGCGGAGCGGCGCGGGGCGTCCTCGGTCGTCCTGGCGGCGTCGCCGTTCATGCGGGTCGTGGTCTCTCCGGTGGGCCCCGGCGAGCGGTGGGAATCGGGACCGTGCGTCGACTGCGTCAGGCCGCCTGCTCACGGAGGAGGCGATCGTCGAGCTCGATGGCCTGGAAGAACGAGAGCCCCGACTCGAACGCGTCCTCGCGGATGAGTCGGCAGCGCACGCAGCGGGCGAAGACCAGCGGCAGGTCGAGCGTCCCGCGGTCGAAGCCGAGCCGGTAGGTGTCGCCGACCTGCAGCGGCACCGGCAGGAGCACCTGGCAGCCGCCCGAGGAGATGTCCCCGGTGACGCCCGCGACCTTCAGCGAACGCACGTCGCTGGTGTTCCCGGGCTGGACGAGGACCTTGACCCGGAGCTGGATCCGGCTCCAGGCCCGCTGGCGGATGATCTCCTCCGACGTGTTGGCCTCGAGCTCCTCGAGAAGCTCGAACTGATCGTGGAGGTCTCCGCCCGATGGACGGTCGGGGTTGGCTGCGGGCACGTCCGATCTCCGGTCAGGCGGCAAGGCGGCGTGGTCCGCCCTCGGGCCTGAGGTCGGCGAGAGGGTTCCGGCGATCGACCCCGGAGCGCATCCGAGCGACGCGCGTCGCCCCGACCCTGCGGCCCCTGACGGTCCGAACGAGTCGAAGGGGTCCGAGAACTCGGCGGCGAGCGATCCGCGGCGTCGACCACGCGGCATCGGTGGAGCGTCGGCCGCGATGCCCGGCCCGGTCCACGGCCCGTTCCACGGCCCGGCCGCGGCCTGGCCGCGGGCCCACGCCCGGGGGCTCGGCCGCGAAGGTGGGATGACCGAGCCACGGTCGCCCGGCCGCGGGCTCAGCGGCGGCCGCCCGCCCCGCGCTCGCCGGAGTCGCGGTCACCGACCTTGGCCCCGAACAGGCCGCGGGCGAGGGTCCAGATGGCCGCGAGACCGGCCGGGCCCCCGACGGCGCCGTCACCGGCTCCGCGTCCGTCGGCCGCGGTGGCGCCGTCCCCGTCCGCGGTCGCGCCGGCCGCGAGCGCGCCGAGGGCGTCGATCTCCTCGCGGACCTCCGCCACGTCGGCCTCGAAGCCCGTCGCCGCCGCCACCGTTCCGTCGCGGCGCTCGATCCCCTCCTCGTAGCTGAAGTCACCGACGAGGTCGTACACCATTCCGCCGAACTCGATGGAGTCCGCCGACAGCGCCACCCCGTCCGCGGGACCGTCGCGCTGGTCGCCCGGCCGGTCCGCGTCCTCGGACGAGGCATCGCGCTGCTCGCCCACGAGCTCCGCGAGCTCGAGGGCCTCCGTCTCCCCCGCCGCGTCGTCGAGGACCGCGAGACTGGCCGCATCGACGTCGCTCCACGCGATCGAGTCCGGCTCCGACGTCGCGGCCTCCGCGGGCCGGTCGGCTCGATCGCGATCGCCGGCCCCCGTCGCGCGGTCCCGCGCCGTCTCGCCCGGCGACCGGTCGCCGTCGCCGTCGCCGCCGCGGTCCGGACGCTCCGTCGTCTCGCCGCCGCCCCGATCGACCTCCGGGCCCGGGGCCGGACCGGCCGCCGCCTCGGCCACCGCGATCGAGATGGGGTCGAGCCCGGGCGGCGAGACCACGTCGAGCCGCAGCGCCATCGTGTCGCTCGCCCCGGAGCCGTCGGTCGCGACGAGCACGAGTCCGAGGCTCTCGACCTCGCGCACCGGGGCCACCCCGGTGAGCAGCAGCCGATCCCCGTCGAACCGGATCCAGGACGGCGGCGCGGAGCCATCGGCGGCGGTGAGCCGAAGCTCGGTCCGATCGCCCGCGTCCACGTCGACGAAGAGGCCGTCCGGCAGCCGGAGGGCGAAGGCCCCGCCCTCCGGCACCTCGAGCGCGATCCCGCCGCGGGTCGCCTCGGGGGCGTCGTTGACGTTGACGACGTCGATCACGAACGACTCGGAGACCGAGGCACCGTGGGGGTCGGTCGCGGTGACCGACAGGGTGAGCGAGCCGACGTCGCCGTTGTCCGGCGTCCCGGAGAACGTCCAGGTGTCGGCGTCGAACGCGAGCCAGTCCGGGAGTGGCGAGCCGTCGGACCGGGTGGCCTCGAGGACGAGCGGCTCCCCGTCGGCGTCGAGGAAGGTCTCCGGGCCGAGGCGAGCGGCGAACGGACGGTCCTCGACCGCGACCCGGTCCTCGGCCGCGATCCCCACCACCGGCTCGTCCTGCACGTTCAGGACGGTGACGACGAGCTCCGCGGTGACCGAGACGCCGGACGGGTCGGTGGCCGTCACCGCCACCGGGAAGGACCCGACGTCCGCGTCGCCGGGGGTGCCGTGGAACGTGCCGGTGGCGGCGTCGAACGACAGCCAGTCCGGCAGCGGACCGCCGCCGGCCGCGGTCGCCGAGAGCGCCAGCGCGTCCCCGTCGGCGTCCACGAAGGTCCCGGGCGGCAGGGCGAGGGCGAACGGCTCGTCCTCCCACGTGGTCACGTCGTCGGGGGCGTTCGCCACGACCGGGGCGACGTTCACGTCGACGACGTCGATCGTCAGCCGCTCCGTCACCGCGTGCCCCGCCGCGTCGGTCGCGGTGACCTCGAGCTCGATGACGCCCTCGTCCGGGGCGACCGACGCATCCCCGCGCAGCCGGAGCTCGCCGTCGACCACCTCGAAGCGGTCGTCGCCCGCGACCGTCCACGTCGGGGGGTCGTCGGCGTCGGGGTCGTCGGTGGCGACGAGCCCGACCACCGTCCCGCCCGGGGCGTCCGAACGGATGCCGTCGCCGGAGAAGGTGATCGCCGAGGCGGCCTCGTTCACGTCCGTGACCTCGATCCGCAGCGTCTCGGCGTACGACGCGCCGTTGGCGTCGGTGACCCGCACCGTCACGTCGTGGTGGTCCGCGGCCTCGTGGTCCAGCGCGGCGCCGTCCGCCACGCGGAGCACGCCCGTGTCGCCGTCGAGCACGAATCGCCCGCCCGCATCGTCGAGCAGCTCGAAGGCGTGCGCGTCCAGCGCGTCCGGATCCGTCACCTCGACCGTGCCCGCCACCGTGCCGCCGGCGGCCCCCTCCGGCACCGCGGCGCCCGCGAGGCCCAGGTCGGCCGGCGCCCGGTTCGCCAGCTCCGCCAGCGAGACGGTCCCGTCGGCGAACGCGAACCGCTCGACGCCCTGCACGACGTCGGTGCCGTCCCGGCCGGCCACCGTGTCGGCGATCGTCCAGGTGCCGTCGCCGTTGTCGGTGACGCGGTACTCCCGCCAGTCGCCCGAGAACGAGGCGGTGTCCGTGCCGCTGCCGCCGACGAGGACGTCGTCGCCCGCCCCGCCGGCGAGGGCGTCGTCGCCCGCCCCACCCTCGAGCCGATCCTCGCCGGTGCCGCCGCTGACCGCGTCGTCGCCCGACCCGCCGCGGAGGACGTCGTCCCCCCCGCGGCCGTCGAGGACGTCGTCGCCGCCGCCGCCCGAGAGCTCGTTGTCCGCCGCGTCGCCCCGCAGGACGTCGGCCCGGGCCGATCCGTCCACGCCGGTGATGCCGACCAGCACGTCGCCCTCGGCCTCGCCGCCGTGGCCGGTGCCGGCGGCCACGTCCACGGTGACGCCATCCTCCGACGCGGCGTAGTCCGCGGTGGCCCGCTCGGACGCACTTCCGTCGAGGAGGTCCGCGCCGGCCCCGCCCCGCAGCACGTCCACGCCCCCGCCGCCCCGGAGGACGTCGTCTCCCTCGCCACCGTCGAGCCGATCGTCCCCCGCGCCGCCGTCGAGGACGTCGTCGCCGGATCCGCCCTCCAGCACGTCGTCCCCCTCGCCGCCGTCGAGCCGATCGTCCCCCGCGCCGCCGTCGAGGACGTCGTCGCCGGATCCGCCCTCCAGCACGTCGTCCCCCTCGCCGCCGTCGAGCCGATCGTCCCCCGCGCCGCCGTCGAGGACGTCGTCGCCGGATCCGC
>CAYLNM010000104.1:0-16246 GCA_964385045.1 uncultured Isosphaeraceae bacterium
CTCGACCCCATTGCTTCCTGAGCCCTCCTCGATGGTCGGGGAGGGCTCTTTTCGTCCTCGGATCGAGCGTGCGGACTCGGCGCACCCGGCTCCGCCCCGCCGCGGCGAGACAGGCCGCGCGTCGCCGGCGAGCACCGACTCCCGGACCGCGGGGCACGACCCCACCGCATCCCGCCGCGCCGAGACCCGCACCCGCTCCCGCGCCCGCGCCCGCGGCCGTCCCGATCAGGCGGCCCCGGGCTCCAGCACCCGCTCGATCGTCGCCCGCATCGCCGGATCGAGGGCCGGCTGCTCGCGGAAGGCCAGCTCCGCGTGCAGGGAGCGGTCGGGCTCGAAGGGGAACCAGCCCGCCACCCGCGAGTCGGCGTTCCGGCGTCCGGACCAGAAGCCGTCCTCGGCCCGGCCGAGGGCGACGCGGGCCCCGCGCGGGGGGAAGGCGTCCCACCGCTCCTCGTGCGAGCCGAGCAGGGCCTCGCGCACGACCTCCCGGTCGGCCGCCGCCCCGATCGCCACCAGCACCACGTTGGTCGCCCGCGGCATGAACTGCTTCGCCGCCCGCCGCAGGAGCCGGCGCACCCGCGGCACCTCGTCGGCGAAGCCGCTCGGCAGGCCGATCACGAGGCTCACGCCGGGCCCGTCGCCCGGGGCGAGCACGCGGACGCCACCGATCTCACGGCCGTCCCGCTCGTCACGGACCACCAGCTCGTCGCCGATCGACGCCCGGGCGATGAAGGGTCCCGCCTCCTCGACCAGCCGCTGCATCGCCGCGTCGCCCGCGTCCGGCCGCCAGCGCACGCCCACGACGTAGGGCCGGTCGATCCGCTCGAGCACCCGCAGCCGCGAGGAGATCGTCAGCGTGCGGTCGCGCCGCGGGGCCGCCATGCGCTTGACGTGGAGGTAGAAGACGCCGTCGCCCGAGCGGACCTCGAAGTCGCACGTCCGCCCCGCGGGGGTGGGCCGCTCGAAGCGGACGTCGCAGCCGCGCTCGAGCAGGTGCCGGGCGACCATCGCCTCGGCGAGGACGTCGCGCCGCTGCTTGAGCTTGCCGCCGCGGGCATGGCCGAGCAGCGACTCGCGCAGCCGTGCGAGCGGGTGCTCGCCCCGCCAGCCGTCGACCGCGGCGAGCAGGCCCGGCGCGGCGTCCGCGGGCGTCGGGGCGGCGCCGGCCCGGCGGCCGGATCCGACGCGGCCGGCTCCGGCCGGCTCGGCTCCGTCGGCGGCGTCACGATCGTCGCGATCGTCGCGCGGCGTCGTCACCCGTGGAACCGCTCGTGCATCGGCACCCGGCGGGCGGGCGGACCGTGCGGGTCGGTCGAGGGCCAGAGCGCCGACGCCGCCTCGGGGCCGGGGCGACCGTCGATGGTGAAGCGGCCGCCGGCGGCGAGGAGCTGGTCCACCTGCCGCCGCCCGAGCCGCGTGGTGATGGTCACCGCGCCGTTGTCCCACGCCCGGTCCGAGACCGGCGTCCGCTGCTCGAGGAAGCTCACCGTGCGCGAGTCGGCCGTGGGCACCGTCACCGCGACCTCGCGCACCGGACCGAGGTAGTGCTCGCGGACCCGATCGGTCAGCAGCTCGATCCCCTCGCCGCTCGTCGCGCTGCACAGCACCGCGTCGGGATGCCGGTTGAGCCACGCGAGCTGCTCGTCGAGCCGGTCGAGCCGGTCGATCTTGTTCACCACGACGATTCTCGGCTGGTGGGTCGCCCCGATCTCGTCGAGCGTGCCGAAGACGGTGTCGATCTGCATCTCCGCCGCCACGTCGCCCGCGTCCACGAGCACCAGCAGCAGCTGGGCGTCGATCGTCTCCTCGAGGGTCGAGCGGAACGACGCGACGAGGTGGTGCGGCAGGTCGCGCACGAAGCCGACGGTGTCCGAGAGCATGCACGCGTTGCCGCCGCCGAGGTCCCAGCGCTCGATGCGGGTGCTCAGCGTGGCGAAGAGCTTGTCGTGGGCGTACGCCCCGCCTCGAGTGAGGCGGTTGAACATCGTCGACTTGCCGGCGTTGGTGTAGCCGACGAGCCCGACGGTGAAGTGCTCGTCGTTGCGGGCGTCGACCTCGCGGGCCTTGCGCTCCTGGATCCGCTCGAGCTCCGCCCGCAGCTGGCCGAGCCGGCGCTTGACGAGGCGGCGGTCGATCTCGAGCTGCTGCTCGCCCGGACCGCGGGTGCCGATGCCGACCGGGGCGCCGCCGGTGACCTGTCCGAGATGGTCCCACATCGCCCGCAGCCGCGGGAACGTGTACTCGAGCTGGGCGATCTCGACCTGCAGCTTCGCGGCGTGCGTCGTCGCGCGGTTGGCGAAGATGTCGAGGATGAGCTCGCTGCGATCGATGATCTTGACCTCGACCGCGCGCTCGAGGTTCCGGATCTGCCCCGGGCTCAGGTCGTTGTCGAAGATCACGAGCGAGGCCTTCGTCATCCGGACGAGGGCGGTGAGCTCCTGGACCTTGCCCTTGCCGAGGAACGTGCTGTTGTCGGGGGTGCGGCGGTTCTGGGCGAGCTCGCCCACGATGCTCGCCCCCGCGGTCTCGGCGAGCGCCCGCAGCTCGCGGAACACGTCGCCCGGATCCTCGTAGCGCCCGGGAAGACCCACGTGCACGAGCACGCTGCGCTCGCTGACGACCTTGAGCTGTTCTCGCATCGGCTGCGACATCGAGGGCTCCGGGCGGACGCACCGACCGGCGGAGCCGCGTCCGGACGCCGGGTGGCCCGAGCGCCCGATCCACGATCCGCCGGTCGCGGCTCGTTCGCCGCCGCTCCGCCCGGGGGAGCCCCGAGCCGCCGAGCCGGCCGGTCGCCGAGCACGATCCGCAGGAGGAAGCGTACGGCCCGACCCCGGGAAAGTCTGCCCCCGACCCGGGCCGCCGGGCCACGACCGGGACCGCGTACCCTTCAGGTCACGCGCCGGAGACCCGCATGCGCCGGATCCTCGCCCCCACGCTGTTCGCGATCCTCCTCGCCTCGCTGCTCGTCCGCCTGCCCACCGCGGTCGCCGTCCGCTCCGACTCGATGGAGCGGTTCGACCCGCTGCTCGAGTCGCGGCGGATCCTCCTCGAGGAGTACGTCGACCCGATCGACGACGAGGCGGCGAGCGTCGCGGCGGTGCAGGGATACGTCTCGGCCCTCGGCGACCCCTTCACGAGCTTCGTCCCCCCCGCCGACGAGGAGGCCTTCACCCGGTCGATCCGCGGCGAGTACGCGGGGATCGGGGCGGAGGTGGACACCGTCGAGGGTCGCTTCACCATCATCTCCCCCATGCCGGGCTCGCCCGCCCTCGAGGCCGGTCTGCGGGCGGGCGACGTGGTGCTCGAGGTCGACGACGTGCCGGTGGCGGGCATGGACAGCGGCGCCATCGTCGACCGGCTCACCGGGCCCGCCGGCACCGCGGTGCAGGTGCGGCTCGAGCGGCCCGACGGCAGCACCTTCGAGACCGCGGTCGTCCGGCGCCGGATCGTCGCCCCCACCGTCCGCGGCCTGGTGCGGGCCGGCGAGGGCTGGCACTGGTGCCTCGACGCGGCCCACGGCATCCGCTACGTGCGGGTGTCGCAGTTCAACGACGAGACCGCCGAGGAGCTGCGGGCCGCCCTCGAGCCGGCCGCGGGCGAGCCGTTCCGCGGCCTCGTGCTCGACCTGCGCGGCAACCCCGGCGGCGGCCTGCCGAGCGCGATCCGAGTCACCGACCTCTTCCTCGACGAGGGCGTCATCGTCCGGGTGCGACCGCGGACGGGCGAGGGCCGCGCCTACGAGGCGACGCCCGGCACGACGGTCGTCCGCGACGAGCCCATCGCCGTCCTGGTGGACGAGGACTCGGCCTCGGCGAGCGAGATCGTCGCCGGCGCCCTGCAGGAGGCCGGCCGGGCGATCGTGGTGGGCACCCGGACCTACGGCAAGGGCTCGGTGCAGCAGCTGCGGCCGCTCGACACCGCCGGCGGCACCCTGAAGTTCACCGTCGCGACGTGGGAGCTCGGCTCCGGCCGACGGCTGCAGCGGATCGCGGGCGAGGACACCTGGGGCGTCGATCCCGATCCCGGGTTCGAGGTGATCGTGTCCGATCGCGAGCGGATCGACGTGCTGCTCGCCCGCCGGGAGGTGGAGGCGATCCGCGAGTCGGACGCCGAGTACGGCGAGCGGCCGTTCTCGCCGTCGGACTGCCGGTCGATCGAGTGGATCGAGCAGACGCTCGGGGACCGCGTCCTGCTGGTCGCGGCCCGGGCCCTCGCCGATCGGATCGACCAGGGGACGTGGCCCGCGCCCGAGATCGCCGACGAGGAGCGCCGCGACCGACTGGTGGAGCTCCGGCAGCTCGAGACGGTGGTGGCCGACATCGAGGCCCGGCGGGTCGAGATCGAGGCCCGGATCGAGACGCTCCGCGAGACCCTGGAGGGACCGCGGGCCACGATCGACGCGGATGGCCCGGCCAGCGACGGCGGCGACATCGGCGGCGGCGCGGACGACGAAGACCGCGACGCGGACGCCCCCGAGGCCGCCGCCTCCCCCGGCCCCGACGCCGAGGCCCCGGGCCGATGACGGACGGGCCCCTGGTCCTCGGCATCGAGTCGAGCTGCGACGAGACCGCGGCCGCGGTCGTCGCCGGCGGCCGCGACGTGCGGTCGAACGTCGTCTTCACCCAGCACCAGCTGCACGCGCGATACGCCGGCGTCGTGCCCGAGATCGCCAGCCGCGCGCATCTCGAGCGGATCCTGCCGGTGGTGAACGAGGCGGTGGTGGAGGCCGGCGTCGACCTCGACGAGCTCGACGCGATCGCGGTCGGCCATCGCCCGGGCCTGATCGGATCGCTGCTCGTGGGCACCGCGGCGGCCAAGGCCCTCGCGTGGGCCCTCGACGTGCCGCTGGTGCCGGTGGACCACGTGCACGCCCACCTCGCGGCCGGCGGGCTCGATGCCGAGCCGCCGGCCCTGCCCGCCCTCGGCCTCGTGGTGAGCGGCGGGCACACGAGCCTCTTCGCCGTCGAGGCGCCCTTCACGTGCCGGACGATCGGCCGGACCATCGACGACGCCGTCGGCGAGGCCTACGACAAGGCGGCGACGATCCTCGGGCTCGGCTACCCCGGCGGCCCCGCGGTCGACGCGGCGGCGGCCCGCGGCGACGACCGCGTCCGCGACCTGCCGGTGGCCGACCTCGGCGGCGACGGGCTCGACTTCTCGTTCAGCGGCCTGAAGACCGCGCTGCGGTACGCGGTGAGCGGTCCGCCGATCGGCCGCGGGCGGGACGTGCGGTACGAGCGCGACCTGTCGGACCTCTCGCCCGACCACGTGGACGACCTCGCCGCGTGCTTCCAGCGGGCCGCGGTGACCGCGATCATGCGCGGCCTGCGACGGGCGCTCGACCGGCGCCCGGACGTCCGCACGCTGCTCGTGGGCGGCGGCGTCTCGGCCAACGCCCGCCTCCGGACCGAGCTGCGGGAGCTCGCCGGGGACCGCGGCCTCGACCTGCGGCTCCCGCCGCCCGCCTACTGCCTCGACAACGCGGCGATGATCGCGGGGCTCGGGGCGATCCGCCTCGCCGAGGGCCGCACCGCCGACCTGTCGCTGTCGGCCTCGCCGAAGCCGACGCCCTGACCTCGGGCCGCGGGCGGGCCCGGCACGCCGGGCGGCGGACGGCCGTCCCGCGCCGCCGCACCCCGCCCCCGTCGCGCCGGACGACGCCGGCAGAACGAGGTCCACCGCCGCTACGCTGCCGCCGTGCTGTTCGTCCTCGTCGATCCTCCGCACCCCGCCACCCTGCCCGAGCCGGTGCTGCTCAAGCAGTGCGTGATCGGCTTCGGCCGTCACGGCGGGCCGGGCGGCCAGCACCGCAACAAGGTCGAGACGTCGGTGTCGCTCGTGCACGAGCCGAGCGGCGTCGAGGCGAAGGCGACGCAGCGCCGGAAGCAGGCCGAGAACCGCCGCATCGCGATCCGCCGCCTGCGGGAGACCCTCGCGATCGAGCTCCGCTGCCGCGTCCGCCGCCGCGGGTTCCGGCCCAGTCCGCTCTGGGAGACGCGGCGGCAGGGCCAGAAGCTGCCGGTGAACCCGCGGCACGCGGACTACCCGGCCCTCCTCGCCGAGGCGCTCGACGTGGTCTTCGCCCGCGGGTTCGACGTGGCCGGGGCGGCGGGGATGCTCGGCGTCACGATGTCGCAGCTCGCCCGGCTCATCCGCCACCAGAAGCGGGCCTTCGCGGTGGTGAACGAGGAGCGTGAGCGGCGCGGGCTCTCCGCGCTGCGCTGAGGCCGGGCGCGGGCCGGGAGCCGCGCCCGACGCCCGCCTCGCCGCCGCCCCGACGCCCGCCCCGCCCCCGCGGCGGGCCGCCCGTCGGCGCCCGGTACGATGGCCCCCATGAGCACCACCGCCGCCAGCGACCGCGTCCGGGCCCTCGTCGCCGAGGAGCTCGAGGCCCTCGTGTCCATCCGCCGCGACCTGCACGCGCACCCCGAGCTCGGCTACGAGGAGCACCGCACCAGCGGCGTCATCCGGCGCGAGCTCGAGGCGGCGGGCGTCGACCTCGTGGGCGACCTCGCCGGCGGCACCGGCGTCCTCGGCCACCTGCCCGGGGCCGCGGACCGCGCGATCGGCCTGCGGGCGGACATCGACGCCCTGCCGATCGAGGAGCGGACCGGCCTGCCCCACGCCTCCACCACGCCCGGCCGCATGCACGCCTGCGGCCACGACGGCCACACGACGATCCTGCTCGGGGCGGCCCGGGTGCTCGCGCGGCTCGCCCGCGAGGGCGGTGGCCTGCCGCGCCCGGTGACCTTCTGCTTCCAGCCCGCGGAGGAGGGCGGGGCCGGGGGCGAGCGGATGGTGGCCGACGGCTGTCTCGACGGCTCGGTGATCGGTCCGCCGGTGGAGGCGATGTTCGGGCTTCACGGCTGGCCGCTGCTGCCGCTGGGCGAGGCGGGCACCCGTCCGGGGCCCCTGCTCGCGGCCGCCGACATGTTCGACGTGACGATCGAGGGCACCGGCGGCCACGCCGCGGCCCCGCACCTCGCCCGCGACCCGATCCTCGCCGCCGCGGCCGTCATCCAGGCCCTCCAGCAGATCGCGGCCCGCAACGCCGACCCCACCGACTCGGTCGTCGTCTCGGTGACGAAGGTCGAGGGCGGCTCGACCCACAACGTGATCCCGCAGCTCGTCCGGCTCCGCGGCACCGTCCGGACCGTCACCGAGGCATCGCGGACGATGGCCCGCGAGCGGCTGCACGCGATCGTGCGGTCGGTGGCCGAGGCCCACGGGGCCCACGCGGACGTCGCCTGGCACGACGGGTACCCCGTGACCCGCAACGACCCGGGAGCGTGCGCCACCGCGATGGACGCCCTCGGGGCCGTCCTCGGACCGGACCGCGTGCACGAGCTGCCGGCCCCCACGATGGGCGGCGAGGACTTCGCCTACTACGGCCAGCGGGTGCCGGCCGCCTTCGTCTTCCTCGGGCTCCGGCCGCCGGACGTCTCGCCGGACGCGGTGCCGCAGCTGCACCAGGACACCTTCGACTTCAACGACGAGGCGATCGCGCCCGCCGTGACGTGGATGTGCGATCTGGCCCTCCGCGAGGGGGCGCTGGCGTGAGCGAGCCCGCCCCCACCTCCACCCCCGCCCCGGGCGCGGCCGGACGTCCCGCCGCGGCGATGCGGCGGCTCGACCCCGACGGGCTGGCGGTGGCCGAGCGGTACAAGCTCCTCATCGGATCCGTGGTCCCCCGCCCGATCGCCTGGGTCTCGACCCTCGACCGCGACGGACGCCCGAACCTCGCTCCGTTCTCCTTCTTCAACGCGGTCGGATCCACCCCGATGCTGCTGATGTTCTGCCCCGCGAACCTGCCCGACGGCCGGGAGAAGGACTCGCTGCGGAACGCCGCCCCCGCCGACGAGGGCGGCACCGGGGCCTTCACGGTGAGCGTGGTGGGCGAGCCGCAGGCGGTGGCCTGCTCGGTGACCGCCGAGCCGCTGCCCCCGGGCGAGAGCGAGTGGGACCTCGCGGGCCTCGAGCCGGTCCCGAGCGAGCGGGTGGGCCCGCCGCGGGTGGCCGGGGCCCCGGTCGCCTTCGAGTGCCGCACCGAGCGGGTGCTCCGCTTCGCGCCCGGCCAGCCGGCGGGCGCGAACATGGTGATCGGCCGGGTCGTTCTCGCCCACGTGCGGGAGGACCTCCTGAACGATCGCATGCACGTCGACCCGGAGGGACTGCGGGCGGTGGCCCGCATGGGTGGCCTCGCCTGGTGCCGAACGCGGGAGCGGTTCGTGCTCCCGCCCGGCGTGGCCGCCCGCGAGGCGGACGACCCGGGGATCCCGCGGCCCGAGTGAGACCGGCGGCTGCCCGCCCGGGCCCGCCGCACCGCCCCGACCAGGCTCCCGCGCCGCCACCCGCCGGCCCCCCCGCGTGCAGGCCGCCGGCGCGGCCACGCCCGACCCGGCCAGATCCCGCACGCCTCTCCGCTCCGGTCCCGCTTGCCGCCGCCGCCGGGCTCGGGTACGCTCCGCGGTTCCCCCCAACTCGCCGTTCACCACGTCGGCGTCGATCGTCCGCCCGGACCGGACGGTCGTCCGCCCCTCCCGCGGGACGCTCCCGTGACGGGCCGCCGAGGTGGGAGGCAGGAGGTTCCGATGGCCAAGAAGGTCGAGAAGGTCTTCAAGGTGATGGCGCCGGCCGGCACGGCCACGCCCGCACCGCCGCTGGGCCCGGTGCTCGGCGCCGCCGGCGTCAACCCCGGACAGTTCATCCAGCAGTTCAACGACCGCACGCGCGAGCTCGGCGCGGGCAAGGTCGTGGGCTGCGTGATCACGGTCTTCAACGACCGGTCGTTCGACTTCCAGATCACCAGCTCCCCCGCCGCCGTCCTGATCAAGGAGGCCGCGGGGGTGGACAAGGGCTCGGGCGAGCCGAACACCAACAAGGTCGGCACGATCACCGAGGATCAGCTCCGCGCGATCGCGGAGGAGAAGCAGGACGATCTGAACGCCGGATCGGTGGAGGCCGCGATGCGCATGATCGCCGGCACCGCCCGATCGATGGGCGTCGAGGTGAAGGGCTGAACGCGATGCCGATGACGAAGAAGGCCAAGGCCAACCAAGAGATCCTCGCGAAGTACGAGGGCCCCCAGGACCCGCAGACCGCCATCAAGGCGCTGAAGGAGTTCAAGGCTCCCAAGTTCGACCAGACCGTGGAGGCGTGCGTGCACCTCGGGATCGACCCGCGGCAGGCCGACCAGCAGCTCCGCGGCTCGATCGCGTTCCCCAAGGGCGTCGGCCGCTCGGCCCGCGTGATCTGCTTCTGCCAGCCGGAGAAGGTCGACGCGGCCACCGCGGCGGGGGCGATCGAGGCGGGCGGCGAGGACCTCGTCGAGAAGATCCAGGGCGGCTGGATGGACTTCGACGTGGCGGTCGCCTCGCCCGACATGATGCGGGTGGTCTCGGCCCTCGGCCGCGTGCTCGGCCCCAAGGGCCTCATGCCCTCGCCGAAGGCCGGCACCGTGACCCCCGACGTCGAGACCGCGGTCCGCGAGTATGCCGCCGGCAAGCTCGAGTACCGCAACGACGAGTACGGCAACATCCACTGCGTGATCGGGAAGATGAGCTTCGCCGAGGGCGACCTCGTCGAGAACCTCCAGTACTTCCTCGACCACGTCGAGAAGATCCGCCCTTCGGCCGCGAAGGGCACCTACCTCAAGAAGCTCACGGTCAGCGGCACCATGACCCCGGGCATCCAGGTCGCCGTCTGAACGGCGGGAAAGCGAGTCAGCGATGAGCAAGCCCGTCAAGGAGATGATCATGCGGGACTACGAGTCCCGCTTCACCGGCATCGACGGCGCGCTGGTGGTCGACATCCGCGGCATCGACGCCAACGACACCAACGCCATGCGCCTCGACCTCCTGTCGAAGGGGGTCCGCGTGACGGTGGTCAAGAACGCCCTCGCCCGCCGTGCCTTCGAGGGCGGCGAGCTCGAGGCCCTCGAGCCGGCCCTCAGCGGGCCGTCGGCCCTCGCCTACGGCGGCGAGTCGGTCGTGAACGTGGCCCGCGAGCTGGTCGACTGGGCGAAGAAGATCGAGGATCTCGATCTCAAGGGCGCGGTCCTCGACGGCCAGTACTTCGACGGGGAGGCGGGCGTGAAGCGCCTCAGCGAGTTCCCGACGAAGGAGGAGGCCCAGGCGACCGTGGTCCAGCTCGTCCTCAGCCCCGGCTCCAACGTCCTCGGCGCGGCCACCGGCGGCGGCGGCCGCATCCTCGGGATCGTCAAGCAGATCCAGGAGAAGCTCGAGGCCGGCGAGACCGTCGAGAAGGTCGGCTGAGCCGATCCCCCCGCCGCGGCCGCCCCGGCCGCCGCATCCCGAACCCCCTCATCCCCGCCCGACTGGCCCCCGGGTTAAAAGCCGCGCGTGCGGCTCCTCTCGGGCGGAGACATGCGGAAAGGAAGGTCCTCGATGTCCGAGGAAGCCACCGAGACCAAGACCTACGACGAGAAGATCACCAAGCTCGGCGACGAGATCGCCGGCCTCACCCTCAAGGAGGCCGTGGACCTCGCTGACTACATGAAGGATGCCTACGGCATCGAGCCCGCCGCCGGCGGCGCGGTCATGATGGCCGGCCCGGGCGGCGGCGACGAGGCCGCGGCCGAGGAGCAGACCGAGTTCACGGTCGTCCTCGAGTCCGCCGGCGACCAGAAGATCCAGGTCATCAAGGCGGTCCGCGAGGCCACCGGCCTGGGGCTGGCCGAGGCCAAGAAGCTCGTCGATGGCGCTCCCGCCAACGTGAAGGAGAACATCGACAAGGACGAGGCCGAGGCCCTCAAGACCAAGCTCGAGGAGGCCGGCGCCGGCGTCGCCCTCAAGTGATCGAGCCGGCGGGCGTCGCCCGCCGACCGGCGACCGGCCCCCGCGCGGGGCCCGGTCGCCCCCGGACCGCCGACGCGGCCCGCGGGCATCCTGCTCGCGGGCCGCGTCGCGTGGGGGGATGCGGTGCACCGTGCGCCGCCGCACCGGGACAGGCTGTCGCGCGGCCGCTCGCATCCTGTCGCGCGCTGTCGCGCCGCGTGCGCGGCGCCGCGCGATCGCAACGCCGACCTCGGGCCCACGCACGGTCGGATCCTTCCGATGACGTCGCCCCCGTGCGGTTCGGTCCGCCCCGACCCGAGCTCGGCCCCGTCGCCCCGGGCCGCCCCGAGACGCTCTCAGGCCGACTCGGACACGGTGCCACCCGCTCAGAACCCGAACGGCTGGCTGGCATCAAGCGGCTCGCCTGTCAAGGCCTCTCTGGCCGATCCGAGCAGATTTCGCGTTCGTCCGGGTTGTATCGGCCCGGAGACCCCGCTAGACTCGGGGGTTCGGCGGTGCTTGTCTCCACAATCCACAACGACGGGTGACGTGCCCCACGGCACGCGTTGTCCCAGCCGGTCCCTGCGTGGGATGCGGCTGGCATTCCCTTTCGAGGACCCTTCATGACGTCCACGAAGACGGTGCGCGACTTCTCCAAGCGTGGCGACGCGATTCCGGTGCCGGACCTGACCGAGGTCCAGTCCCGCGCGTACGACCGCTTCCTTCAGTTCGACGGCGACCCGAAGGAGCGTGAGCCCGACGCCGGCCTCGAGTCGCTGCTCCGCGAGGTGTTCCCCATCGAGTCGTACGACGGCACGATGCGGCTCCAGTATCTCTACTACAAGCTCGACGAGCCCCGGTACACGCCCCGCGAGTGCAAGGACCTGCGGCTGACCTACGGCATGCCGTTCCGGGTCGCGGTCCGCCTCGAGCGGGACGACGTCGACGAGAAGGCCGAGGAGGAGATCTACCTCGGCGAGATCCCGATCATGCTCGGCGGCGGCGAGTTCATCGTCAACGGAGCCGAGCGGGTCATCGTCTGCCAGCTCCACCGCTCCCCCGGCGTCGACTTCGGCATCGCCTCGTCCGTGGGCGACCGTCCCCTCCACTCCGCCCGGATCATCCCCGAGCGAGGCTCGTGGATCGAGCTGGAGGTGACGAAGAAGGACGTCCTGACGATGCGGATCGATCAGTCGACGAAGATCGCCGCGACGACCTTCCTCCGCGCCCTCTGGGATCCGACCCTCACCGACGAGGAGATCAAGGAGGGTCCCGGTCCCGGCCTCTCCTCGACCGACGCCATCCTCGACGCGTTCTACGACGTGGAGGAGATCCCGGTCTCCGACCTGCGACCCGAGCACTACTCGGCCGACGTGATCATCGACACCGACAGCGGGGAGGAGCTCTGCCGCGTCGGCGCGATGATCGGCGACGCCATCGAGGCGATCCAGGCCTCGGGCATCGACTCCGTCCGCGTCATCGCCGACGTGTCGGACCCGCTGATCCTGAACACGCTCGCCGAGGAGCGGCTCGACTTCCTCGCCGAGGTCACCGAGCACGAGGCGGCCCTCCTGAAGATCTACGGCCGTCTGCGGCCCGGCAACCCGCCGCAGGTCGACAAGGCCCGGCAGCTCTTCGCCGAGAAGTTCTACGACGAGAACCGGTATCGGCTCGGCAAGGTGGGTCGCTTCCGGATCAACCGCAAGTTCGACATGGAGATCGACGAGGGCGTGATGCACATCCGCCCCGAGGACTTCATGGCGGTGATCAAGTACATCCTCGGGCTGCGGGCCCAGTCGCCCGACTGCCACGTGGACGACATCGACCACCTCGGGAACCGTCGCCTTCGGACGCTCGACGAGCTCGCGGTCGAGGAGATGCGCAAGGGCTTCCTCAAGCTCCGCCGCACCGTGCAGGAGCGGATGAGCGTCAAGAGCCCGGACGAGCTCTCCAAGATCGCCGACCTGGTCAACTCCAAGTCGATCTCGTCCGCCATCGACTTCTTCTTCGGCCGCAGCGAGCTGTCGCAGGTCGTCGACCAGACCAATCCGCTGTCGATGCTCGTGCACGAGCGCCGCCTCTCGGCCCTCGGCCCCGGCGGCCTGAACCGCAAGCGGGCCGGCTTCGAGGTCCGCGACGTCCACATCTCGCACTACGGCCGCGTGTGTCCGATCGAGACGCCCGAAGGCACGAACATCGGCCTGATCTGCTCGCTCGGCATCTACTCGCGGATCGACGAGTACGGCTTCCTGCTCACCCCCTACCAGGTGATCGAGGACGGCCAGCTCGTCCGCGACGGCAGCGGCCCGAAGGTCGAGTACCTCAGGGCGGACCAGGAGATGCGCGGCGTCCTCGCCACCAGCGAGGCCCTCGACGCCGAGGGCCGGATCGAGGGCCACGCGGTCCTCGCCCGCGTCAACGGCGACCTGGCCCAGGTCGAGCCCGAGGACGTCGAGTACGTCGACATCTCGCCCAAGCAGATCGTGGGCGTGTCGGCGGCACTGATCCCGTTCCTCGAGCACGACGACGCCAACCGCGCCCTCATGGGCTCGAACATGCAGCGGCAGGCGGTCCCGCTCCTGCTCGCCGACCCGCCCTGCGTGGCCACCGGCATGGAGGAGGTCGCCGGCTCGTACTCCGGCATGGGCATCCGCGCCCGCCGCGGCGGCGTGATCACCTACGTGGACGCCGAGCGAGTCATCATCGACAACGCCGACGAGTACGAGCTCAAGAAGTTCGTCGGCCTCAACGAGCGGACCTGCAACACGCAGAAGCCGGTCGTGGTCCTCGGCCAGGAGGTCGAGGCGGGCGAGATCATCGCCGACGGCGCGTCGACGGTGATGGGCGAGCTGGCCATCGGCAAGAACGCCCTCGTCGCGTTCAACACCTTCGACGGCTACAACTTCGAGGACGCGATCGTCATCAGCGAGGAGCTGGTGAAGGACGACACCTTCACCTCGATCCACATCGACTCGTTCGAGGTGGAGATCCGCGAGACGAAGCTCGGCCGCGAGGAGTTCACCCGCGACATCCCCAACGTCTCGGAGAAGGCCCTCCGCAACCTCGACGAGCACGGCGTCATCCGCATCGGCGCCCGCGTCGGTCCCGGCGACATCCTCGTCGGGAAGGTGAGCCCGAAGTCCAAGAGCGAGCTGACCCCCGAGGAGAAGCTGCTCCACGCGATCTTCGGCCGCGCCGGCGAGGACGTGAAGAACGACTCGCTCGAGGTGCCCGCCGGCTCCGAGGGCATCGTGATCGACGCCCGGAAGTTCTCCCGGCGGATCCATCTCTCCGACGAGCAGAAGAAGCGGCTCGACGAGGAGCAGGCCCGCTACGAGGAGGAGATGGACCAGAAGGCCATCACCCTCTTCCAGCAGATGGTCGCCGCGATCAACGAGGTCCTCGGCACCGAGATGGTCGACCCGACCACCCGCCAGCGGGTCGGCCGGTCGGACATCGCCGAGGTCATCCTCGAGCAGATCGAGAACTTCAACGAGGCGTGGATCAAGGGCTCCAAGGACGCCCGCGAGGAGGCCCTGAGGATCCGCGGCCAGTTCTGGCCCCGCATCGAGGCGGTCCAGAAGGAGAAGGAGCGGCGTCTCGCCCACATGAAGCGCGGCGACGAGCTTCCCTCCGGCGTCCTCGAGATGGTCAAGATCTACGTCGCCACCAAGCGCCAGCTCTCGGTGGGCGACAAGATGGCCGGTCGCCACGGCAACAAGGGCGTCATCGCCCGCATCGTGCCGGTCGAGGACATGCCCTTCCTCGAGGACGGCACCCCGGTGCAGGTCCTGCTCAACCCGCTCGGCGTGCCGAGCCGGATGAACGTGGGCCAGATCCTCGAGACCCATCTCGGCTGGGCGGCCCGCGTGCTGGGCTTCCAGGCCCGCACGCCGGTCTTCGACGGGGCGACCGAGGGCGAGGTCCTCGGCGCGATCGGCGAGGCCAACGCCCACGTCCAGGCCAAGCTCGACCGCTTCGAGGAGACGGGCGAGGATCCCGGCGAGCCGCGAGAGCTGCTCGCGCGGGTCACCCACGCGGGCAAGGTGCAGCTCTTCGACGGCCGCACGGGCGAGCCCTTCCACCAGAAGGCCACCGTGGGCTTCATGTACCTCCTGAAGCTGCACCACCTCGTCGACGACAAGATCCACGCCCGCGCGACGGGCCCCTACTCGCTCATCACCCAGCAGCCCCTGGGCGGCAAGGCCCGCACCGGCGGCCAGCGGTTCGGCGAGATGGAGGTCTGGGCACTGGAGGGCTACGGCGCCGCCTACGTCCTCCAGGAGCTGCTCACCGTCAAGAGCGACGACGTGGAGGGCCGGACGAAGATCTACGACTCCATGGTGAAGGGCACGAACGTGCTCGAGGCCGGCATGCCCGTCGTCTTCGACGTGCTCTGCCACGAGATCAAGGGCCTCGGCATGAACATCGTGCTCGAGAAGCAGGAGTCGGAGATGGGCACGCTGCTCTGACGCCCGCGACCCCGCCCCGGATCGGGCCGCCGGGCGCATCCGCACCGCCATGCACCGCGCCCGGCGGCCGCCCCCTCCCCCGCCGCGGCGGAGCCTCGCTCCGCCGCCCACGCGACGCACCCCCCCGCGGACCCTTCGGTCCGCCGACAGATCGGACGACACCCACGATGGCAGAGAGCGTCTACGACCGCGTCAACGACTTCGGCCGCGTCAAGATCACCCTGGCCGGGCCGAACGACATCCGCTCGTGGAGCTTCGGCGAGGTCAAGAAGCCGGAGACCATCAACTACCGCACCTACCGCCCGGAGAAGGACGGCCTGTTCTGCGAGCGGATCTTCGGCCCCGAGCGCGACTACGAGTGCGCGTGCGGCAAGTACAAGGGCACGAAGTACAAGGGCATCATCTGCGACCGCTGCGGCGTGAAGGTGACGCACTCCCGCGTCCGCCGCCGCCGCATGGGCCACATCAACCTCGCGGCCCCCACGGTCCACATCTGGTTCTTCAAGGCCCTGCCGAGCCGCCTCGGCACCCTGCTGAACATGAAGACGGCGGACCTCGAGAAGGTCATCTACTTCCAGGACTACGTCGTCACCGATCCGGGCAACACCGACCTCGAGTTCAAGCAGGTGCTCGACGAGGAGGCGTACCGGGACGCGATCGCCAAGCACGGCCACACCGGCTTCACCGCCCTGATGGGCGCGGAGGCGATCCGCGAGCTGCTCGAGCAGCTTCGGCTCGACGAGCTGTCGATCGAGCTCCGAGAGGAGCTCGGCGCGACCCGCTCCAAGCAGAAGATCAAGGACCTCTCCAAGCGGCTGAAGGTCGTCGAGCAGCTCCGCGGATCCGAGAACGACCCGACCTGGATGGTCCTGGACGTGGTGCCGGTGATCCCGCCGGACCTGCGACCGCTCGTCCTCCTCGAGAGCGGCAACTTCGCCACCAGCGACCTCAACGACCTCTACCGCCGCATCATCA
>CAYLNM010000105.1:0-16201 GCA_964385045.1 uncultured Isosphaeraceae bacterium
GCCCGCGGCGAGCGGGGGGGGCGGCGCGGATCGTTCGGACCCCGGGCGGGGGCCCGCCGCCCGTCCCGGATTCGGGGCGGAAGCGAGCGATCGGCGGCAGGATCGCCCGCCAGCGGTCCGCCGCGGCCGCGGCCGGCACCGTCCGCGGGCTCGGCGGGCGAAGCGGCGGCCGGGCGGCCGGGCGGCGCGGCGGACGGACGGTCAGGCGTACCGGATCCAGCGGATCAGCTCCAGCGGCGAGGGCGGCTTGCCGGTCATCAGGACCCCGACCCGGAAGATGCGCGAGGCGGCCCACATCATGCCGAGCGTGCAGAGGCCGCCCCAGGCGACGGCCCCCCCGAGCTGCCACAGGGGCACCGCCTCCTCGGCCGCGACCCGGAGAATCATCACGAACGGGATCGCGGGGGGCACGAAGCTCATCACCGTCGCCACCATGCCGTTGGGGGCCTGCGTGATGGGCATCCAGAGCATCAGCGGGATCATGAGCAGGATCATCACCGGCGTCAGCAGGCTGTTGGCATCCCGCAGGTCGCTCACCGCGCTGCCCACCGCGGCCATGAGCGTGGCCACCATGAAGTACGCCATGAGGAAGAAGACGAAGAACGCCACGAGCTGCATGGCCGAGATCAGTCCGGTGCTCGACAGGGCGACGAGGGCCGCGATGCCGAGGGCGGAGTAGACGCCGACCATGATCAGGCCCACGAGGCCCTGGCCGAGGATCTTGCCCACGAGCAGCTGGAACGGGCTCACCGCGCTCAGGAGCACCTCCATCACGCGGTTGGACTTCTCCTCGATCGTCGAGTGCAGCAGCTGCGTGCCGGCCGAGAACGTCGAGACCCACAGCAGCATCATGAAGATCATCGGGATGATCGAGCTGCGGACCTCGCGGAGCTCGGCCGACTCCCGGCGTGACGCCCCGTCGGCGCCCACCCGATCGGTGGTGGGCCGCGGACGGGCCAGCAGCGCGCGGGTCGCCTCGGGATCGACGCCCGCGCGGGCGGCCCGGGCATCGACGATCGCGTCGCCGATCGCCCGTTCGATGATCGAGACGTGGTCGGCGTCGAGTCCCTCGCCGGCGAACAGTCGCCAGCGGGTCGAGGTCTCGGGCTCCGGCTCGTCGGATCCGGCCTCGCCGGCCTCGCCGGCCGCGGCCGGTCGCGCGGCGTCGTCCGCATTCGCGCGGAACGTTCGCGGCGGCTCGAGCATCGCCGGCGGGACCACCGCCACCGCGAGGTACTCGCCCCGGCCGACCGCCCGCTTCAGCGGCTCGGGCACGCCACCCTCGGGGTCGCCCTCGGCCCGCTCGACGGCGACGCGCACCTCGCCCCGGCCGAGGCCGCCCATGCCGCCCATGCCGCCCTCGCGGCTCGCCTCCATGCCGGCGCCGATCGCCGCCGCGGCCCGCTCCTCCGCGGTCTCGGCCCCGGCCATCGCCTCGGCCATGCGCTCCTGCTGCTCGACGAGCGGCGAGCGATCGGTCAGCTGCGCGAACCGGGCGGCGACCCCCTCGGTCACCGTGCCGTCGCCGTCGACGACGAGCACGGTGCCGGCGAGCGGCGGCTCGCGGTGCGTCGCCATCATCACGACCGCGATCGCGAGCGCTCCGGCCATGAGGATCGGCACGCCGACCACGGCGATGATGAACGCCTTGGTCATCACGGTGTGGCGGACCTCTCGGCGGAGGACGGCGAGCACCTTGGACACGCGGGGGGCTCCGAACAGGTGATGGGGGCGGGGGAAGCGGGAGGGGGGCGAGTCGACGTCGATCCGACCGCGACACGCCGGCGGTCAGCCGCCGGAGGCGAGCTCGAGCCGGGCCTCCTCGGCCGCCGCCTCGCCGGCGTCCTGGCCGACGACGGTGACGAAGACCTCCTCGAGTCCGGCCCGCCGCACCTGCACGCCGTCGAGCGGCAGGGCGTCGAGCAGCCGCCGCATCGCCTCGCGGGCGTCGGCGTCGTCCTCGAGGGCGGCGACCACCACGTCGTCGGTGGGCGTCGCCCGGCGGACGGCGGGATCGGCGGAGGCGGCGGCCGCGACCGACGCGAGGTCGGCGTCACGGGCCGGGACGAGCGCGAGCTCGCGGGGCGTGAACCGCTCGCGCACGGACTCGGTCGCCTCGTCGAGCAGCTTGCGGCCGCGGTTGATCAGCACGATGCGATCGCAGAGCCGCTCGGCCTGCTGCATGATGTGGGTGGAGAAGATCAGGGTGCGGCCCGCGTCGTGCAGCTCCCGCACCAGCCGATGGATCACCTCGGCGTTCACGGGATCGAGACCGGAGAAGGGCTCGTCGAGGATGATCAGCTCGGGCTCGTGGATCACCGCGGCGAGGAACTGCACCTTCTGCTGCATGCCCTTGGACAGCTCCTCGCACTTCTTGCGGGCCACGCCCGGCAGCTCGACGCGGTCGAGCCAGTCCTCGACCACGCGGTCGTAGCCACGGCGATCGACGCCCTTGAGGCGGGCGATGTACCGCACGAACTCGCCGACCCGCATCTTGCGGTAGACGCCGCGCTCCTCCGGCAGGTAGCCGATGCGGTCCTTCGAGTCGAGGGCCGAGCCGCCGAGCACCTCGATCCGCCCGCGGTCGGGGTAGATGATCGACATGATCATCCGGATCGTGGTGCTCTTGCCCGCGCCATTGGGACCGAGGAAACCGCAGAGGCTGCCCTGGGGCACCTCGAGCGACAGGTCGCGGACGGCGTACGTGTCCCCGAAGCGCTTCTCGACGCCGTCGATGCGGATCGCGGTCACGGGTCTCGTGCCTCCTGCCGGATTCCGGCGTCGTGCCCGGGGCTCATCCGTCGGCGGAGCCGGCGCCCGAGCCGGCGCCCGAGCCGGCCTGGTCCGACTCGGCCTCGCGGCGTGCGGCCTCGCGGGCCCGCACGCGCTCGGGGACGGCGAAGACGGTGGGCGGGACGACGTTGAAGTCGATGCGCTCGAAGATGAAGCTCTGTCGCACCGGCCCCCGGGTGCCGGTCATGCGGGTGAAGAGCCGCAGGTCGCCGAACTCCTTCACGTCCTTGAACGCGAGGACCTGCCGCGGGTCGTCCTCGCCCTCGATCGGGGCGTCGATCCCGAGGGGCATGCCGTCGGACAGCGACACGTAGAGGAACCGGTCGCCCGCGGCCTGGGCCCGCCCCCGCTCGGTTCGCGGGTCGGCGATCCGCACGCGAAGGGCCGGCTGCTCCTGGAACTGCGTGATCTCGACCGTCTCGATGGTCTCGTAGTCCTCGAGCGTGCGGTGGATCATCCAGTGGGCCCGCACGGCGAAGCTGAACTGGCGGAGCTCCCGCATCGGCGTCTGCGGCACCAGCGTCGCCTCGCCGATCGGCTCGAGCTCGTCGTTCAGCGGCTGCATCGTGGCCCAGGCGACGTCGCCGTTCTTGACGATCCGCGCCTCGATCGGGGCCTCGAGGGAGGCCCGGAATCGGACACTGAGCTGGTCGGAACCGCGCGAGAGGGCCTCGAGCCGCATCTCGCCGGTCGGGATGGTCATGATCAGGTCGACCGCCATCGACGTGACGGCGTCGAAGGCCTCCTGGCCGCCCATGGCCTCCACCGCCCGCTCGAGCACCGCCCGGCCGTCGGGGAGACCGGCCGCGAGCGCCGCCGGATCGGGCTGGGCCGCGGCCGGGGTGGGCGCCGCGGGGGCGAGCGAGGCGAGCAGGGCCGCCCCGAGGACACGGGGCACGAGCGCACGGCGGGAGCGGGACATGAAGGCCTCCGAAGCGGGGGGCGCGAGAGCGGGCGGCGCGGCGGCCCGGGACACCTACGATGCGATTCGACGCGGCGGCGGCCAGCCGTTCACGCGGCGGATCCTCGAGTGTACCGGTGGCCGCGGGGCCGGCGGCGGCTCGTGCCGGGCCGGCCGCGGCGTCGGCCGCCGGCACGACCCGGACACAACCCTTTCAGCCGTTCATCCGGATGAACGGCTGGAAGTTCGGGCGCCGTGCGAGTACCCTCCGCCCATGCCCAGTCTCTTCGCACAGCAGCTCGATCGCCGCGTCCTCTGCCTCGATGGCGCCATGGGGACCAGCATCCACGGTCTCGACCTCGACCTCGAGCGGGACTACCTCGGGAAGGAGAACTGCACCGAGATCCTCGTCCGGACCTGTCCGGACGCCATCCAGCGGATCCACGAGACCTTCCTCGAGGTAGGGGCCGACGGCGTCGAGACCGACACCTTCGGCGCCAACCCGCTGGTGCTCGCCGAGTTCGAGCTCCAGGACGAGGCCCGGGCCCTGAACCGCGAGGCGGCCGAGATCGCCCGCGCCGCCTGCGAGGCCCACTCCACCGGCGACAAGCCCCGGTTCGTGATCGGGTCGATGGGCCCCGGCACCAAGCTCATCACCCTCGGCCACGTCGACTGGGACACCCTGCACGCCAGCTACCTCGAGCAGGTCCGCGGCCTGCTCGACGGCGGCGTCGACGTCCTGCTCATCGAGACCGCCCAGGACATCAACCAGGTCCGGCTCGCGATCAACGCGTGCCTCGACGGCCTCAAGGAGCGGAACCTCGGGCCCGAGGACGTCCCGATCATGGTGCAGGTCACGATCGAGACCACCGGCACCATGCTCGTGGGCACCGACATCGCGGCCGCGGCCAACGTGGTGCGCGAGTTCCCGGTGATCTCGCTCGGGCTCAACTGCGCCACCGGCCCGCTCGAGATGAGCGAGCACGTGCACTGGCTCGGCAAGCACTGGGACCGCCACATCAGCGTGCTGCCCAACGCCGGCCTGCCCACGCTGGTCGAGGGCCGCACCGAGTACCCGCTCGGCCCCGTGCCGTTCGCCGAGAAGATGTCGGAGTTCGTCGAGAGCGCGGGCCTCTCGATCGTGGGTGGCTGCTGCGGCACCACGCCCGAGCACATCCGGCTCCTCGCCGAGTCGATCGCCGGCCGGCCCCCGGCCGAGCGGACGGTCGATCCGGCCCCCGCCGGCTGCTCCAGCCTCTACAACGCGGTCGAGTACCGGCAGGACAACTCGATCCTGAACGTCGGCGAGCGCACCAACGCCTCGGGCAGCCGGAAGTTCAAGCGGCTCCTCGAGGAGGAGGACTGGGACGAGATCATCAGCCTCGCCCGCGAGATGCAGCGCGAGGGCTCGCACGTCATCGACGTCAACGTCGACTACGCCGGCCGCGACAACGCGAAGGACATGGAGGAGATCGTCCGCCGCCTCGTCCGGCAGGTGAACGTGCCCCTCATGCTCGACTCGACCCAGCCGGCCACCATCGAGGCCGGGCTCAAGGTCGCGGCGGGCAAGTGCATCATCAACTCGGCGAACCTCGAGGACGGCGAGGAGAAGTTCGCGGAGATGTGCCGGCTCGCCAAGCGCTACGGCGCCGGCCTCGTCCTCGGCACCATCGACGAGGATCCCGAGGAGGCGATGGCCCGCACCGCGGACCGCAAGTTCTCGGTCGCCGCGCGGATGCACGCGCTCGCGACGGAGACGTACGGCCTCGACGAGGAGGACCTGCACTTCGACCCGCTCGTCCTGCCGATCTCGACCGGCATGGACAAGGACCGGCGATCGGCGCTCGAGCTCGTCGAGGGCGTCCGCCGGATCTCCGAGGGGTTCCCGAAGGTCCAGATCACCTGCGGCCTGTCGAACGTCTCCTTCGGCCTGAATCCCGCCGCCCGGCAGGTCCTCAACAGCGTGCTGCTGCACGAGCTGATCGAGGCGGGCCTGACGAGCGCGATCCTCCACGTCTCCAAGATCCTGCCCCGCAACCGGATCGAGGACGCGCAGTGGGAGGCGGCGCTGGACCTGGTCTACGACCGGCGTCCGTCCGAGCCGGTGGAGCTGGCCGACGGCTCGACCACGGACGATCCGCTGCAGATCTTCATCGACCTGTTCCCCGACGGCTCGACCGCGCAGTCGACCAAGGAGAGCCTCGCCGACCTGCCGCTCGACGAGCGGATGCGGCGGCACATCATCGACGGCGAGCGGCGCGACCTCGACGCCACGCTCGACGAGGCGATGGAGCAGTATCCGCCGCTGGAGATCATCAACGACCACCTGCTCGACGGCATGAAGACGGTCGGCGAGCTCTTCGCCACCGGCGAGATGCAGCTGCCGTTCGTGCTCCAGTCGGCCGAGGTGATGAAGGCCGCGGTGGCCCATCTCGAGCCGCACATGGAGAAGGTCGACGGGCAGACCAAGGGCGAGATCGTGCTCGCCACCGTCAAGGGCGACGTCCACGACATCGGCAAGAATCTCGTGGACATCATCCTCACCAACAACGGCTACACGGTGCACAACATCGGCATCAAGCAGCCGGTGAACGCGATCATCGAGGCCCTGCGCGAGACGAAGGCCGACGCGATCGGCCTCAGCGGCCTGCTCGTGAAGTCGGTCACGGTGATGGAGGAGAACCTCCACGAGTTCAACGCCCAGGGCATCGACGTCCCGATCCTGCTCGGCGGGGCGGCCCTCGCGCGGCACTACTGCGAGAGCCACCTGCGCCCGATCTACGGCGGCGAGGTCTTCTACGGGAAGGACGCCTTCGACGGCCTCCGCATCATGGATCACCTCATGACCGGCCGGACCGAGACGCTGGTCGAGGAGATCACCGAGCGGCTCGAGAAGCGCGAGCAGGCGACGGCCAAGGCCCAGGCGATGCGCGATCGCGAGGAGGCCCGGGCCGCGGAGGCCGCGTCCGAGGCGGCCACCGTCGAGGTGGCGGCCGGGGCGACGGCCACCGCGCCCGCCGCCGTGGCGGCGGGCGGCGGCACCGCCACTGCCACCGCGTCGTCGAGCGGAGGGGGCGGCGGCGACGACTGCAGCCGCTGCGAGACCCCCGGGGCGGCCGCGGCGCTGGCCGAGCGCGACGGGGCCGGCGGCGGCGACCGCGTCCGGTCCTCGGCACGGACCGACGTCGACGTGCCCGAGCCGCCGTTCTGGGGCGACCGCGTCGTCGAGTCGGTGCCGCTGGAGCAGGTGTACCCGTACATCAACCGCGTGGCCCTGTACCGCGGCCAGTGGCAGCTGCGCAAGGGTCGCAAGTCCAACGAGGAGTACGAGCGATTCCTCGCCGAGGAGGTCGACCCGGTCTTCGACGAGCTGGCCGAGCGGTGCCGGGCCGAGGCCATCCTGCAGCCGAAGCTCGTCTACGGCTGGTTCCCCTGCAACGGGGACGGCGACGATCTCGTGGTGTACGACCCCGAGGACCACGACCGCGAGATCGAGCGCTTCACCTTCCCGCGGCAGCGGAAGCGCGACCGCTGGTGCATCAGCGACTTCTTCCGCTCGGTCGACACCGGCGAGAAGGACGTGCTCGGCCTCTCGTGCGTGACCGTGGGCGAGCGGGCGTCCGACGCTGCCCGGGAGCTCTTCGAGGCCGACCGGTACCAGGACTATCTGTACCTGCACGGCTTCGGCGTGGAGTGCGCCGAGGGCCTCGCGGAGCTGTGGCACAAGCGCATGCGGATGGAGCTGGGCATCGGCAACGAGGACAGCCCGGACACCAGGAAGCTCTTCACGCAGCACTACCGCGGCAGCCGGTACTCCTTCGGCTACCCCGCCTGCCCGGAGATGAGCGACCAGGAGAAGCTCTTCCGCCTGCTGCGGCCCGAGCGGATCGGCTGCGAGCTCACCGAGAACTGGCAGATCGATCCCGAGCAGTCCACCAGCGCGATCGTGGTGCACCACCCGCAGGCGAAGTACTTCACGCTCTGAGTCGATCGGCGCGGGGCCGCGTGCGATCGCCGGGATCGCTCCGGCCCGGGTCGCCGGCGGGTCCGGATGCCCGTCAGTCGTGCAGCCCCCGCAGGCGGCCGGCGGCCTCGCGCACCATCTCGAAGTTGAGGGCGGCGAGCTCCTCCGTCACGCGGAGCGTGTCGACTCCCTGCCGGGCGCGGGCGATGTTGTCGTCGTTCCGCCGCTGCCGCGCACGGGTTTCCTCCGCCAGGCTGCGGAGCGCCGCGCGGCGGTCCTCGGGGCACGTCTCGATCATGGCCTCGAGCTCGGCCATGCGCTGCTCGAACGAGGGTCGGGGCACGGCGGGACTCCGATGCGGGTCTGGGATGCTGATCGGGCCGTCCGTCGGGCGGCCTCGCTTCAGCATGCCCCGGGCCGTCGCCGCCTCCGGGCCGATCCCGGCGAATCCCGTCGCTCGGGCGCGTCCCCGGCCCGTGCAGGCCACCATCCTTGCCCGGCTTCACGGGCGGCGGCGTGTCCGGGCTGCCGCCGGCGCCGCTCGCGCCGGGCGCCGCGGGGCCGGGCCGCTCACTCCCCGTGGATGGTCGAGAAGATGCCCGCCGAGCGCAGGAGGTCGGCCACCCGCTCGCCCACCGGCAGGCCGGACCGCTCCATCTCGTCGGCGAGGTAGGCCCGCTCGATCTCGAGGCCGAGGTACCGGACCGCCAGCTCGGCGATGGCGTCCATCGGCATCGCGTCGAGGTACTCGAAGCCCTCGCGGTAGACGATCCGGGCCGCGAGGCTCTTGGCCATCATCCAGCGGATGTAGCGCTCGGGCAGCCTCGTGAACACGTCGTCGCCCACGTGCTCCACCAGCACGGCGGGTACGTGGTCGAGCACGAGCTGCCGCATCAGCTCTCCGTTGGCGTCCATCAGTCGGTCGAGCGAGGCCTCGATGGCGTCCGCGGTGCGGATCATGACCCGGCTGAGCCGCGTGCTCATGGTCGGCAGGGGCACGTGCGGGTGGTGGCGGTGGATCCGGACGAGCAGGTCCGCCTCGCGGCGGGCGAGCGAGCGAAGCTTGGCCTTCACCTCGTCGACGAAGCGGTTCTTGATCGCGAGGAACGACGCCTCGTCCATGAGCATGTTCGAGATGATCTCGAACGACGACGTGATCACGCCGCACTTGTTGGCGCTGGAGTCCTTCATGATGAGGACGCCGGCGTCGCTGAGGTGGTTGCGGGCCTCGGCGGTGAGGAAGAGGTTCGCTCCCTCGATGATCAGCCGAGAGGACGGCGTTCCGTCACGATCGAGGAACTCCCGCCAGTTGCGGCCGTGCATGGCGGCGGGGCGACCGCCGCAGGGGACGAACGCATCCGCCTGCACCCGGTTGTGCAGGGTGTTGCGGAGCATCACGCCCTCGGGCTCGTCGATCGCCACCACGCGGCCGTTCGGTCCGAGCCGGGTGCGGTCGAAGGCGGCGATGGGGTCGCCCGCCCGGAACAGCCGCAGCAGCTCGTCCATGTCCAGGCCGTCGGGGTCCTCGCCGCTGCCGGAGCCGTCGGCGATGCCGACCACCCGGGCGTTGGAGCCGTAGTCGCGGTTCATGATGCTGATGAGGTTGCCGCCCACGTCACCGTCGGGGCCGCCGGTCATCTTCACCGTGAAGCGCTGCGTGCGGGGATCGATCCCGATCGCATTGAGGGCGACGTCGAGGAAGACGTTCACGCCCTCGCTCGTGACGCCGTACTCCTTGTGGTTGATGCCCGCGCCCGGCTTGGAGCTCATGAACGCATTGGGCTGCGGGTAGCCGCGGCGGGCGGCCCGCTCGGCGATCCACACGATGAACTCGGGGGTGATGTTCTCGTCGGGGCCGAGGTACAGCAGCTCGTCGTGGCCGAGGTGGTCCACGATCCGCGTCCGCGTGGCCTCGTCCGGCGTGATCAGGTCGAGCAGCCCGTCCACGAATCCCTTCACGCCGCGGTCGAGGCGGGCGTAGGGGTCGAGGAGGATCGCGGCCTTGGCGCCGCCCTCGGGGATGTCCTTGTTCTTGAGCTGCTGGGCGAAGGCGAGGTTGTAGGCCTCGTCGTAGAGCCGCTCCGCCTCGAGGGCGTGCTGCTCCTCGCTGCGGGTCCGGATCGCCCGCAGCCCGCCGCGGGCGATGTCGCGGAACCGCACGTGGAAGCCGTTGAAGCCGCGGCCGTGCACGAAGAAGACGCCGTAGGGCAGCTCGGCGCGGTCCTCGGTGGCGAGGAACGCCGGGTCGAGACGGAAGGCGAGCGAGAATCGGCCCTCGAGGTAGACGTTCGTCCGCAGGACGGCGCCGACCGCGTCCACCATCGTCCGCAGGATCGTGCGGGCGTCCTCGAGGTCGACGTCGCGGTCGATCTCCGCCCGCAGCTCCTTCGCCCGCTCGGCGAACGACCGGTCGTCGAGGGGCGAGCCGGGACGGAAGCGGTCGAGGAAGAGGTCCGCGACGCGGATGGCCTCGGCGAGCGCCCGCTCCACGAGCCGGAAGATTCGCGTCTGGTTGAACGCGTAGCTGTTCCGCTTGACCAGCAGCTGGTGCACGAGGTCGGCGAGACCGCTGATGACCTCGGCCCGGCGGATGTCGAGCTCGGGGTAGGCGTAGGCCAGCTGGAGGGTGCGATGCTCGACCCACTTGTTGCGTCGCAGGTCGACCCGCAGCCGCTGCCAGAGCTCGGACTCGGGGTCGATGGGGCCGCCGTCGGGCCCCTGGCAGACGAAGCCGAGCAGGCTGATGGTGCCGTGCGCGCCGTCGTCGAGGATGTCGAGGTACGCCCGGTGGACGTTCACCCGGTCGTAGGCGAGCCGGCGGGCGAGCCGCTCGAGCATGCGGCGGGTGGTCGAGTTCGCCACCGCGACCACGATGCGGCTGAAGGTCGGGTCCGACTCGGACTCGAGTCCGACCGCGGTGCCGTCGGTGCCGCTCACGGCCCGGAACAGCTCGTAGTGCTGGATGAACCGCAGGGGCGTGACGGTCAGGAGGTACTCGGCCTCGCAGCGGGCGACGTGGGTCCGGAGCTCCGCCTCGTCGTACGGGAGGTCCCGATCGGCGGCCCAGGCGAGGATCCCCTCGACCGCCTCGACCTGCCGGGCGTCGCCGGCGTCGAAGCGGGCGAGCGGCTCGCCGAACTCGAAGGTGTCGAGGACGAGGTTGCCGTCCTTGGCGGTGTGGATCTTCGCCGCCCGGAGCGGGCGGTCGTGGGGGAGCTCGCTCACGAGCTCGGCGAGGACGCCGGGGGCGTCCTTGGGCCGCATGCTCGTCCACTGATGTCCGTCGGGACTGCGCAGGGTGAGCTCGATCGGCCGGCCCGAGGCCTGCGACGAGAGGATCGCCCGGAGGTGGGCGAGCCGGGTGGCCGCGTCGGTGTCCTGGAAGTAGGCGAGCGGCATGCTCTCGAGGAACCACGGCACGACCTCCTCGGCCGTGCGGGCGAGGCTGGCCACGAGGTCGTCGATGACCTCCTGCCGGGAGGGGATCGCGGCGGCGGACGCGGCGGAGCTGCTCATCGGTGTGTGATACCGGGCGGTGGCGGGGTGAGCAAATGACGCCCGGCCGCGAGCCCGGTCGGGCCCGCCCGGCCCGGCCCGTCCCGGTCCGGGAGGCGATCCGCACCCTACCCTGTCGGCCATGTCGCGCGTCGCCTTGACCATCGGAAACTTCGACGGGGTCCACCGCGGCCACGCGGCCCTCGTCCGGGCCGCCCGCGTCGCCGCGGGGCCGGACGGACGGGTGGTGGTGCTGAGCTTCGACCCGCATCCCGCGTCGGTCCTGCGCCCGGGGACGGCTCCGTCCCGCCTCGGGACCTTCGAGCAGCGGGCCGAGCGGCTCCGGTCCCTCGGGGTGGACGCGGTGGAGCGGCTGGATCCGGCCGGGGGCATCCTCGGGCTCACCGCCGAGGCGTTCGTGGGCGAGCTGGTCCGTCGGCACGCCCCGGCGACCATCGTCGAGGGGCCGGACTTCCGCTTCGGCCGCGGGCGGGCGGGCACGCTGGAGACCCTCGCCGAGCTCGGGCGCGAACACGGCTTCGGGGTGGAGGTGGTCGAGACCGTGACGTGGCCGCTGACCGACCACCAGCTGGTCCCGGTCTCCTCGAGCCGTGTCCGCTCGCTGCTCGCCCTCGGGCGGGTGCGGGACGCGGCGGCCCTGCTCGGCCGGCCGTGGGAGCTGGTGGGCCGGGTGGTGACGGGCGAGCAGCGCGGCCGGACCATCGACGTGCCGACCGCCAACCTCGATCACGGTGACCGCATGCTCCCCGCCGACGGGGTGTACGCCGGCCTCGCCACCGACCCGGACGGCCGCTGGCATCCCGCCGCGATCAGCGTCGGCCGCAAGCCGACCTTCGGCGGCGCCGCCCCGCGGACCTGCGAGGTGCACCTGGTCGACTGGCGGGGGCCGACGGACGCCTACGGGTGGAGCATGCGGCTGCGCCCGACCGAGTGGCTGCGGGGCGTCATGCGGTTCGACGGTCCGGCCGCACTGGTGGGCCAGCTTCGGCGCGACGTCGCGCGGGCCCGCCGCCTGATGACCGGCGGCAGTGCGACCGGCCGTGCCGCCCGGGACGCGATCCTGCCCGGCGCCTCGTCCCTCGCCGATCTCGCCCCGGAGCCCCGCTCGTGACCGATCCCGCCGCCGCCGCCGTCCCCGAGTACGCCTCCACCACCGACTGGCCCGAGGTGGCGGACCGCCTCCGCGCCGCCGAGTCGGCCGTGCTCCTGGCCCACCGCAAGCCCGACGGCGACGCGGTCGGCTCGCTCGCCGCCGCATCACGGCTGCTCGCGCCGATCATCCCGCGCCGGGAGGTCTGGGTCGTGGGCCCGTGCGACCCGTCGCTCGAGGCGCTGGTGCCGGACGTGCCGCTGCTCCACGCCGAGGGTGGCCCGCCCACCGGCCTCGAGCCGGACGTCGTCCTCGTCCTCGACACCGGGGCGTGGGCCCAGCTCGAGCCGTTCGGGGACTGGCTCCGCGCCCGCCGCGAGCGCGTCGTGGGGATCGACCACCACGCCCGGGGCGACGACGTCGCCCCGGTGCGCATCGTCGATGCCGCGGCGGCCTCCACCACCCGCATGCTGCTGCACCTCGTCGACGCGCTCGGGGTGCCGCTCACCCGCGAGCTCGCCGAGCCGCTGCTGCTCGGCCTCGCCACCGACACCGGGTGGTTCCGGCACTCCAACGCGGACGCCGACGCCTTTCGGGCCGCGGCCCGCCTGATCGACGCCGGCGCCGACAAGGACCGGCTCCACCAGCTCGTGGAGGAGACGCACCGGCCCTCGCGGCTCGCCCTCGCGGCCCGCGGGCTCGCGTCGATCCGCTGGGCCCGCGGCGGCGAGGTCGCGGTGCAGGTGCTCGCCCCGGCCGACTTCGACGAGACCGGCGGCGGGGCCGAGGACACGGTCGGCCTCGTGAACGGGCCGATGGTCGTGGGCGAGGTGCGGATCGCCGCGATGGCGACCGAGCCCGACCGCGGCGTCACCAAGGTGAGCCTGCGCGGCAAGCCGGGCGCGCCTGGATGGCGCGACGCCGACGTGAACGCGATCGCGGCGAGGTACGGCGGCGGGGGGCACCGATTCGCCGCCGGGCTGCGGATCGAAGCGCCGATCGAGGAGGCGGTCGACCGGCTCGTCCGCGATCTCGAGGCGATGCCGAGCCTGCGCGAGTCCGGCGGCGGAGCGCGAGGCTGATCGATCGGGAGCGTTCGCGGCTCAGCCGGCCGCGGCCGCCGGGCCGTGGTCGCCTCCGTCGTGCGGACGCGCGGCGGCGCCGCCGGGGTCGTCGTCGGTCGCCGCCCCGTCGCCATCGGCGTCGGTGTCCGCCGGCGGCTCGCCGTCTTCGCGCTCCTCGTCGGCGTCGGCGTCGGCATGCCCGCCGCCCCCGCGGGAACGCTCGGGTGCCTCGGGCGTCCGCGGGGCCGGCAGCAGCCGGATCGCGTCCACGCCGAGCTCCATCGCCACGAACGGCGCAAGCAGCGGGGGGCGATCGAAGGGACCGGGCGTTCCCCGCCGTGGATCGACCGGGAGCCGGACCACGAGCCGGCCGCGGAGCTCGAGTGCCGGACCGGCCGTCGGCGGGGAGGACCCGGGCGTCTCGCGGGCCGCGAGCGCGCGCTCCAGCGTCCGCATCGTCGCGGTGCGCACCCGGACGTCGAATGGGCGGCCCAGGGGCACGTCGGTCACCGGGTCGTGCGCCCGCATCCGCCAGACCGTGCCCACCGCCTCCTCGCGCGGCGCCTCGACCGGACGGACGATCCACCGGATCTCCATCCGCAGGGCTCGCTCCTGCTCGCGGGCCCACGTCTCGAGCGCCCGCAGGTAGTTGATCCGCGCCGGGCTCGAGGCGTCGCGGCCGCGGTCGAGGCGGCCGGGTCCGGCCTCCCACCGTCGGCGGGCCTCCGCCCGCACCGCCCGCGGACTCGCGTCGGGCTCGGTCTCGTCGACGGTCACCACCGCCTCGGGACCGTCCGGCTCGCCGGCGCCCGGCCGCTCCGCGCCCCGGTTCGCGGGATCGGCGTTCGGCACGGCCGGACGCGACGCGCCGGGATCGCCCGCCGCCTGCACCCGCTCCTCGAGCTCCGCCATGCGGTCCTGCAGGGCCTTCGCCTCCGCTCGCGCCTCGGCAAGGGCGGCCTCGAGGCGGGCGACCCGCGCCTCGAGCTCGACCTTCTCCTGCCGCAGTCGCTCGTTCTCGCGGCGGAGGTCGCCCCGGCTCTGGGCCGCGGCGGGCGTCGCCGCGATCGACGCGGCGAGCACGAGGAGTGCCGCGACGAGGGCCGGCGGCCGGAGAAGGCGACGCCCGGCGGCGATGTCACGCGGCCACGGTCGCAGGGGGAGCCGCACGGGCAGGGGGACGTGGCGTCTCATGGGCGGGGCCTCGCGGGTGGGAGGGGCGGCGAGCCGACTCGGGCGGGGGCGCGACGGCGTCGGCGGGACCGACTCGCCCGGGTCGATACGATATTTCCGGACGGCTGCGGGCGTCGTTCCGCGGGATCGGTCGCCGCCGATGCCGTTCGCGGCGGGCCGCCCCCCGAGCACGACCCGGCTCCGAGGTCGCGCCGCCGCCCGACCACGACGGAACTCGAGACGGAGACGAGGGATGCGGCGAGGCACGGGACGCACGCCGTGCGGACGCCTGGCGTCGAGGATGCCGCGGGCCGCGCCGAGGTCGTGGCCGCGAACGCTGCTCACGGCGCTCGGCACGGTGGCCCTGCTCGCGATCGCCCCCGGCTGCGGCGGGAGCGGCGAGCCGGAGGCGGAGGTCGTGCTCTACGTCTCGGCTCCCGACGACGTCGTCCGTGCGATCGTGGCCGCGTTCGAGGACGAGCACGACGTGCGGGTGCGGACGGTCGGCGACGGCGAGGCCCGGGCGACCGGCGAGCTCGTGAACCGGCTGCGGGCCGAGGCCGACGACCCGCAGGCCGACGTCTACTGGTCGAGCGAGGCGTTGCTGACGGTCGCGCTCGCCGACGAGGGCGTGCTCGCCCCGAGCATGCCGCCGGCGGCGGCCGCGCGGCCGGCCCGGAGCCGGGACCCGCAGGGACGCTGGCACGGCTTCGCCGCCCGCGCTCGCGTCGTCGCGTTCGACCCCGAGAAGCTCGCCCCCGAGGACGTGCCGAGAGCCTGGTCCGACCTGGCGCACGATCGGTGGGACGGCCGCATCGTGATGGCCGACCCCCGCGTCGGCACCACCGGCGACCACCTCGGCGTGATGCAGACATGGTGGGACCGGAACCTCATGCCGGGGTTCTACGACGCGTGGCTGCTCGGACTGCGCGACGCGAACGTACGGCTGCTGCCGGGCGGCAACGCGGCGGCGGTGCGGGCGATCCTCGACGGCCAGGCCGATCTCGCGATGACCGACACCGACGAGGTGCGGGCGGCGCAGGTCGACGGGGCGCGCATCGACCTGGTCTACCCGCGACACGCCAAGGACCCCGGCGACGCCCGCGGCACGCTGCTCATCCCGACCACGGTCGGGCTCGTGGCGGGTGGCCCGAATCCCGAGGCGGGGCTCGAGCTCGTCGACTTCCTGCTCTCGCCCACGGTCGAGCGGATTCTCGCCGAGTCCGACGTGCGAAACGTGCCCCTGCACCCCGAGCTGGCGGGTGCCTACCCAGAGCTCGACGTGCCCGCGCCGATCGAGGTGGACCTCACGCGGGCGGCCGCGGCGCGCGAGGCGGCCGTGGCGCGGGCCCTGCGGATCCTCGTGGGCCCCGCGGACGGCGAGGACTGGCCGGACGCCCCGGCGCCCGCCCCCGCGCCGGCCGCGGCCCCGGCCGGGTCCGGAGACGGCGACCCGTCGCCGTCCGGCGACGGCCGGGACGGATGAACGGCGGCGGGCCACGCTCGAGGCGACCGGCGGCGCGAGCGACGGGGCGCCGGCCGAAGCCGACGCAGCGGCTCCCCCCCCCGATGGCATCGCGCCCGCCCGCGGCGGCGGGCGAAGGATGCTCTCGACGCGGCGGCCGCGTTCCGCATCCCGCCGGGGCGGGCGTCCTTGCCCGTCTGGCCGCCCCCGACCCCCCCAGACTCCCCCCGACTCC
>CAYLNM010000106.1:0-15808 GCA_964385045.1 uncultured Isosphaeraceae bacterium
TCGCCCCCTCGGACCCCCAAGATCCTGTGAAGAAAGGGCTTGCAGGGGCCGCAAAGGCGATGGCCCGATCGCGTCTCGTCCGCGTTTCAGCCGCGTCCGCACGGGCCCGTGACCGGGTGCTATCGTGCCGCCCCCATCCACGACCTCCAGGGAGCCCCACCCCCGATGGCCGATCCCTCCACCTACCGCTACTCCGACTCGCACGAGTGGTTCAACGTCGACGGCGACGTCGTGACCATCGGCATCACGCAGTATGCGGCCGACGAGCTCACCGACATCACCTACGTGGAGATGAAGGATCCCGGCGAGCAGATCGATGCCGGCGAGCCGATCGGCGAGGTCGAGTCGGTCAAGACCACCAGCGACATCTACTCCGCGGTCGGCGGCGAGGTCGTCGAGGTCAACCAGGCCGCGGTGGACGACCCGTCGCTCCTGAACCGCGACCCCGCGGGCGAGGGGTGGCTGGTGAAGCTCAAGGTGGACGACCCGTCAGCGCTCGACGAGCTGATGGACCAGTCGACCTACGACGAGAAGTATCCGGTCGGGTGAGACCGCGCGGCGGTCGCCGCGGCCCCGGCCGCCCTCGGCAGGGCGCCCGGGACCGGAGACGCCTTCGTGCCGCGGCATCCTCGGGCCCGTGGAATCCACGGCGTCGCGCGACCAATGATCAGGCTCCGCCGCGGAGCTGCGCCCCGTCGCCGCACCGGCACCCTCGCCGCGTCCGCCCTCCCGCCGGGACCCGCATGCCCGCGATCGTCCGCACCCGAGGCCTCCGCAAGAGCTACGCCCTGCCCGGCCGCCGCGTCGAGGCGGTGCGCGGGCTCGACCTCGAGATCGATCGGCCCGGCTTCTTCGCGATCATGGGGCCGAGCGGCAGCGGCAAGTCGACGCTGCTGCACCTGCTCGCCGCGCTCGACCGGCCCGACGAGGGCACGATCGAGGTCGGCGGGCGGCGGGTCGACCAGCTCGACGAGGCCGCGCTGACCCGGTACCGGCGGCGCGACATCGGGCTCGTCTTCCAGCAGTTCAACCTGATCCCGACCCTCACCGCCCTCGACAACGTCGCCCTGCCGGCGATGCTCGACGGCGTGCCCGACGGGGAGCGCCGCGACCGGGCGACCGAGCTGCTCGAGCGGCTCGGGCTCGCCGAGCGGCTGCGGCACCGGCCCGAGGCCCTCTCCGGCGGCGAGCAGCAGCGGGTGGCGATCGCCCGGGCGCTGTTCTTCTCCCCGCCGGTGCTCTTCGCCGACGAGCCGACCGGGGCCCTCGACTCGCGCACGAGCCGCGAGCTCTGGTCGCTGCTGCGGGAGCTCGCCGAGCAGAAGGCGTCCACCATCCTGATGGTCACGCACGAGCCCGACGCGGCGAGCCACTGCGAGCGCGTCTTCGTCCTGCGGGACGGCGTGATCGCCGACGACTTCGACGTGGAGGGACTCGATGCGGCCGGCGTGGCGTCTCGCTCGCACCGCGCTCTCGGGTAGGCCGGGGCGGACCGCCCTCCTGCTCGGCGCGACCACGCTCGCCGCCGCCCTCGTGGCCGCGGTGGCGTGCTCGATCGCGTCCGCCCAGCACTCGGTGGCCGAGGGCTTCGCCCGCTTCATCGGCAGCGCCGACGCCCGCGTCATCCATCCCGGCGGCGGCCGCTTCGACGAGTCGGTCCTCGAGACGGTGCGGGCGCTGCCCGGGGTCGTCGGGGCGACCGGCCGCCTCGCCGGGTCGCTCACGCTGGTGCCCGCCGCCGGCGGCACCGACCCCGAGACGGGCCGGCCCCTCCGCCTCACGCCGCAGGTCGTCGGCCTCGAGTTCGAGGGACTCGAGCGCTTCCGCCGCGTCGAGCTCGCGGCCGGCCGCATGCCGGAGGCGCGGAACGAGATCCTGATCGACCCCCGCACCGCCGAGGCCCTCGCCACCGGACCGGGCGAGCGGCTGCGGGTGCAGCGATTCGGACCGCCGGTGGAGCTCCTCGTCGCCGGCGTCTACGCCCGGCAGGACCTCGGCGCGCTGCAGCGGCCGCGGATCCTGGTGGAGCGCGACGTCCTGGCCGAGGCGGCGGGACTGCCGGGTCGCCTGACGAGCATCTACGTCGTCCTCGAGGAGGATGCGGACGTGACGGCCTTCTGCGCCGCCCACGCCGACGCGCTGCCGGAGGACGTCCTGCTGGAGCCGGCGGAGATGGTGCGGAGCGGCTTCGACCGCCGGACCCGCTCCGGCGAGATCACGCTCGCGGTGCTCACCACCATGGCCTTCATCAGCTGCGCGTTCATCGTGGTGGTCGGGCTCACGACCGCGGTGCACGAGAAGCAGCGCGAGCTCGCCCTGCTCCGCGCGATCGGGGCCGCCCGCGGCCAGCTCTTCGGCGGGCAGGTGCTGCTCGGCGCCGTCCTCGGAGCGGGCGGCGCCGTCCTCGGCATCCCGCTGGGGATCGGGCTCGCGTGGCTGCTGGTCACGATCTGGGCGAGCTACGTGCCCGAGGGTCTGGTCCTGCACGGACCGGGAATCGCGGCCGCGGCCGTGGGGGCGGTGCTCTCCGGCGGCGCGGGCGCCCTCTGGCCCGCGGTCGCGGCGGCGCGGACGAGCCCCCTCGAGGCGATGCACGTCCGCAGTCGCCCGCCGTCGGCCCGGGGGCCGGTGGCGAGCCTCGTCATCGGCCTCGTGCTGATCGGCACGCATCACCTGCTCCAGCAGACGGCCGGCGACGAGGCCCGCTACTTCCGCTACGCGTTCGTCGGACTGCCGCTGCTGTTCGTCGGCTGCTTCGTGCTCGCGGTGCCCTTCGTCCTCCTCGCGGCGCGGGTGCTGGCGGTGCCGCTGGCCCGCGTCCTGCGGCTGCCGCCGGATCTCGTCCGCGGGTCGGTCCGGTCCTCGCCCTACCGCCACGGCTTCACCGGCGGGGCGCTGATGATCGGCCTGGCCCTGCTGATCTCGTCCTGGGCCGGCGCGATGTCGATCCGGACCGGCTTCATCGAGCAGATCCGCTTCGCCGACGGCTTCGCCTTCCGGCCGAGCGGGATCCCGCCCGAGCAGGTGGAGGCGATCGCGTCGCTGCCCTTCGTCGAGGAGATCTGCGAGGTCGGCCAGATCCAGGTGCGGATCGTCGGCGAGCAGGTCTTCGGCCTCGAGGGGATCAGCCCCCGCAACGTGGTGCTCGTGGGCTTCGACAGCGAGCAGTTCTTCCGCATCAACCGCATCGAGTGGCTCGCGGGGGACCCCGCCGTCGCCCTGCCCCGCCTCCGCGCCGGCGAGGGCCTGCTGGTGGCCGAGCAGTTCCTCACCGCCAAGGGCTTCTCCGTCGGCGACACCATCACCCTCGGCGTCGGCCGCATCGAGCAGGAGTTCGAGATCCTCGGGGTGCTGTCGGCGGCCGGGCTCGACATCGCGGCCCAGCTCTTCGGGATCCAGAGCGCGTACTCCGAGCTCTCGGTCTCCTGCGTCTTCCTCGACTCGGACGTGGTCGCGGAGGTCTTCCGCAACGGCGACGTGCACCTCGTGCAGGTCATGCTCTCGGACGACGTGACCGACGAGGCCGCGGAGGAGGCGGTCGCGGGCGCGGCCCCCGGCGTCCTCTTCCGCAGCGGCCGCTCGATCATGGCGATGATCACCGACATCGCGGCCGCGACCCTCGCGATCCAGACCACGGTGGCCTTCGGCGCCCTGCTGCTCGCCACGCTCGCGGTCGCCAACGTGATCGCGGCCGACGTGCAGGCCCGCCGCTTCGAGCTCGGCGTCATGCGCTCGATCGGCACCGACCGCCGAACCCTCTCGGGCCTCGTGGCCGCGGAGGCGATCCTGATGGCGGTCGGCGGCGGGCTCTCGGGCACGCTGCTCGGCCTGCAGATGGCGATGACCGACGTCGACCTGCTGCGCCGGCTCGCCGGCCTCGACGTCAGGCTGCACGTGCCGGTGCTCGCGGGCCTCGCCGGCTGGATCGTGCTCGTGCTGCTCGCGGTGCTCGCCGCCCGGCCCGCCGCCCGGCGACTGCTGCGGCGCCCGCCGGCCGAGCTCGTGTCCTGAGCCGCGGGCGCGGGTGCGTCCGCGCGACGCGCGACGCGCGAGGCGTGAGACGCGACGCGCGAGACGTGAGGCGTGAGGCGCTCCGGGCCACGCCGACGCGCGACGTCGCCGCCGCCGCCGGACACCGACGCCCGGCGCCG
This sequence comes from uncultured Isosphaeraceae bacterium, assembly GCA_964385045.1. Lineage (GTDB taxonomy): Bacteria > Planctomycetota > Phycisphaerae > Phycisphaerales > SM1A02 > CAYLNM01. The sequence goes on from CAYLNM010000106.1 coordinate 4,152, forward strand.
ACGCCCGCCCCACCAGCCGACACCGTCGCGTCGGTGCCGCTCCCGCGCCGCGCCCGCACGACCCACGCCCCGCCACCGCGGCGGTATGCTCGCCCGCGCCGCGGCCCGCCGCAGGGCATCGCGCGGCGGACGGGAGGGGACGCGCACGTGGCGAGGCGGGGACGAACGCGAACGCCGAGGGAGCCGGAGGTCGCCTGCCGCCTGCGCACGCCGGACGGCGGCGCGATCGACGTGCCCGACTCTCCGGAGCTGGCCCAGGCCGCCCTGGCGTGGACCTACACCCTGGGCAACCGCACCCGCTGGAACGCGGGCGATCGCCGGGCCGAGCTGGCCGAACGGGCCGAGTCCACGCTCCGTCGACTCGGGCTCGGCGAGGACGAGCTCGAGCGGCTCGCGGCCGCGGGCACCTGCGAGGCGTCGACCGCCTTCACGAGCGAGCCGGAGCGCTGGGCCGCCCGCGTGATGCCGTGGGAGTACGTGCTCACCGCCGCCACCCGCACCCGCCGCCGCGGGCCGCTGGTGGTGGTGCGGCACCTCGAGCGGGTGCACGGCCCGGCGGCCCCGCCCGCCGCGTGCGCGAGCGGCCTCGCGGTCGCCTCCGCCCCCGGCCTCGAGGAGGACCTGCGCGAGGCCGAGGCCCAGCGCCGCCTGCTCGAGCTCGGGCTCTTCCGCGGACGCGAGGACGCGGTCCGGCGGCTGCGGAACCCGTCGCTGGCCGAGCTCGCCGGCGCGGTGCGCGACGCGTGCCCGTCGGTCCTGCACGTGGCCGGCGTCGACACCTACGGCGGCGCGGGCCGTCTCGGCCGCGTGCTGCTGGACCCGTCGATGCCGCCGCCGGACCGCGCCGTCGCCCCGCCGGCGGTGCCCGGCCTCGGCGACCTGCCCCGCGCGGCCGCGGCGGCGCCCGCGGGCCTCGCCCCGGCGGCGCCCGCGATCGCGTGGTCGGCGGAGGAGGACGTGGCCGCCGCCACCGGCGGGACCATGCAGGCCGCGGGCGATCGGCCCGCCGGCGGCCGGCGCGACGGCCTGCTGCTCGTGACCGGCGGCGGCGATCCGGTCGCGGTGCCCGCCCACGCCGTCGCCCTCGCCTGCTGCGCCGGCCGGCCGGCCCCGGCTCTCGTCGTCTTCAACGTGCCGCGCTCCGCCGCCCGCACCGCCGCCCTCACCGTGGCCGCGGGAGCCGGGCTCGCCCTCGGGATCCAGGACAGCGCCCCCCGGGCCTTCGTCGAGCGGTTCCTCGCCGAGTTCTACGGCGCGTGGCGGGAGAGCGGCCACGACGCCCTCGTCGCGTTCCGCCTCGCGTGGGACAACAGCCGCGACGCCGCCGCCGGGGCCAACCTCGTCGGCACCGGCATCGTGCTCTGGAGCGGCGAGCCGCTGGTGCACGCCGGCGGCGACCTCGGGGCGCGCGCCGGCGACGTCGGACGGCGACTGTCGGTCAGCCGCACCGTGCCCGCGCTCTACCCCGACGCGGCCGAGGCGCGGCGGCGACTGCTCGGTCCCGACGCGATCGTGCCGCTGCCGCGGCTCAACTACGCCCTGCTGCACAACCGCCAGCCGATGTTCGAGCGCTTCGAGCTCGTGCACGACGGCGAGGGCACGGTCGAGGACGTCCTCGTCGAGGTGGACCTCGTGGCGGGACCGGAGCGGCTGCCGTGGCGCGAGCGGCTCGCGGTCGGCCCGACCCCGGTGTCGCTCGCCGACCGGATCTTCGTCCCGCTCACGAGCGAGCTGACCCGGTCGATCGACGAGCGGGTGCAGGCGAGCCTCGCGGTGCGGATCTCGACCCCCGCCTCCGGTCCCCTGCTGGAGGAGACCCACCGCGTCACCCTGCTGCCGGTGGCCGAGTGGGCCGACACCGAGGCCGACCGGCACTGGCTGCCGTCCTTCGTCTACCCGATGGACCCGGCGGTGCGCCGCCTCGTGGACGCGGCCCAGCCGTACCTCGAGGCGATCGCCGACGACCCGCGGGCCGGCTTCGACGGCTACCAGTCGATCGACCCCCGGGACGAGGACCCCGCCCGCCGCGTCGACCAGCAGGTGGCGGCGATCTGGTCCGCGATCCGGCAGGAGACGCCGCTGGCCTACGTGAACCCGCCGCCGGTGTACACCGACTCCTCGCAGCGGCTGCGCACCCCGAGCGAGACGATCGAGGGCCGCCGCGGCACCTGCCTCGACCTCGCCCTGCTCGTGGCCGCGTGCCTCGAGTACGTCGACATCCACCCCGTGATCTTCCTGATGCGTGGCCACGCGTACCCCGGCTGGTGGCGGACCGACGCCGACCGCGAGCGGTTCTTCGCCATGAGCGAGGTGGGCGAGCTCGCCCCCGCCGCCCTCGCGGGCTGGACCGACGCGGCCGGCCGTCGCAGCACCCCGGGGTGGATCGTGCCCGCGGCCCGCCACCCCGAGGTGCGCGACCAGGCGGCCGCGGCCCGGCTCGTCCCGATCGAGACGGTGTGGCTGACGATCGACGGCGGCTTCGGCGAGGCGATGGACGAGGGCTGGGAGAACCTGCTCTCGGCCGGCGAGTTCGACGGCATGGTGGACGTGGCCGCGGCGCGGCAGGCGATGCCCCCGGTGACGCCGCTGCCGCGGCGGGGAGCGGTGACGTGAGCCGGATCGATCCCCCGCTGCCGGGCGCCCTGGACCCCGAGCCGCCCACCGTGCCGGCCGAGGCCGAGGCCGACTTCCTCGCCGACGTCGACGCGGCGATGCCCGCCTTCGACATCCGGCCCGTCGACGGGCCCGCGTTCCCGGAGGAGACGAGCGTCCGCGACCTGCGGCGCTCGCGTCGCCGCCGGGCCGACGACGCGGTGGGCCGCATGAGCCTCGTCGAGTCGGGGGGCGTGCTGCGGTGGACGATCGGCGGCGGGCCGGCCCCGGCCCGGCTGCGGCGCGGCGGACGGCGACACGGTGGCGGCGCCCGCGGCGACGGGATGGCGGGCGGCCGCATCGTCCGCCAGTTCAAGTTCCGCGACCTGCCGCCGAACGCGGTCGCGCGGCGACTGGTCGAGCTCGACGGGCGCCTGACGCCCAACCAGGGCCTGCGAAACCTCTCCGCGGCGGACTCGTCCCTCGGCGAGGTCCTGCGGTCCGACGTCGCGCCCCCGCCCGGCGGCCGGGTGCTGCTGCTCGTCCACGGCACGTTCTCCAGCGCCGAGAACCTCGTGCGCGAGCTGCGGGCCACGGACGCGGGGCGGGCACTGCTCCACGACTGGCTCCGCGGCGGCCGGTACGACCGCGTGATGGCGTTCAACCATCCGACGCTCTCGACCAGCCCCGTCCTCAACGCCGCCCGCCTCGCCGCCGCGTTCCGCCGCTCCCGGGCGACGGTCGACGTCGTCGCCCACAGCCGCGGCGGACTCGTCGCCCGCTGGTGGCGGGAGTGGCTCGATCAGCGGGAGGCCGAGCCGGGGCGGGCGGTCCTCGTCGGCTCGCCGCTCGCCGGCACCTCGCTCGCCGCCCCCGCCCGGCTCAAGCACGCCCTCGACCTGCTCACGAACTTCGCCCGCGCGATGAGCGCGGCGGCCCGGGTGACGGGCGCGGTGCTGCCCGCCGCCGCTCCCATCGCCTCGGCCGCGGCGGTCCTCTTCGGCCTGGTGGGCCGGCTCACGAGCCTCGGGGCCCGCACGCCGATCCTCGACGCGGGCGTGTCGATGATCCCGGGCCTCGACGCCCAGAGCCGCGAGGGGGCGAACGACGACGTCCTGGCCCTCCGCGAGGGGATCGAGCGGCTGCGGCCGGCCGAGCGCCGCGAGCTCGAGGCCCGCACGTGGATCGTCCGCGCGAACTTCGAGCCCGAGTCGGTCGGCTGGCGGTTCTGGCGGGTCTTCCGCGGCCTGAAGGGCCGGGCCCTCGACGCCGCGAGCGACGCCCTGTTCCCCGGCGCGAACGACCTCGTGGTCGACACCGGGTCGATGGCCGACCTCGCCGACGATCACGTGATCCGCCGCCGCGACCGCATCCTCGACTTCGGCACCTCGCCCGAGGTCCACCACTGCAACTACTTCCAGCAGGAGCGGACGGTGCGGCTGCTGCGGGAGGCCCTGCCGCCGGCGGAATGAGGCCGCGCGATCGGCCGCGCGGCCGCCCGCCCCCCCCCGCCCGCTCCGCGTTCGGCCCCACGCTCGCGGCAGCGGCCGCCCTACGATCCCCCCGTGAGCGCCCGCCCCTTCGAGATCGTCAGCGAGTTCAGCCCCACCGGCGATCAGCCGCAGGCGATCGACGGCCTCGTGCGCGACCTGTCCGCCGGCACCCGCCACAACACGCTGCTCGGGGCCACCGGCACCGGCAAGACGTTCACGATGGCCAACGTCATCGAGCGGATGCAGCGGCCGACGCTGATCCTGTCGCACAACAAGACGCTCGCGGCGCAGCTCTACGAGGAGATGAAGGAGCTGTTCCCCCACAACAGCGTCTGCTACTTCGTCTCCTACTACGACTACTACCAGCCCGAGGCGTACATCCCGCAGCGGGACATCTACATCGAGAAGGACGCCTCGCGCAACGACGACCTCGACCGGCTGCGGCTGCAGTCCACCAGCAGCCTGCTCTCGCGGCCGGACACGATCGTGGTCGCGTCGGTCTCCTGCATCTACGGCCTCGGCTCGCCCGAGGCCTACCGCGACCGCGTGCTGCCGCTGGCGGTCGGCGACGTGATCGAGCGGCGCCGGCTCCTGCTGTCGCTCGCCGACATGCAGTACGGCCGCACCGAGATCGGCCTCGAGCGCGGGCAGTTCCGGGCCAAGGGCGACACGATCGAGATCCACCCCGCCTACGAGCAGCACGCGATCCGGGTGGAGCTCTTCGGGGACGAGATCGAGGCGATCCAGCTCATCCACCCCGCGAGCGGCGAGATCCTCGCCGAGGACTCGCACGCGTTCATCTTCCCCGCGGTGCACTACGTGCTGCCCGAGCAGCAGATGCAGGACGCCCTCGGCCGCATCCGGCAGGAGCTCGACCTGCGGGTCGGCGAGCTGCGGTCCGAGGGCAAGCTCCTCGAGGCCCAGCGACTGCTCGCCCGCACCAAGTACGACCTGGAGATGATCGAGGAGGTCGGCTACTGCAGCGGGATCGAGAACTACTCGGCCCCCCTCGAGGGCCGGCCCCGCGGCTCGCGGCCGCACTGCATGATGGACTACTTCCGCTACGTCCCCGGCGTCGACCCCGAGGACTGGCTGATGTTCATCGACGAGTCGCACGTGACCCTGCCGCAGGTGCGGGCGATGTTCAACGGCGACCGCATGCGGAAGCAGGTCCTCATCGACCACGGCTTCCGGCTGCCCTCGGCCCTCGACAACCGCCCCCTGACCTTCGAGGAGTTCGAGGAGATGGTGCCGCGGACGATCTTCGTCTCCGCGACGCCGGGGCCGTACGAGCTCGAGCGGTCCGGCGGCCTCGTGCACGAGCAGGTGATCCGCCCCACCGGCCTGCTCGATCCCCCGATCACGGTGCTGCCGACGAAGGGCCAGGTGCCGGACATCGTGGAGAAGTGCCGCGGCCGAGCCGAGCGGAACGAGCGGGTGCTGGTGACGGTGCTCACCAAGCGGATCGCCGAGGACCTGTGCGCGTACCTCGACGAGCAGGAGCTCCGCGTGCGCTACCTGCACTCGGAGATCGACACCCTCGAGCGGCTCCAGATCATCCGCGAGCTGCGGGAGGGTCAGTTCGACGTCCTCGTGGGCGTGAACCTCCTGCGCGAGGGCCTCGACCTGCCCGAGGTCTCGATGGTCTGCATCGTCGACGCGGACAAGACCGGCTTCCTGCGGTCGGAGACGTCGCTCATCCAGACCATCGGCCGCGCGGCCCGCAACGCCGACAGCGAGGTCTTCATGTACGCCGACAGCGTCACGCCGCAGATGCAGGCGGCGATCGACGAGACCGAGCGGCGGCGGGCCAAGCAGACCGCGTACAACGTCGAGCACGACATCACGCCGACGACGATCCGCAAGGCGATCCGGCGCGGGATCGAGCTGGAGCTGCGGGCCCGCCGGACCGCCCGCGAGGCGATGGCCGGCGGCGGGCGAGAGGAGTCGCTGGACCGCGACGAGCTGGTCGCCGAGCTGGAGAAGGACATGCTCGCGGCGGCGGAGCGGCTGGAGTTCGAGAAGGCGGCCCGCCTGCGGGACCAGGTCGCCGAGCTCAAGGCGATGCCCGAGGGCACGGCGGTCTCGCGGGCCGACCGCGAGAAGGCGGCCCGCGGCGGCGCGAAGCCCGGCCAGGCGCGGAGCCGGGCCGGCATCAGTCGTGGGAAGCGGAAGAAGACGTCCGGATCGCGGCGGGGCTGACGGCGGGGACCGCCGGGGCCCGCCCCGCCACGTCACGCCACGCTCCGGCGTGGCGCGAGCGCCGCGTGCGATCAGTCGGTGACGCCGGCGAGCGCGGCGGCGCGCTCGTCGTCGCTCATGGAGTCCCAGCGGGACGAGCAGCCGTTGCAGCAGAAGCCGACCGTGCCGCCCTGCCACTTGGCGGCGTCGGCATCGGGATTGACGGGCTGGCCGGCGATCGGGCAGCGGTCGTTGATCATGCCGGCGCTGACGGCCGAGTCGGTGTCGGCCTCCTGCGGGGAGCTGCAGGCGCCGAGGGCGGCGGCGGTGGCGGCGAGGATCGCGGTGGCGGCGAGCGTGCGGGTCATGACGGAGTCTCCGGGGAGGGCATGCACCCCGCGGATGCTACCGCTGCTCGCCGAATCCCGTGGGCAGCCGCGGAAACGCGTCGGGGCCGCCCGTCCGCCCCGCCGCCCACGCCGCCATCGCCCGCTCGCGGTTCGCGTGGTCGAGGCCGAGCCACGTGGCGCGGGCCGGCGCCGCGGCCAGGGCCGCCGCGCGGTTGGCGGCGGCCCGGCGGCGCAGGCGAGCCACGCCGGCCTCGCGGCCGCGCTCGCGCTGGAGGAACGCGGCGGCGTCCTGCACCAGCGCCTGCAGCAGCCGCGCCCGCGGCTCGAGCCGGTCCCACCGCTTCCACGGCACCTCCCACGCCTCGTGGGCCTCCCACCACCAGCCGCCGTCGTGCAGGTCGGCCCCGAGGCGGATCGCGGCCCGGTCGGCGGCGGCCGGCTCGTCGTCGTCCGCCCGCCGGGCGTCGCCCGCGAGCCGCCTCGCCGTCCGCTCGGCCTCCTCGCCGCCGGCGAGGAGCCCGGCGAGGGCGGGCACGTGGATCCCCGGCACCCGGTCGGGATGCGGCGTGATGCCGGGGCGGAAGGCGTACCGCGGCGGCGCAGCCCCCGTCCGCGCGAGCCGCCGGTCGTCGGCGACCCGGCCGTGGTCGCGGGGCGACGGCCCGGGCGGCGGCCCGAGCGGCGGCCCCGGCGACGGCCCCCCACCGCTCGGTGACTGCCCCGCCTCGCCGGTCCCCGCGTCCCGATACCCTTGGCCCATGACCGATCCCGCCTCGTTCCACGTTCCCGGCGACGCCGCCCGCCGCGGCGCCGCGCCGTCCACCGACCCCGACGGCCCGACCACCGGCGTCGCGCCCGGCGACCCCGGCGACCCCGGCGACCCGGGCGACCCCGCCCATGATGACGGCCCCGGCCGCGGCGCGGGCCCGGACGGCGCCCGGGCCGCCGTGGTTCGCCGGACCGCCCGCCGCTGCCGACAGTTCCCCGAGCTCGAGATCGGACCGCTCGAGGGCCTCGCCGCCGACCTCGACCCGCGGGACGCGGCCCTCGCCGGAGCGATCGACCACGCCATCGCCCGCCGCTGGCTGACCCTCGAAGCGCTGCTGGCTCCGCGGGCTCGCCGCGGATGGGACCGCGTCGAGCCCAGGCTGCGGGCGGTGCTCATGGTCGGGGCGGCCCAGCTTCTGCTGCTCGACCGCATCCCCGAGCACGCCGCGATCCACTCATCGGTCGAGCTCGCCCGCACCCTCGTACGGCCGGGGGCCGCCGGCATCACCAACGCCATCCTCCGCGGACTCGCCCGCGACCGGCTCGAGCGGCTCCACCGCTTCGATCCCGCCGCCCGCGACCAGGTGCCGCTGCCGGACGGCGGCGCGTGGCGGCTGCGGGGCGAGCCGATGCCGGCCGATCCCGTCGACCGCCTCGCCGCCCAGTGCTCGGTCGGCCGCGAGCTGCTCGGCCGCTGGTACGCCGCCTTCGGGCGCGAGGCGGCCGAAGGGCTCGCCCTCCACACCCTCGTGGAGCCGCCGATCACCATCACCGGCATCCCGCCGCAGCCGCCACGGGCCGACGAGCCGCAGCCGATCCTCCGGCCGCACGCCGAGGACGGCTTCCACGTGCTGGACGCGCCCCGCGAGACGCTCGACGCCCTGCTCCGCGAGCACCCCGCGGCCCGCGTGCAGGACGCGGTCTCCGCGAAGCCGGTGGCCGCGACCGCCGGCCTCGCCCCACGCCGGATCCTCGATGCCTGCGCCGGCCGCGGCACCAAGACGCGGCAGCTCCGCGCGCTGCATCCCGAGGCGACGATCGTCGCCGCGGAGCTCGACGCCGAGCGGCTGCAGTCGCTCAAGGCGGTCGCCCGCGGCGACGCCCGCACCACCGCGGTGCCGTGGAGCCGCGTGGCGTCGATGGACGAGCCGTTCGACCTCGTGGTGCTCGACGTGCCGTGCTCCAACACCGGCGTTCTCGCCCGGCGTCCCGAGGCCAAGTACCGCGCGACCGACGAGGCGATCGACGGCCTCGTCGCGACCCAGCGGCAGATCGTCGCCGACACCCTGCGGCTGCTGGAGCCGGGCGGACACCTGCTCTACGCCACGTGCAGCCTCGAGCCGGCCGAGAACGAGCAGCAGGTGGCGTGGATGACCCGCTGGCACCCGCTGGAGCTCATCGAGCAGGCGGCCCATCGTCCCGCCGGCATGCCGGGCGACCCGCCGGAGCGCTACACCGACGGCGGCGGCCACGCGCTGCTGCGGCTGCGGGCGACGTGATCGCCCGCCCGCCTGCGCGGGCGTCGGGAGGCCCGATGCGAGGCGGCGTGGGCCGCGGTGCCGATCGCGTCGCCCGACGGCCGACGCGGCCGGCGATCGCGCCCGACGTGCCGGGCCGCGGCTGCTACGATCTCCGCCCCGATCGACGCCGGCGCAGCCCGCCGCGGGCCTCCCGCCCGTGCCCGACCGACGGCCTCGCGGGCCTTCGCCCTTCCGCCCGGACGCGGCCATGAAGATCCTGGACATCCTGGACCCGCGAGCCATCAAGGTGCCGCTGGAGTCCGCCGAGAAGCGGGCGATCATCCACGAGCTCGTGGGCGTGCTCGCCGCGCAGGGCCTCGTGGCCGAGCCGGACGAGCTCGAGCGGGTGGTCTGGGAGCGCGAGCAGCAGCGCTCGACCGGCATCGGGGAGGGACTGGCCATCCCGCACGGCAAGTCCGCGACCACCGATCGCCTGGTCATGGCGATCGGCAAGCCGGCCGAGCCCGTCGACTTCCAGGCCGCCGACCGCAAGCCGGTCCGGCTGATCGTCCTGCTCGCCTCGCCCCCGCAGCGCACCGCGGACCACATCCAGGCCCTCGGCCGCATCAGTCGCCTGATGTCCGACGCCGAGTTCCGGAGCCGCACCTACCGGGCCGCCTCGGCGGACGAGCTGCATCAGCTCCTGGTCGACGCCGACGCCTGAGCCCCGCGGCGAGCCGCTTCCGCCGCTTCCGCCGCCTGCGCCGCCCGCGACCGCCAGCCCCCCGCCTCCATGATCCGGCCCGCCTGCTCGAGGGCGTCGGCGACCGCGAGCGCGACGTCGGGCGACGGCCGCAGGGCCCACGCCCGCTCGGCCGCCTCGACCACGCCCGGCCGGCCCGCCCGCGCCCGGGCCCGGGCGAGCTCGAGCCATCCGCCCCAGCTCGAGTCGTCCAGCTCGAGCGTCCGCTCGATCACCGCGATCCCCCGCTCGAGGTCGCCGGCGGCGACGAGGGCGAGCGACTGCACCCGCAGCAGCCCGAGCCGCGCCTCGGCCCGTCCGCGGTCGTCCTCCGCCTCCGGCCCGAGGTCCGCGATCACCCCCTCGAGGAAGGGCACCGTCTCGGCGCTGCGGCCCTGCGACTCGAGCAGCCGGAAGAGCTGCGTCGCGGTCATGGTGGACTCGGGATGCTCGGCGACCCACGTCCGGCCGAAGGCCTCGGCCCCCGCCTCGTCCAGCTGAAGGACGCGGAGGATGACCACGTCGCGGGCGACGGCGTCGGCGGGACCGAACACCTCGAGCTGGCGGCGCATGAGCCGCTCGGCCTCGGCGAAGTCGTGCCGGCAGGCCTCGAGCCACGCCATGCGCACGTCCACGCCCGGCCACCACGCGAGGGCGAGCCCGCCCCGCCAGAACGGCTGGAGGCGGCGGTAGCCGGCGAGGGCCCGCTCGGCGTCGGCCGCCATCGCGGGATCGAGCCGGCGCGGAGCCGGCGAGAACACCGCGGCCCGCGGCACCGTGACCCGCCCGTCGGCCACGCCCGCCCGCCAGTGGAGGACCCGCATCGCCCCGGAGTGGGCGACCACCAGCAGCGTCAGTGCGGCGAATCCCACGAAGATCGCCCCCGCCCGCGTCGTCCGCCCGTGGAACCGCAGCCGCCAGCGGTGGAAGCTCGCGTTCGGGGACCGCAGCACCCGCCACGCCTTCCACGCGACGAAGGTGACGCAGGCGGCGATCCCCACCGCGAACAGCATCGGGATCAGCTGGTACACGCCGCGCACGGCGAGGAACGAGCCGAGGAAGACCCCGGCGAAGGCGATCTCCTCCGGCCACGAGAGGTCGTACTTCCGCACCGGCACCCGGGCGGGATCGCGCGGCGTCTTCGCCAGCGCCGGCGGCTTGGCGAAGCCGAAGGACAGCGCGTTGTTCGGACACACGCTCACGCAGTCCATGCACTTCATGCAGCCCGGGTCGACCACCATGCCGTAGGCCGCGACCTCCTCGTGCACGCGGACGTTGGACGAGCAGACCGCGGTGCAGTGACCGGAGTGGTCGCAGTCCTCGTTGACGCGGATGCGCCCGGGCGAGAACTGATCGAGGGGCGCGAAGAAGCCGCCGTAGGGACAGCCGTAGGTGCAGAAGCCCTTGGCTCCGAGAAAGTAGACGCAGCCGAAGCCGCAGACGAGCAGGAACGGGATCGCGACGAGCACGCCGGGAAAGGTGCTCCAGAAGTCCTCGCGGACGAGCTCGAAGCTGATCGCGAAGGGCGACGGCGTCTGCAGGTCGGGGATCCACGCCACCGTCTGCGTGATCGGCACCACGCCCCAGCGGTACACCGCCGGCCACACGAACATGTACAGCGCGAGCACGAACGGCACGTAGACGAGCAGGCGGGAGCGGAAGGGCCTGGGGCGGATGCCGACGCGCTTGAGCATCGCCGCGCAGAGGTCCTGCAGGGCGACGACGTGGCAGCCCCAGCCGCAGAACCAGCGGCCGAGCAGCAGCGTGCTCAGCAGCGCGAGGGCGAAGAAGACGAGGCCGGCGTTGACCACGCCGTGCTTGACGAACTCCATGCTCTCGGATGGCTCCACCGGGCTCAGGGTCTCGCCCCCGAGCACCAGCCACTTGACGAGGTGCCCCACGATCACCACGTGGACCGCGATCAGGACGATCGCCCGCCAGCGCGAGGCCCGGGAGCGGCGGATGCGGCCCGAACGAGCCCCCGACGCGGACGATCCGCCGCCCCCCTGCAGCACGGGCAGGGAGACGCGAGCGGGCGGGGAGGCATCGGGCCTGGACATGGGGGCGGTCC
>CAYLNM010000107.1:0-15729 GCA_964385045.1 uncultured Isosphaeraceae bacterium
CTCCTGCGTGGCCCAGTGCGGCACGAGGTTCGAGTTGGCGATGATGACGCGCGGGGCGTCCTCGTGCGTCCGCATGACGCCGACCGGCTTGCCGGACTGGACGAGCAGCGTCTCGTCGGGCGCGAGGTCCTCGAGGCTCGCGACGATCGCGTCGAAGCACGCCCACGTCCGGGCCGCCCGGCCGCGGCCGCCGTAGACCACCAGCTGGTCCGGCTTCTCGGCGTTCTCCGGGTCGAGGTTGTTCATCAGCATCCGCAGGGCGCCCTCGGCGGCCCACGTCGAGCAGGTGCGCTCGGGGCCTCGGGGAGCGCGGACGGTGCGGGCGCCGGGAGCGGCGGGGGGGCCGGGCATGGTGGTCATCGCGGGGCTCCGGGGGGCCGGGGGGCCGGCCGTCGGGGCCGGCGCGACATCGCTGATCGGTCGATGATACGGGCGTGACCGTGGGCGGCCGACCGGGGGCCGGCCGTGAACCTGCCCGATCGTGGCCGGTCCGCACGCGCGCCCCGGCCCGGGAGCGGGAGCGAGGTCGGCGACAGCAGCATGTCGCCCGCGTCCGAGCGAAAGGGCCCGCCGAACCGGACGAGCCGGCGATGCCCGATATCATCCGGCCCGAATGCATGAACGACCGTTCTCCACCGCGACCGGCCCCGCGGCGGTGCGGCCGCCCGCGGAGGGGGCCGGCGCCGGGACCGCCGGTTCGGGCATCCGTCCCGTGACCGCGGGCGGCGACTGGACGACGCGGCGGCTGCTGACGTGGATGGCCGGCCGGTTCGCCGCCGCCGGCGTCGAGCCGCCGCGGCTCGTGGCCGAGATGCTGCTCGCCCACGTGCTCGGGTGCGACCGGATGCGGCTCTACATGGAGGCCGACCGCCCCGCCGACGCGGAGGAGCTCGCCCGCCTGCGCACGCTCGTCACGCGCGCGGGCGAGGGCGAGCCGGTGCAGCTGCTCACCGGCACCGCCCACTTCTTCGGCCGCGACTTCCTCGTCGACGCCTCGACGCTGATCCCGCAGCCGTGCACCGAGGAGCTGGTCGCGCGGGCGGTGCGGTTCCTGCGTCCGGGCAAGACGTCGGTGTTCGACCGCTTCGACCTCCAGCGGCTCGACCGGCTGGTGGAGGAGCTGCGGGCGGACGGAGTCGAGGTGGCCGATCCGGGCGGCGCGGCCTCGCCCGCACCGGCGCCGACCCCCGACGGGCCGCCGGTCGCCACGGACCGCGGGGACGACGAGGCTCGACGCAGCGACGACGGTCCCGCCGGCGACGATGGCGGCGCCGACGCCGAGCCCGAGCCCGCGCCGCCGACGGCCGCGCCCGCGCCGCGGGTTGCCGACATCGGCACCGGCTCGGGATGCGTCGCGATCAGCATCGCCCTCGGCGTGCCGCGGGCGCAGGTGCTGGCCACCGACGTCGCCGACGAGGTGCTGGCCCTCGCCGCGCGGAACGTCGCGCGCTTCGACGTCGCCGATCGCGTCGAGCTCGTCCGCGGGGACGGCTGCGGACCCCTCGCCGCCCGGCTCGACGCCGAGGGGCCGTGGGACGTCATCGTGTCCAATCCGCCCTACGTCCCCGACCACGAGTGGACCGGCGGGCAGGTCGAGCCGTCGGTGCGGCGATTCATCCCGGAGCGCGCCCTGCGGGGCGGGCCCGACGGCCTCGCCGTCCTGCGCCCGATCCTCCGCGAGGCCCCGCAGCTGCTGCGGCCCGGCGGCCTGCTCGTCCTCGAGTGCGCCGCCGCCCACGCGGAGCAGCTCGTCGAGTGGGCGGGCATGCACCCGCGACTCGAGGCCGCCGAGCTCGTCGAGGACGAGGACGGGATGCCCCGGACGCTGGTGGCCCGGCGCCCGGACGCCTGAGGTCCGAGGACCGGCGGCTCGGCTCCCGGCCCCACCGCCAGCCGCCCGCGTCAGTCCTCCCGCCGCGGCAGCGCGTTGCGCACCGCCTCGAGCAGGGCGGGGGCCTTCAGTGGCTTGAACAGGAAGCCGTCGAGGCCCTCCTCGCTCGCCCGCACGATCGAGTGGTGCGGGTCGTAGCCGAAGCCGGTCATCAGCAGCACCGGCAGGTCGGTCGACACGCTGCGGGCCGCGCGGAAGACCTCGTAGCCGTTGCGATCCGGCATGCGGATGTCGGAGATCACGATGTCGTAGGACTCGCCGCCGGCGCCCATCGCCTCGAGCCGCTCGATCGTCGAGGCCCCGCCCTCGCACGCCGTGACCCGGCAGCCGCGGCTCGCGAGCAGGTCGCGAATGGCGTCGCGGACCACGTCCTCGTTGTCGGCGAGGAGCACGCGGCGGCCGATGAGCACCGGGTCGGGCTCGGCCGCCTCGGCGATCGCCTGCTCGGCCCCGATGAGCGAGCTCGGGCCGGTGACGCCCCGCTCGATGCGGCGCCGCAGGGACGCGACGAGCGCCGTCAGCCGCTCGGCCTCCGCGCGGGCGGCGGGGGCCTCGACCGCGGCGAGCAGCGCCGCGATCCGGGCGTCGATCTCCTCGAGCGGCCCGCCGAGCTCGCTGCGGACGACCTCGGCCATCTGCGTGTTGGTCGTGTACCGCTCGACCACCAGCAGGTCGAGGATGTGCATCGACATGGCGATGTAGCGGCCGAAGAGCTCCGCGAACCGCAGGTCCTCCTCGGTGAAGGCCTCTCGTCGGTCGCTCTCGACGTTGAGGACGCCGATGATCGAGTCGTCGTGCAGCCGCAGCGGAACCGTGATCGAGCTGCGGGCGTCGTCCAGCCCGTCGTGGTAGAGCAGGTCGTCGGCCGCGTCGACGCAGAGGTACGGCCGACCGGTCGCGGCCACGAATCCGCAGATGCCGTTGCCGCGCTCGCCGACGTGGATGACCTCGCCGATCTTCAGCGGGGTGAGGCCGCGGTTGATGACCAGCTCGAGCTGGTTGCTCTCCCGGTCGATCAGCCGGACCTCGAACGCGTCGAAGTGCAGGACCTCGGTGAGCGAGCGGACGATCTTCTCCTCGAGCCGCTGCAGCCGCTGCCGCACGTCCATCGTCGCGACGGACTCGGTCTCGATCCGCAGCAGCTCCGCCCCCGCCGCATCGATCGCGTCGATGCGGGACTGCACCCGCTGGCTCGCGGTCGTCTCCCACAGCAGCCCCGCGACCGCCTCCACCCGTCCGTCGTCCGAGACGCGGAGCACGGACACCACGCACTCGTAGTGCGCGTCGCCGGCCGCGAAGCCGTACTTGCGCGACGCTCGGCGGCGGGGGTCGTCCAGGGTCCCGCCGAGCTCGAACTCCTCGGCCGCGAGCCGGCAGGTGCGGGCGAAGAATCGGCGGACGGTCTCCCGGCGGGCGGCGAGTCGCCGGCTCGTCCAGACGAGGCCCGCGAGCTCGTCGGTCGGTGTCACCGGGCCGTCGGCGGCCTCCGGGGGCAGGGGCCCACCCTCCTCGGCGGAGACGCCGGCCGGGGCGGCGCCCGGCCCGCCGTCGGCGGTCGGGGGCGGTGGCGGAGCCGGGGTCCAGACCCCGACGCCCTCGGCGATCGACTCGAGCACCTCGATCGGGCGGAGTCCGCCGACCACGTGCTCGAGGCAGAGGGTGGACTCGCGCGGGGCGGCATCCGTCCGCAGGTCGAAGACGGACTGGAGGGCCGAGAGCAGGTCTCGGCCGAGGAGATCCGCGTCGTCCGGGGGGACGACGAGCGACGGTCGTGGCGAGGGCATCCTGCCGACTCCGTGCGAACGCCGCGGACTATAGACGGTTCGAGCGGCGGCGCGCACGCTCGCGGACGGCGACGCGCGAGCGCGGCGGGGCGGATCGTGCCCGCCGCTGGACGCCGCTGGACGCCGCCGGATGCCGCCGGATGCCGCCGGGGGGGCGGGCCGTCGTTCCGGCGGCCGGCCCGGCGGTCCGCCGCACCCGCGACGGACGTCCGTGCGAAGCCGTACCATGCCGGCCCGCGGCAGTCGCCGCTGCCGGCCCCGGACGCACGGACGCATGATCGAGGCCCGCCGACTCACCCGTACCTATGGTCGCCACCGCGCGGTGGCCGGGATCGACTTCCGCCTCGAGGGCGGGGGCGTCTACGGCTTCCTCGGTCCCAACGGCGCGGGCAAGACCACGACGCTCCGGATGATCACCGGCTGCATCCCGCCGACCTCGGGGGAGCTGACGGTCGACGGGGTGGACGTCGTGCGCGACCCGCTCGCGGCCCGGCGGCGGATCGGCTACCTGCCGGAGTCCACGCCGATCGATCCGGGCAGCCGCGTCCGCGACTACCTGCGATTCCGTGCCGACCTCGCCGGCGTGCCGCGCCGCGACCGGGCCGCCGCGATCGACCGGGCGATCACCGCCTGCGACCTCGAGTCGGTGCGGCGGCGATTCGTCCGCCAGCTGTCCAAGGGCTTCCGGCAGCGGGTCGGCCTCGCGGCCGCCATCCTGCACGCTCCGCCCGTCCTGGTCCTCGACGAGCCGACGGTCGGCCTCGACCCCCGGCAGATCGTCGAGGTGCGGCGGCTCGTCCGCCGCCTCGCGGGCGAGCACACCGTCATCCTGTCCACGCACATCCTGCCCGAGGCCGAGAGCGTCTGCGACGAGATCCTGATGTTCGCCGGCGGCCGCATCCGCGCCCGCGGCCGGCTGTCCGAATTGCGGCAGGGCGACGACGGCCGTGGTCCCGCGTGGTCGGTCCGGGTGCTGGCCCCCCGAAACCGCGCCGAGCCCGTGCTCGCGGCGGTGGCCGGGGTGATCGCGGTCGAGCCCGTCCCGGCGGCAACCGCGCGCGGACGCGAGGACGCCGATCCGTCGCCCGCCCCGGGGACGGCCGGGACGGCCGGGACCGCCGCGACCGCCGGGATCGCGGGGGAAGCCGCCTCGTGCACGCTGCGCGTCCGCGGCCGGCCCGCCTCCGGCGACGAGCCGGCCGACGACCTCGGCCCCGCGCTCGCCGCCGCCCTGGGCGAGGCCGGCCTCCCGCTCGCCGAGCTCGCCCGCGTGCGGACGAGCCTCGAGGAGCGGTTCATCGAGATCGTGACCGCGGCGGCGGAGGACGACCGTCGCACCGGCTTCGACCGCGACCGCGAGGACGCGGGACCGGCGGACGACGGGGGGGCCGGCGATGCCCCCGGCCCCGGCGGCCCGGGGGCGCAGGCCACGCCGGGCGGCGCGCCCGCCACCGCCGCGTCCGCCGGACCGGCCGCCCCGACGTCGGCCGTGGCAACCGACGCAGAGCCCGCATCCCCTCCGGAGGCCGCGCGATGAGGCCCGTCCTCGCCATCGCCCGCCGCGAGCTCGAGGCGACGATCCTCTCGCCGACCGGTGCGATCGTCGCCGCGCTCTTCCTCGCGTGCACCGCCGCGGTGTGGTTCGTGCTCGGGCCGCAGCTCGTGGGCCGCGGATTCGTCAGCGGCCAGCCCGCATCGCTCGCGCTCTTCTTCGAGACGGCGCTCTGGATGCTCCTGCTGCTCACGCCCGCGATCAGCATGCGGGCGATCAGCGAGGAGGTCCGGTCCGGGACGATCGAGATCCTGCTCACCGCGCCGGTCCGCGAGCGGACGATCGTGGCCGGCAAGTTCCTCGGGGCGATGGCCTTCCTGGCCCTCGTGCTGCTGCCGACGCTCGTCCTCGTCCTCGCGGTCGAGCGCCACGGCCGGCCCGACTACGGCGAGATCGTGGCCGGCTACCTCGGTCTGCTGCTGCTCGGAGCCGCCCTCGTCGCCAGCGGCCTGCTCGCCTCGGCCCTCACCGGCTCGCAGGTGATGGCCTTCCTGCTCACGATCCTCGCCTGGCTCGCCCTGCTGCTGCTCACGATCGGCCTGCCGATCCTCGGCGGGCTCGCGGCCGCGGCCGAGGCCGCCCGCACCCCGGGCGAGGCGGCGGCGCCGCTGCTGCGGCTCGGCCGCCTCGTGGGGACCGCGGCGGCGGAGGCGAACCCGCTCGTCCGCGTGCGCACGCTCCTCGGCGGCCTGCTCGACAGCTTCTCGATCGCCTACTTCCTCGTGCTCGCCGGGGCCTGCCTGGTCCTGTCCGGTCGCGGCCTCGCCCTGCGGCGGGAGGCCGGATGAGCCGTCCCCGCACCACCGCGCCCCTCCGCCTCGCCCTCGGCGCCCTCGCGGTCCTCGTGGTCGCCGGCGCACTGATCGCGATCGCCCGCCGCCCCGAGGTCCGCCTCACCGTCGATGCCACCAAGACGCGGTCGTACTCGCTGAGCCCGCAGACCCGCGAGCTGCTCGGGCGGCTCGAGGGCGACTGGCGGATCGCGGTCGTGCTCGCGGGCGAGGACGTGGACGCGCGGATCCGCCGGCAGGTGGACGAGGTGCTGCGGCGGTTCCGGGCCGCCTCCGACGCCCTCACGGTCACCTTCGTGGACCCCGCGGACCCGGCGAGCCTCGCGGCCTACGAGGCGCTGCTCGCCCGCCTGCAGGCGATGGAGCGATCCGCGATCGACCGCTACGAGACGCGTCTCGACGCGGCGGCGGACGCCTTCGACGAGCTCATGCTCTACGCCCAGCAGGTCACGGTCGACCTCGAGGGGGCGCTGCGGCGACTGCCCGAGGACGACCCGGGCCGCGAGGCGGTCACGGCCCGGCTCGGCGTGATGCGGGTGCTCGCCCGCGACGGGGGACGTCTGGTCGACGAGATCGAGTCGGCCCGCCGCCCGGGCGACGCCGTCCCGCTGCCACGGTACGACCTCGCCCGCAGCATCCTCCGCGAGGCCTGCTCGCAGTGGGCGGATCAGGTGCTCGCCCTCGCCGCGCTCTTCGACGACTGGGGTCGCGCATCCGGCCTTCCCGCCGAGCTGCGGCTGTACGGCCGGCAGGCGGCGGGACCGGCCCGCGAGCTGGCCACCCGGCTCGTGACCGCGAGCGAGGGGCTCGTCGACCTGCCGGACCTGCAGACCGCGCGGGTCGCGGCCCGGCTCGAGGAGGGCGAGGCGGCGGTGGTGCTCGGCCCGGACCGGGCGGCCGTGATCCCCTCCGAGGAGCTGCTGCCGCGCCTGCCGCTGGACGCGGGGGCCGGCTCGGCGACGTTCGACCGGCGCTTCCAGGGCGAGCAGGTCATCTCGGCCGCGATCCGCTCGCTGCTCGTGGACGCGATGCCGACCGCGGTCTTCGTGCACGTCGACCCGGCGTCGATGCTCGCGCCGCGTCAGGACGCCACCGACGTCGCCGGGCTGCGGGCCGCGCTCGAGCGCTCGCGGATCGAGGTCCGGGAGTGGGCCGTCGACCGCGAGGAGCGGCCGGTGATCGAGCCCGGACAGCCGGTGACCTGGTTCGTGGTGCCGCCGCTGCGGCGCGACGGCCTCGAGCTCGACGATCGCGAGCGGGCACTGCTGGAGGCGACCCGCGGCCTGCTCGCGGCCGGCGAGTCGGTCGTCCTGTCGCTCAACCCGAGCCTGCGTCCCCGCATGCGGATGCGCGAGCCGTGGGCCGCGGTGGCCGAGGACGCCGGCGTGCCGGCCGACGTGGGCGAGGTGGTGCTCGAGGCGACCCCGATGACGGCGGGCGCGTTCTCGGTCGAGGCCGTCCTCGCCCTCGATGCGTTTCCCCCCGCGCACCCGCTCGCCCGGGCCCTCGAGGGCCAACGGCTCACGCTGCCGCTGCCGGTGCCACTGCGGGCGGGGGGCGCCGGGGGTGCGGGCGACGACGGCGATGCGGACGACGACGACGACGGCGACGCGAGCGGCGACGGCGAGGGCCCGGCCGCGGGCGCGACCACGGGCGCCACGCACGCCGTCGTCGCGGCCGCGGAGCCCCAGCCCGGCCGCTGGCGCGAGGACGAGTGGGGTGCCGGCGGCCTGCCGTCGGCCCCGCCGCCGGGCGAGTCGCTGGAGGCGCCGGTCCCCCTGGTGGTCGCGGTGGAGCGGCCGCACCCGGCCGGCCCCGGGGCCGGACTTCCGGGCCTCACCGGGCGGCAGCGGCTGCTGGTGGTCGGCTCGGGCGGCTGGATGCGCAGCCGCACCGCGGACGCGATCGCGGACCTCGGCGGCGGACGGGCGGCCCTCGTCAGCCCCGGCAACCAGGAGCTCGCGCTCGCCTCGGTGGCGTGGCTCGCGGGTCAGGACGAGCTCGTCGTCGCCAGCGCCGCGGGCGGGCAGGTCGCGCGACTCCGCGGCGTCGACGGCACCGTCCGCACCCGGTGGGCGATCGCGACCGTGCTCGTGCTGCCGGCGGCCCTCGTCGTGCTCGGTCTCGCGGCCGGCTGGTGGCGGAGGCGGGCGACATGAGCTGGCGGGCGGTGGCCGGATGGTGGCTGGCGGCGATCGTCCTCGTGACGATCGCGGTGGCGTGGGAGCGGGTGCGACCCGCCTCGGGCCGGGCGGCCGCGGGTGCGCCGCAGCCGGTCTTCGCGGTGGCGGGGGCGCCGGACGACGCCGCGCCGCTGGCGGGGGCCCCGGCGTGGCCGGAGGGCGAGGCGAGGGAGCTCGTCGTGGAGCGCGACGGCGAGCCGCGCCGCCGCTTCGTGCGGGGCGAGGGCCGCGACTGGCGACAGGTCGAGCCGATCGAGCACCCGGTGGACCCCTTCTCGATGGAGCGCACGATCGCGCTCGCCCGCGAGCTGCGGGCCCGGGACGTGATCGAGGCCGCGGACCTCGGCGACGACGCCGCCGAGACTCCCGCCGAGCTGCTCGGCCTCGAGCCGCCGCGGGCCCGGCTCACGGTGCGATGGCGGGCGGAGGAGGACGACGACGACGCGCCGCTCGAGTCGACGACCGAGCGGCCCGCCGGACGGACCATCGAGCGGACCATCGAGCTGGGCCGCCGGGGGATCGGCGGACGGGCCTACGCCCGGCTCGCGGGCGACGACCGCGTGCTCGTGGTCGACACGGGCCTGCACGACCGCGCGGTCCGCATGGACCCCAAGGAGTGGCGGGAGCGCTCGATCTTCGGCGACGTCGCCCTGGACACGCTCCGCTCGGTGGAGCTGCGCGAGGGCGCGATGGCGATCCGCCTCGAGCGCGAGCGGCGCCGCTGGCGGATGGCCGAGCCCTACGCCACGCGGCTGAATCCCATCCTGCTCGACGAGCTGGTGGGCGAGCTCGCCGGCGCCCGCGTCGCGGGCTTCGTGCTCGACCGGCCCGACGATCTCGGGCGGTTCCGGCTCGATCCGCCCATCGCCGAGGTGGTGGTGACGGTGGAGGAGCCCGGCCGGGCGCCGCGCACGACGACGCTGGCGATCGGGGCGCCGGCCGGAGCCGGCACCGGCGATCGCTTCGGCCGGATCGACGACCGGCCCGTCGTGGTGCGGATCCCGGGCAGCGTGGTGCGGGCGATCGCACGGCCGCCCCAGGCGTGGGCCGACCCGACCGCCACCGGCACCGCCCCGGCCGACGTCGGCCGCGTGCGCATCCTCTCCGCCGACCGCGAGATCGTGCTCGAGCGGGCCGGCGCGGGCTGGACGATGGCGGTGGGGGCCGGCGGCGACGCTCCGGGCGAGCCGAGCGCGATCGACCCCGAGGGGCCCGACCGGCTGCTCGACCTGCTCGCGGAGGTGCGGGCCCCGAGCGTGCGCGAGGGCACGCTGCCGCCCGGCGAAGCGGTCACCGTGGTGCTCGAGGACTTCGGGGCCCGGCCGCTGCACGCGGTGCGCATCGCGTCGGCGGGCGAGGGCGAGGCCTGGATCATGGACGCCGGCGACGGACTGCTGCGGCTGTATCCCGCGGGCATCGAGCCGCCGCTGGATCCGGCCGCGCTGCGGGGCGACTGAGGCGACGGGCGACGGGCGACGCGGCGCGACGGAGCGCGGCGGCGGCGACGAGCCGCCCCGACGGACTCACGCCGCCGGCTCGCCCGCCCGCGCGTCCTCCGCCGCCGCCGAGCCCACGCGCCACCACGCGACCGCGTCCTCGCCCCGCCGCCGCAGGTCGACCAGTCGCCCCGGGATCGCCTCGTCGATGCGTCCCGGCGTCATCCCATCGGCCGGGGGACGGGCATCGCCGTCGGCGAGCAGCCGCGGGCCGGTGAAGACCCACGCCGTCTGGACGAGATCGGCCGCGAGCAGCCGCCCGACCAGCGTCCCGCCCGCCTCGACGAGGACGTGGGTCGCCCCCCGCACCGCAAGCATCTCGAGGAGCGTCGTCGGGTCGATGCCCTCGCCGCCGGCGGGATCCGCGGGCAGGGCGAGGACCTCCACGCCGTGGGTCCGCAGCCGGTCGGCCCGTCGCGTGGCCGCGGGATCGCCGCCGTCGACGCGGTCGGCGCGGGCGGCGACGAGCACCGGCCCGAGGGCGACCGTGGAGGCGAGCCGGCCGTCCGCGGGCGTCTCCGCCCCGGGGTCGGCCACCACCCGCACCGGCACGCGGCGGGGACGACCGTGGCGTGGCGTGAGCTCGGGGTCGTCGGCGAGCACGGTGCCGAGCCCGGTGAGGACGGCGTCGGCCCGGCCGCGGGCCCGGTGCACCATCCGCCGGCTGCGGGGACCGCTGATCCACTGGCTGTGGCCGCCCCGGGCCGCGATCCGGCCGTCGATCGTCTGGGCCCACTTCGCGGTGACCCAGGGCCGGCCGGTCCGCACGCGGTGGACGAAGGGCGCCGCGAGTCGCCACGCCGCCACGTCGCCGCGGGCCCACGCGACATCGACGCCCGCGGCCGCGAGCCGCGCCGCGCCGCCCGCGGCCTCGGGGTGCGGATCGGCGACCGCGCACACCACGCGTCGCACGCCGGCGGCGAGCAGGGCGTCGGTGCACGGCGGCTGCTTGCCGTGGTGGGCGCACGGCTCCAGCGTCACGATGGCGGTGCCGTTCCGGGCCGCCGGTCCCGCCTCGGCGAGAGCCAGCGCCTCCGCGTGCGGGCCGCCGAACCGCCGGTGGGCGGCGAGGGCGACGCGCCGGCCCTCGGCGTCGAGGATCGCGCAGCCGACGCAGGGATTCGGCTCGACGTGGCCGCGGAACCGCCACGCGAGCCGGACCGCGGCCGCGAGATGGGCGCGTTCGCCGGGCCGCAGGCCGTCCGGCGGCTCCTCGACGCGGTCCGCGTCGCTCACGCCGACCGCTCCACCCGCAGGCTCGTGAGCGTGAGGGAGGCGATGAGGACGTCGTCGTCGGCCGCCCCGCCGTGGTGATTCTCGACCGCGCCGGCGAGGAAGCGCGACCAGCTCCGCGGCGGCGTGTCGAAGGTCACCAGCCCGCGGATCCGGTCGATGCCGAACTGCTCGCCCGCGGCGTTGCGGGCCTCGAAGGCGCCGTCCGTGTACGCGATCACCACGTCGCCGGGGCCGAGGGTGGTGCACTCCTCGATCGACTCGAAGTCCCCCGGCCCGAGGGCCCCGAGCAGCATCGTGGTGGTCTCGAGCTCGCTCACGGCGCCATCCGCCCGCCGCAGGATCGACGGGGGGTGCCCGGCGCTGACCCAGCGCAGCTCGCCGCGGCTCGGGTCGAGGGTCATGCAGGTCCCGGTGGCGAACATGCTGTGTCGCGACATCGTGAGGTGGATGTAGCGGTTGAGCAGCTCCATGATCTCGCGCGGCGTCGCCGACGCGTCCTCGGCGAGGATCCGCTCGAGCTCGCCGAAGAGCCGGTTCACGGTGAGGGCGGCCGCGAGGCCGTGCCCCGCGACGTCGAGCAGCGTCACCGTGATGCGGCCGGTCCGGTCGCAGCGGTGCACATGGACGTAGTCGCCGCCGATCTCGTGGATCGGCTCGTAGGTGTACTCGAAGCGCACCTCGCCGTCGACGGACGGCGGGAACATCGCGTCGTGGACGATGCGGGCCCGCGAGAGCTCGTCGTCCACGAAGGACATGCGGCCGCGCAGCTCCTCCTGCTCGGCGAGGTCGTCGCGCACCCGCTGCCGCCAGCCGGCCACGAGCACGCCCGGCAGCAGGGCGATCGGGCTCAGCATCGCGATCACCACGCGGTCGAACGGGTTGAGGCCGCCCGCCGCCGGACCGTCGGCCACGCCCGGCACCATGAACGCGACGACCCACGCCACGAGCAGCGGGACGAACGGCACCACCGACTCCCGCACGTCCCACCAGGGCACGAAGAGCGAGGCCGCCACGTGCAGGACCACCAGCTCGGCCAGGCCCCAGGTGACCGAGCCCGGCACCGCGGGCTCGACGAGCAGGCGGGAGGCGAGGAGCACCGCCCCCACGAACATGATCGTCAGCGCCGCCCCGCCGTCGGGAGCCGGCTCGTGCCGATCGCGGCGAAGGGGCGAGTCGTCCCGGGCGCGGTCGCGCCGCCGCCTGGCCCGCCGCTCGCGCCGCACCGCGTACCACGCCGCCGCGGCGGCGAGGGCCAGAGCCAGCATCCGCATCCCGATGCGGCGGCGGTGATCCTCCGCCGTCTCCACCGCGGTGCCCGCCGCCCGCACCTCGCGGAGCCGGATGTCGGTCAGCACCGTGCCGCGGGTCAGGGCCGCCGCCGCCGCGAGCGGCTCGCCGCGTTCGGCCGCGTCGAGCAGCCGGGGCTCGAGTGCGCCGAGGGCCTCCCGCGCGGCCCGGACCGCCGGGGTCTCGAGGCGATCGAGGTCGCTGCGCAGCCGCTCCCAGCCGGAACGACCCGGCATGCCCTCGGCGGCCCGGACCTCCGGGGCCAGGGCGTCCCAGGCCAGCCCCGTCCCGAGGGCGGGCCGGGCCACCGCCGGGACCGACTCCAGCACCTCGGCCCGCTCGGCGTCCGTGCGGGCCAGCCGCCGCGCCGCGGGCAGGATCTCGTCGCGCCATGCCCGCTCGGTGAGGGGCGTGCGCTCGGCCGCGGCCGCGACGTCCTCGAGCGGCGCCGAGGCCGGCGCCCTTCGGACCGCCGAACGCACGGCGGGCTCGGTCCCGTCGAGGACGGCCCGCGCCTCGGCGGCCCGCTCCAGGACCACCGGGCGATGGACCGTCCACGTGCGCACCGCGGCCACGAGCACGATGAGCGTGACCGCCGTCGCCACCGCCGCGAGCGGCGGGGGGCCGGGACGCGGGGGCGGACGGTCCTCGCTCGCGAAGTCGTCGCGTCGCGAACCTCGTCGGGGCAGGGGCATGGTGGGGACGGGCCTCGGAAGCGGACGCGCCGGAGCCGCGGGGAACGCGGCGGGGGCGCGCAGTCTACCGCGGTCGCGGCCGCGGATCGGTGGTCGATCGGCCGGCGCCGCCCGCCGAGTCGCCCCTGGCCGGGGGCGCCCGGGCGGGCCACGGGCCGACGCCTCGTGCCCCCCGGACGACCGCGGGGCGGCGCCGTCACCGGCACCGCCCCGCGGGACGTCACGTCCATGGTGGCCGGGGCGACGAGGCCCCGACCCGGCTCCCGAGGCTCAGGCGTTCTCGAGCACCTGGGCCTTGAGGTTCTCCGGCATCGGGCGGTACTCGCCCGGCTCCATGGTGCTGCTGGCCCGGCCCTGGGTCAGGCCGCGGAGCACGGTGGTGTAGCCGAACATCTCGCTCAGCGGCACCTCGGCGTTGATCACGCGGGTGACGCCGCGGACCTCCGAGTCGACGATCTGGCCGCGGCGGCTGGCCAGGTCGCCCGAGACGGTGCCGAAGAACTCGTCAGGCGTCGTGACCTGGACCTTCATGATCGGCTCCAGGAGCACCAGGCCCGCCTTGGTGCAGGCCTCGCGGAAGGCGAGGGCACCGGCCTGCTCGAACGCCACCTGGCTCGAGTCCACGTCGTGGTACGAGCCGAAGACGAGCTCGGCCTTGATGTTCTGGACCGGGTAGCCGCCCAGGATGCCCGAGCGGGCCGCGTTGCGGATGCCGGTCTCGACCGACGGGATGTACTCGCGGGGGATGACGCCCTGCGTGATCTTGTCGACGAAGGCGATGCCGTCCTTCATCTCCAGGCCCTCGGCCTCGGCCTCCTCGGCCGTGCACGGGTACACCGAGAGCACGGCGTCGCCGTACTGGCCGCGACCGCCGGTCTGCTTGACGAACTTGCCGCGGACCTCCTCGGCCGGACCCGAGATCGCCTCGCGGTAGCTCACCCGCGGCTGACCGACGTTCACGCCGATCTTCATGTCGCGGACGAGCTTGTTCTTGATGATCTCGAGATGCAGCTCGCCCATGCCGGCGATGATGGTCTCGCCGGTCTCGTCGTTGTAGTTGGCCTGGAACGACGGATCCTCGCGCTTGATGGTCGTGAGGGCCTCGCCGAGCTTCTTCTTGTCGTCGGCCGTGATCGGCTCGATCGACATCGAGATCACCGGCTCGGGGAACTCCATCCGCTCGAGGATGATCGGGTCGTCCGGGTCGCAGAGCGTGTCGCCCGTCATCGAGTTCCGCAGGCCGATCACGGCGACGATGCCGCCGGCCTCGGCCACGTCGAGCGCCTCGCGGTCCTTGGCGTGCATCGCGAAGATGCGCGAGACGTTCTCCTTCTTGCCGTTGCCCGGGTTCAGGACGCGGGTGCCGCGGGGCAGCCGGCCCGAGTAGATCCGGACGTAGGACAGGTCGCCGTGGGTGTCGGAGACGACCTTGAAGACGAGGCCGGAGAACGGCGCGTCCGGGCTGTGCGGACGGGTCAGCTCGATCTCCTTGTCCCGCGGGTCGGTGCCCTTGACCTCGGGGACCTGGGTCGGATCCGGCAGGTAGTCGATGACGCCGTTGAGCACGCGCTGCACGCCGATGTTCTTCAGGGCCGAGCCGCAGAAGGTCGGGTGGCACTTGTGCTCGATCGTGCCCTTGCGGAGCGCGGCCTTGATCTCGTCCACGGTGATCGACGACTCGTCCTCGAGGTACTTCTCCATGAGGGAGTCGTCCATCTCGACGGCGTTCTCGACCATCTCGTGGCGGTAGACCTCGGCCGTCTCCTTCAGGTCGTCGGGGATGTCCTTCTCGGTGACGATCGCCCCGAGCTCGCCCTCGTCGAAGTAGTACGCCTTCATGTCGAGGAGGTCGATGATCCCCTGGAACGAGTCGCTCGCCCCGATCGGCAGCTGCACCGCGATCGGCTTCACGCCGAGCCGCTCCTTGATCGACTTGAAGGAGAAGTCGAAGTCGGCGCCGATCTTGTCCATCTTGTTGATGAAGCAGATCCGCGGGACGCCGTAGCGATCGGCCTGCCGCCACACCGTCTCGGACTGGGCCTCGACGCCCTCCTTGCCGTCGAACACCACGATCGCGCCGTCGAGCACCCGCATGGACCGCTCGACCTCGATGGTGAAGTCGACGTGGCCCGGGGTGTCGATCAGGTTGATCGTGTACTCGGTGTCCTTGTAGATCCAGGGGCAGGTCGTCGCGGCCGACTGGATCGTGATGCCGCGCTCCTGCTCCTCCTGGAGGAAGTCCATGGTCGCGGTGCCCTCGTGCACCTCGCCCATCTTGTAGTTGCGGCCGGTGTAGTACAGGATCCGCTCGGTCACCGTCGTCTTGCCCGCGTCGATGTGGGCACAGACGCCGATGTTCCGGAACTTGGAGAGGTCGAGGGCCATGTGGGGACTCGCGTGTACGGGGGTGACGGGTGAGGTCGAGGTGGCCTCGGCGTCGCGGCCGGCCAGGAGGGCGGACCGCGAAGCGTCGGCGTGAAGCGCGTGCTCCGGGTTCGTGGACCATTCGTGCCCCGTGAGGACGAGGGTCCGCGGGCGACGCCCGCCGCGGGCGACGCAGAGCGTGATGTCGAGCGGCCGAGGCCGCGGTCGTCCGTCCGTCCCGCCGACGGGCGACGCCGCGGCATCGTCAGCGGGAGGGAGCGGACACGTCCGGATCGTTCAACGGCGGCTCCCTTCGTCCGACGTCGGGACGCCGCCCGGGCGAGCCCGACCGGCGACCGGTGCATCCGCAGGATCTCCCGTCGGACGCCGTGACGGCGCCGAAACGGGAATCCCGAATGGTAGCCCGCCGCGGCGCAGCGTCAACGCGGG